>NZ_LDJP01000070.1 GCF_001431505.1 Stenotrophomonas daejeonensis
TTTTTGCCCTTGATGACCACCTTTGCCGGCAGCGTGAAGAAGCCGGCCATCATGCCATGCGCGATTGCTTCCGCGGCCGGTGGTGGCGTGGCGCTCCCTCCCTCCCTCCCTCCCTCGATGGACGGGCCGGGTCGCGCGATGCCTGCGACAACCTGCGTTGCTGGCGTCGTCGCATCAAAAATATTGCCCGGGTAAAAACATGGCGTTAATATCATCCGGGTCAAATTAGGAGGAAGCCATGAACGACACATTGGAAGCCCCCCACGCGCTGTTCGCGGGCAACCGCCTGCTGGCCCGGGGCAGCTTGCAGGACGTGGTGCAGGAAGCCGCCGCACGCGCGGGCGTCGGCGCGGACGGACGTCCCTTGCTGCTGCTGGACGACCGCAGCGGCCAGACGCTGGATGTCGACTTGCGGGGCGATGCCGGGACGGTGCTGGAGCGCCTGCGGGCGCGGTTCCCGGCCGCCGACGACAAGGCCACGCCCGCGCCGAGGGAGCGCGGCCGGCCCCGGCTGGGCGTGGTGGCCCGCGAGGTCACCCTGCTGCCGCGGCACTGGGAATGGCTGGCGGCGCAGCCCGGGGGCGCCTCGCAGGCGTTGCGCAGGCTGGTGGAAGAAGCGCGGCGGCGCGAGGGCGGGGCCGGCGAGTTGCGCCAGCGCCGCGAGGCGCAGTACCGGGCGATGCTCGCCCTGGCGGGCGACCTGCCGGGCTTCGAGGAAGCCAGCCGCGCCCTGTTCGCCGGCGACGAGGCCGCTTTCGCCGGATTCCTCCGGCAATGGCCCGCCGACGTAGGCGATTACCTCGCCAGCCTGTCGGCGCAGGGCGCCGGATGAAGGAAGCAGGGTGGGCGCGGGATGGCGGGGTTGCTACCATCCCACGTCCCGTTCCCTCCCGGCGCCTGCACCGGGAACCACGGATGCCGGCCGCAGCCGGCATAAACCCCGGCACACAACGCAAAGAGCGAATCACATGGCCCGCGGCATCAACAAAGTCATCCTGGTCGGCAACCTCGGCAACGACCCGGACGTGAAATACACCCAGAGCGGCATGGCCGTGACCCGCATCAGCCTGGCCACCACCAGCGTGCGCAACGATCGCGACGGCAACAAGCAGGAGCGCACCGAATGGCACCGCGTGGTGTTCTTCGGCAAGCTCGGCGAAATCGCCGGCGAGTACCTGCGCAAGGGCTCGCAGGTCTACGTCGAGGGCGAGCTGCGCTACGACAAGTACACCGGCCAGGACGGCGTGGAGAAGTACAGCACCGACATCGTCGCCAACGAGATGCAGATGCTCGGCGGCCGCGGTGAAGGTGGCGGTGGCGGCTACGGCGGCGATCGCCCGCAGCGCCAGCAGGCCCCGCGCCAGCAGGGCGGCGGTGGCGGCTACGGCAATCAGGATCAGGGCGGCGGCTACGGCCAGCGCCCGCAGCGCCAGGCCCCGGCCCAGCAGCCGGCCGCACCGCCGATGGACGACTTCGCCGACGACGACATCCCGTTCTGAATGACATCTTCCTGAAGTTGTCTGGTTTTTCCCGGAAAGCCCTCGGTTTCGAGGGCTTTTTCTTCGTCCGGCTTTTGGAGGTTGCCTTGCCCTCCACCTCCAAAAGCCGGGGGTGCCCTGCATGCCGGGTGTCCGGTACCGCGGCAGGGCGTTACTCTGCGACTGCCGCGGCCCTCGATATGTGCCGCGCTTCCTCCGCTCCCTTGCGTTCGCTGTAGCGATCGACGAGGTAGTCACTGCGGCCACGCACCAGCAGCGTGAACTTCATCAGTTCTTCCATGACGTCCACCATGCGGTCGTAATAGGCCGATGGCTTCATGCGGCCGTCGTCGCCGAACTCCTGCCAGGCCTTGGCGACGGAGGACTGGTTGGGGATGGTGACCATGCGCATCCAGCGGCCGAGGACCCGCAGGGAGTTGACCACGTTGAAGGACTGCGAGCCGCCGTTGACCTGCATCACCGCCAGGGTCTTGCCCTGCGTCGGCCGCACGCTGCCGTCTTCCAGCGGCAGCCAGTCGATCTGGTTCTTGAACACGCCGGTGATCGTGCCGTGGCGCTCCGGCGACACCCAGACCTGGCCCTCCGACCACTGCGACCACTCGCATAGCTGCCCCACCTTCGGGTGGGTCTTGTCGACGCTGTCCAGCATCGGCAGGTCGTGCGGATCGAACACCCGGGTCTCGGCGCCGAGGTGCTGCAGGATGCGCTCGGCTTCCAGCGCCAGCTTTCGGCTGAAGGACTGCGGACGCAGCGAGCCGTACAACAGCAGGATACGGGGCGGGTGCATGTCGCTGGTGCCCAGTACCTCGTGCACAGGCGTGGGGAGCAGGCCGGCGTCCAGGTAGGTGGGAAGGTCTAAGGGGGATTGTTCGGACTTGTTCATTCTATTATTCTAGAAAAATGGAAATGAAAGATGCAATCGCCTCCCTGACTGCCCTGGGCCATGCGACCCGCCTAGCTGCCTTCCGTCTGCTGGTCGAAGCCGGCCCCGCAGGCCGCATGGCCGGTGACATCGGCGAGGCACTGGGCGTTCCCGGCGCAACGCTGTCCTTCCATCTGAAGGAGCTGGTACATGCCGGCCTGGTGGAGGGCGAGAGCCAGGGCCGCTATGTCTGTTATCGCGCCAACTTCCAGGCAATGAACGGCTTGATCGAGTACCTCACCCACAACTGCTGCGCCGGTTCGGGCGATGCCGAATGCGCGCAGGTGACCGATTCCACCTGCGGCTGCTGACCAAGCGACCGTTCTCCTGCGGCGTCCCGCCTTCCTCCACACGACACCCTCGCCATGACCCACAACGTCCTCTTCCTCTGCACCGGCAACAGCGCCCGCAGCGTCCTGGCCGAGGCCACGCTGCGCGCGTGGGCCGGTAACCGTTTCAAGGTGTTCAGCGCCGGCAGCCAGCCCACCGGCACCGTAAACCCGTTCGCGCTGGCCCAACTGCAGGCGGAGGGGATCTCCACCGCCGGGCTGCGCAGCAAGTCCTGGGACGAGTTCACCACGCCGGGGGCGCCGCGCATGGACTTGGTGGTGACGGTGTGCGATTCGGCAGCAGCAGAAACCTGCCCGGTGGTGTTTGGGGATTTCCTACGCACCCATTGGGGGTTGCCTGACCCGGCGGCGACCGGTGGCAGCGATGACGACAAGCGTGCGGCGTTCAAGCAGGCCCATCGTGTCATCCAGGCCCGACTGATGGCCTTCTTGGCGCTTCCTTCATCGGTCTGGGAGGACCGCGCACGACTCAAGGTCGCCCTGGACAGGATCGGTTTTGTCGAAGCCGGGGACGAAGCCGGTGAGTGACGCTGCGCCCCGCATGGGGTTCTTCGAGCGCTACCTGACCCTGTGGGTGGCGCTCTGCATCGTGGTGGGCACGTTGCTGGGCCACCAGTGGCCTTCCGTTTTCATACGCCTGGGAAGCATCGAGTGGGCGCAGGTGAACCTGCCCGTGGCCGTGCTCATCTGGGTGATGATCGTGCCCATGTTGATGAAGGTCGATTTCGGCGCGTTGCGCCAGATCGGCCAGCACTGGCGCGGCATCGGCGTCACCTTGTTCATCAACTGGGCGGTGAAGCCGTTCTCGATGGCCCTGCTGGGGTGGTTCTTCCTGCGCCATGTCTTCGCGCCGTGGCTGCCGGCCGAGCAGGTGGATTCCTACGTCGCCGGCCTCATCCTGCTGGCGGCCGCACCGTGCACCGCGATGGTGTTCGTGTGGAGCAACCTGTGCCGCGGGGATGCGGCCTTCACCCTCAGCCAGGTGGCCTTGAACGACGCCATCATGGTGGTGGCGTTCGCTCCGCTGGTCGCGTTGCTGCTCGGCATTTCCTCGATCATCGTGCCGTGGGCCACGCTGGCCATCTCGGTAGGGCTGTACATCGTGGTGCCGGTGATCATCGCCACGTGCCTGCGCGCCTGGGTGATGCGCAATGGTGGACAAGCGCGGCTCGACCGCTGGCTGGCCAGGCTCGGCCCGCTTTCGCTGACGGCCCTGTTGCTGATGCTGGTATTGCTGTTCGGCTTCCAGGGCCGGCAGATCATGGCGCAGCCGCTGGTCATCGCCATGCTGGCCATACCCATCCTCATCCAGGTCTATTTCAATTCCGGGCTGGCCTACCTGCTGAACCGCAGGCTGGGCGTGGCCCATTGCGTGGCGGGTCCATCGGCCCTGATTGGCGCGAGCAATTTCTTCGAGCTGGCGGTGGCGACGGCGGTAAGCGTTTTCGGTGTCCACTCGGGGGCTGCGCTGGCAACGGTCGTCGGCGTGCTGGTCGAGGTGCCGGTGATGTTGTCCGTGGTCCACATGGTCAACCGGTCACGGGGTTGGTATGACCGGCGCAGCGTGGGCTGAAGGGCGGCTTGCCGGGGCCCGTGTCCGCGCGCGGCGGGGGCGGCTCAGCGCATCCCGTGCATCATCCGCTTGAGCAGCGGCGAGGCCAGCAGGGCGAGCAGGGCGCAGCCCAGGCCGATCCACATCAGCAGCCAGAACAGGTGTTCGTAGCGGGCGGCGGCCTCGGCGAGGTTCATCACCTCGCCTTCGGGCACGTCGATGGCGGCGAGCTTGCCGAACAGCGCGGCCAATGTCTCGGAGAACGCGGTGGCGAGGAACCAGGTGCCCATCATCAGGCTGACCACGCGCGGCGCCGCCAGTTGGGTGACCGCCGACAGGCCCACCGGCGACAGGCACATCTCGCCGATTTCGAGGATCAGGTAGGCCAGCACCAGCCACCACACGCTGGCCATCTGCCCGGTGGCGCCGACGTGCTGCGCGGCCAGCGCCAGCGGCACGAACGACAGCGCGCCGAACAGCAGGCCGAACGAGGACTTCACCGGCTTGGACGGGTCCAGCCGGCGCTTGTCCAGCCACGCCCACAGCGCGGCGAACAGCGGTGCCAGCAGCACCAGGAACAATGCGCCGAGGTAGGTCAGCGAGCCGGCGCTCTGCGGCAGCACCAGGCAGTCGCGCACCAGCATCACCAGCATCGCCGCGACGATGATGGCGAACAGCAGGCGCGGCGCGTTCGAGGCCGGGTTGCGGTCGGACAGCCTTGCCGCCACCACGAAGCCCAGCGGTGCCAGCAGCAGCGAGGCGATCGACCACGGCAGCGGGGTGCCGTCGCGCACCACCAGCGCCGGCACCAGGTCCTTGCTCAGCAGGCGGTCGGTGAAGGTGACCCACGAACCATAGGTCTGCTCGTACAGGGTGAAGAACACCAGCGCCATGAAGATCAGCACCATCAGCGCGATCATCTGCTGGCGCTGCACCGGCGTGCACTGGGTGCCGGTGAACCAGGCGAACCACAGCAGCACGCCGGCCAGCACCACGATCATCAGCATCAGCGCCAGGCTG
Organism: Stenotrophomonas daejeonensis; assembly: GCF_001431505.1. Lineage (GTDB taxonomy): Bacteria > Pseudomonadota > Gammaproteobacteria > Xanthomonadales > Xanthomonadaceae > Stenotrophomonas > Stenotrophomonas daejeonensis. Next base: position 5,344 of record NZ_LDJP01000070.1, read on the forward strand.
AGTTCGCCGCCCAGCGCGAACGCGCCGTTGGCCGCGGCCCACATCAGCGCCGCCACCGGCAGCACGCCGACGAGGGCGGCGGCATAGATCAGCCATTCGCGCGGCAACCCGGCCACGCGCTCGCGCAGCGCCACCGGTTGCGGCGGCTCGGCATGGCCGTGCAGGTATTTCTGGCCCCACAGGAACATCGCCAGGCCCACCAGCATGCCGATGCCGGCGGCGCCGAAGCCGTATTTCCAGCCGTAGGCCTCGCCGATGAAACCGCACACCAGCGAGGCGAACAGCGCGCCGAGGTTGATGCCGGCGTAGAACAGCGAGAAGCCCGAGTCGCGGCGCGGGTCCCCGCTTCCATCGGCACGGTCCGGGTAGAGCTTGCCGACGATGGTGGAGATGTTGGGCTTGAGGAAGCCCACGCCCATGATGATCAGCGCCAGCGACAGGTAGGTCACGGTCAACGCGGCTTCGTCGCGCACCACCTCGCCGCCGACGCGGGTTGCCTCATGGCCTTCGAATGCCATGCCGACGTGGCCCAGCACCAGCAGGATGCCGCCGAACACCACCGCCTTGCGCATCCCCAGCCAGCGGTCGGCGAGCAGGCCGCCGAACACCGGGATGCAGTACACCAGCCCGCCGTAGGCGCCGAGCAGGTCCAGCCCGGCCTTGTCGCCGAACAAGTGGTACTTGGTCAGGTACAACAGCAGCAGCGCCTTCATCCCGTAGAAGGAGAAGCGCTCCCACATCTCGGTGAAGAAGCAGACGTAGACGCCCTTGGGGTGGCCGAGGAAGTCGTCCGTGCGCGGGGCGGGCAGGGGAATGGCGGACATGGGCGAGCGCTGGCGGCGGAAAGTCCGCGAGTATAGGCGCGGACCCGCCGCCGGCACCGGGCCGTGGCATGCCCGTGCGCGGCCCCGCCGGCGATTGCCGCATCGCGGCTGGACTTGCCGTCGGGCAAACGGTTAGCGTTGCAACGATTTTTGCCAGTGGGAACTTCCCGATGAACAACGCTGCACCCCGGCAGCTCACCTTTCGCGCGGTGCTGCTCGCCGTCGTGCTGGCGGTGATCCTGTCCGCCGCCAATGCCTACCTCGGCCTGTTCGCCGGCCTGACCATCGCCACCGCCATCCCGGCCGCCGTCGTCTCGATGGGCGTGCTGCGCCTCCTCGGCGGCGGCACCATCCTGGAGAACAACATCGTCCAGACCGGCGCCTCGGCCGGCTCGTCGATCGCCGCCGGCGTGATCTTCACCATCCCGGCGCTGGTCATCATGGGCTACTGGCCGGACTTCAAGTACTGGTGGGTGCTGGGCATCGCCGGCCTCGGCGGCCTGCTCGGCGTGCTGTTCTCGGTGCCGCTGCGGCGCTCGATGATCGTCGAGGACCCGCTGCCGTTCCCTGAGGGCAAGGCCGCGGCCGAAGTGCTCAAGGCCGGCGAGAACCCCGGCCCGGGCATGAAGATCCTGGGCCTGTCGGCCGCCATCGGCGGGCTGGTCAAGCTGGCCGCGGCCTCGGGCCTGCGCCTGCTGCCCGATGCGTGGACGCAGTCGGCCTACGTCGGCGGCTCCAGGGTCACCGCCTTCATCGGCACCAACCTGTCGCCGGCGCTGCTGGGCGTGGGCTACATCGTCGGCTTGAACGTCGGCATCGTGGTGGTGTCCGGCTCGATCCTGTCCTGGCACATCGCCATCCCGCTGTACCAGGCGTTCTTCATCGACGGCAACCCGGCGCTGGCCGGCGCCATCGCCGATGCCGGCGCCAGCGACGCGGCGTTCGCGATCTGGGGTTCGCAGATCCGCTACCTCGGCGTGGGCGCGATGCTGATCGGCGGGGTGTGGACGCTGTTCTCGCTGCGCAAGTCGCTGCTCAAGGGCATCAAGAGCGGCTTCGCCGCCGCGCGCAAGAGCGCCGGCGCGGTGCAGCTGGCCGAGACCGAGCGCGACCTGCCGATGAAGTGGATGCTGGTGGCGCTGGTGGCCTTCACCCTGCCGCTGCTGGGCCTGTACCAGGCCATCGTCGGGCAATGGCACGTGAGCATCCCGATGACGATCATCATGATCGTGGCCGGCTTCCTGTTCGTGTCGGTGTCGGCCTACCTGGCCGGCCTGATCGGCTCGTCCAACAACCCGGTGTCGGGCATCACCATCTCCACCATCCTGTTCGCCTCGGCGGTGCTGGTGCTGCTGATGGGCCGCGACTCGGCGCTGGGCCCGGTGGCGGCGATCATGATCGGCGCGGTGGTGTGCTGCGCGGCCGCGGTCGGCGGCGACAACCTGCAGGACCTCAAGGCCGGCTACCTGGTCGGTGCCACGCCGTGGAAGCAGCAGCTGATGCTGGGCATCGGCGCGTTCTCCTGCGCACTGATCATGGCTCCGGTGCTGAACCTGCTGGCCCACGCCTATGGCATCGGCGCGCCGACCGCCGAGCACCCGAATGCGCTGGCCGCACCGCAGGCCAACCTGATGGCTTCGGTGGCGCGTGGCCTGTTCGGCGGCAAGCTACCGTGGACCATGATCGCGCTGGGCGCCGGCGTCGGCGCGGTCATCATCGCCATCGACGAATGGCTGAAGAAGACCGGCAAGCGCTTCCGCGTACCGGTGCTGGCCGCGGCCATCGGCATCTACCTGCCGCTGGAACTGATGGTGCCGATCTTCCTCGGCGGCCTGCTGGCGCACCTGGTCGAGCGTTTCCACAAGCTCAAGCCCGACGACGAGGACGGCCGCGACCGCGTGCACCGCCCGGGCGTGCTGTTCGCCGCCGGCCTGATCACCGGCGAGGCGCTGATGGGCATCGCCATCGCGATCCCGATCGTGGCCAGCGGCCGCGGCGACGTGCTGGCGGTGCCGCTGGGCGGCTTCGCCGGCATCTGGGCCGGGCTCTCGGCCTGGGTGGGGTTGTTCGTGCTGTTCCTGGTCGGCCTGCTGCTGTACCGGATCGGCAAGAAGGGCGAACAGGCGTGATGGGGCGAGGAACGAGTGAAAGCAAGGTCGAAGCAATGACCGCGCGTTTGCCGTTGTTCCTGCGCTTTCTCGTTCCTCGTTCCAAAGCATGACTTCATGCCTTTGCATGGCGGCAAGACCACCACCTACCATCCGTTTTTCGCTCTTTCCGGGGAGGTAACCCATGAAGCTCCGTCACGCCCTGTTGCCGTTGTGCCTGCTCGCCGCGCTGCCCGCGCTGGCCAATGCGCGCGGTTTCGAAGTCCGCGACATGGTCAAGCTGGACCGCGTGTCCGCGCCGCTGCTCACCGCCGAGGGCGCGCAGGTGATCTTCGCCAAGCGCGTCGTCGATGCCGACCTGAAGGCCAGCAGCAGCCTGTGGATCCGCGACCTGCGCACCCGCGACATGGCGCCGCCGAAGCAGCTCACCCCGGCAGGCTGGAGCGTCAATTCGGCCTCGCTGTCGGCCGATGGCCGCACCGTGTATTTCCTCAGCGGCAAGAACGGCAGCCAGCAGCTGTACGCGATGCCGGTGGCCGGCGGTGCGGCGCGCCAGCTGACCGATTTCGCGCTGGACGTGGACGGCTACCATGTCTCGCCGCAGGACGACCGCGTGCTGTTCAGCACCGCCGCGTTCCAGGACTGCGGTTCGGACCTGGGCTGCACCGCCGCGCGCCTGAAGGAGCGCGAGGCGGCGAAGAACAGCGGCGTGGTGTTCGAGAGCATGTTCGTGCGCCATTGGGACACCTGGGCCGACGGCCGCCGCAACACCCTGTTCGTGGCGCCGCTGCCGGCTGCCGGCGCGGGCCCGGTGAAGGGCGCTTCGGCGATCAGCGCCACCCTGGCCGGCGACGCGCCGTCCAAGCCGTTCGGCGGCAATGACGACTTCACCTGGTCGCCGGACGGCACCTCGGTGGTCGCCAGCATCCGCGTGGCCGGCAATGAAGAGCCGTGGTCGACCAACTTCGACCTGTACCAGCTCGATGCCGCCGGCAAGAAGGCGCCGGTCAACCTGACCGCCGGCAACCCGGCGTGGGACGCCGGCCCAGTGTTCAGCGCCGACGGCAAGACCCTGTACTACCGCGCGATGAAGCGCCCGGGCTTCGAGGCCGACCGCTTCGGCCTGATGGCGCTGGACCTGGCCAGCGGCCAGCTGCGCGAGATCGCCCCGCAGTGGGACAGCTCGGCCGACGGCATCACCCTGTCCGCCGACGGCGGCACGATCTACACCACTGCGCAGGACATGGGCGAGCACCCGTTGTTCGCGGTGAAGGTCGCCGATGGCGCGGTCAGCAAGGTGGCCGGCGAGGGCAGCATCTCCGCGTTCGAGGTTGCCGGCGACACCCTGGCCTTCACCCGCAACACCCTGCAGAGCAACGACCAGGTGGTGGTCGCCTCGCTCGCGCAGATCGACGAGTTCCAGCGCCAGCGCGCCGATGGCCAGTCCGTGGCCGGCCCGTACCGCGCCATCACCCCGGCCGTCACCGACCTGCTCAAGGACGTGCGCATGGGCGGGTTCGAGCAGTTCAGCTTCAAGGGCTGGAACGACGAGACCGTGCATGGCTACGTGGTCAAGCCGCACGACTATCAGGAAGGCAAGAAGTATCCGGTCGCGTTCCTGATCCACGGCGGCCCGCAGGGCAGCTTCGGCAACGGTTGGAGCTACCGCTGGAACCCGCAGACCTACGCGGGGCAGGGCTATGCGGTGGTGATGATCGATTTCCACGGTTCCACCGGCTACGGCCAGGCTTTCACCGATGCGATCAGCCAGCACTGGGGTGACCGCCCGCTGGAAGACCTGCAGAAGGGCTGGGCCGCGGCGCAGCAGCAGTACGCCTTCCTCGACGGCGACAAGGCCTGCGCGCTGGGCGCCAGCTACGGCGGCTTCATGGTCAACTGGATCGCCGGCAACTGGAACGAGCCGTGGAAGTGCCTGGTCAACCATGACGGCGTGTTCGACCAGCGTGCGATGGGCTATGCCACCGAGGAACTGTGGTTCACCGAGTGGGAGCAGGGCGGCACGCCGTATGACGTCCCGCAGAACTACGAGAAGTTCAACCCGGTCAACCACGTCGCCAACTGGAGCAAGCCGATGCTGGTGGTGCAGGGCCAGCAGGACTTCCGCATCCCGGTGGAGCAGGGCCTGGCCACCTTCACCGCGCTGCAGCGCAAGGGCATCGAGTCCAAGCTGCTGTATTTCCCGGACGAGAACCATTGGGTGCTCAAGCCGCACAACAGCATCCAGTGGCACGACACCGTCAATGCCTGGCTGAAGCAGTACATCGGCCAGTAAGCTGCACGCGGGACGCGCCGGCAACGGCGCGTCTTTTTTTCCTTCTCCCTCCGGGAGAAGGTGCCCGAAGGGCGGATGAGGGTACGGGGCGAAGCCCCGCAGTGTATTAGTGCATTGAGGCTTCGCCCGTATCCTCACCCCAACCCCCGCTCCGCGCCCCGGCCCACGCCAGCGGCGTGGGCGCTCAACCCGCACGCGCGCCAGTGGCGCGCAAACCGTGCGGCCTCGCCCCGGTGGGAGAGGGGCTTGAAAGCCTCACCGCGTCACCGTATTCGATCGACAGGAGCAGGCTTGATGCCGACCGACAGCACTACCGCCCTCATCAGCAACGACATCGTCGGCCTTGGCCTGATCGCCGCGACGCTGGCATTGATCTTCTGGCTGGCCAGCGGGCCGACGCCGTTCTGGAAGAAATTCTTCGCCTGGGTGCCGGCATTGCTGCTGTGCTACTTCGTGCCGGCCATCTACAACACCGCCGGCATCATCGACGGCCACGGCACCAAGCTCTACAACCCGATCGCCCGCGACGTGCTGCTGCCGGCGGCGCTGGTGCTGCTGACCCTGTCCATCGACCTGAAGGGCATCATCCGCCTCGGGCCGAAGCTGCTGCTGATGTTCGTCACCGGTACCGCGGGCATCGTGCTGGGCGCGGCGGTGTCGTTCCAGATCATGAAGTTCATCCATCCGCAGACCGTGGCCGGCGACACCTGGGCCGGCATGGCCGCGCTGGCCGGCAGCTGGATCGGCGGCGGCGCCAACATGGCCGCCATGCGCGAGACGTTCAACGTCGATGCCACCACCTTCGGCCAGTTCGCGGTGGTGGACGTGGCCTGCGCCAGCCTGTGGATGGCGGTGCTGCTGTGGCTGGCCGGGCGCTCGCCAGCCATCGACGCGCGCACCGGCGCCGACACATCGGCGATCGACGACATGAAGCGCCGCATCGCCGAGTACGAGGCGAAGAGCGCGCGCAACCCGAGCCTGACCGACCTGATGGTGATCGTCGGCGTCGGCCTGGGCGTGGTCGGGCTGGCGCATGCGCTGGCGGTGCTGCTGGCGGCGTGGTTCGGCGCCAACGTCAGCTGGGCCGGTCGCGCCTCGCTGGATACGGCCTTCGTCTGGGTGGTGATGCTTTCCACCGTCACCGGGCTGCTGCTGAGTTTCACCCCCGTGCGCAACCTGGAGGCGGCCGGCGCCTCGAAGATCGGCACCCTGTTCCTGTATTTCCTGATCGCCTGCATCGGCATGCAGATGGACCTGCTGTCGCTGGCCGACCGGCCGTGGCTGTTCCTGCTGGGGGTGATCTGGATGGGCGTGCACATCGGCCTGCTGTACCTGGTGGGCCGGCTGCTGCGCACGCCGCTGTTCTTCTTCGCCATCGGCTCGCAGGGCAACATCGGCGCGGCCGCCTCGGCGCCGGTGGTGGCCGCGGCCTTCCACCCGACGCTGGCGCCGGTGGGCGTGCTGCTGGGCACGGTGGGCTACGCCACCGGCACCGTCATCGCCTACATGACCGGGCTGATGCTCAAATGGATGGCCGGCGCGTAGGGCCGCTGCCGTAGGTCGGGGTTACATCCCCGACGCTTCCGGCAGCAGCGTCGGGGGTGTAACCCCGACCTACCTGCCCGCGTAGGTGCGGGGCTTTATCGATGAAGCCCCATGCGGAGCAGACTCCCGACATGAGAAGGCCGCCTTTCGGCGGCCTTCCGTGTTCCTGCATCATTGCCGGCTCAGCAGCAGCGGAACCCGCCCCTGCCGCCGAAGCGCGCTTCCTGGCGCTCGCGGAAGAAGGTTTTGTAGTCCATGACCTCGCGCTCCGGGTGCTTCTCCTGCATGTGCCGCACGTAGTTGTCGTAGTCCGGCACGCCACAGCACAGCCGCGCGGTCTGCACCAGGCGCCGCCAGGTGCGGCGGAACGCCTGGTGCTGGCCGGCCGGGACCAGCGCGGTGCCCATTACAGGTCCACCTCGTGCGGCTTCAGCGCCACATATGGCGTTTCATGGTCGGTGCGCACCGGCGAGCGACGCGCGGCAGCAATGGTCTTGATCGAATACACCAGCACCGCGAACACCACGAACAGGAACAGGGCGGTCAGCCCGGCATTGATGTAGTTGTTGACCATCACCTGGTGCATCTGGTCGAAGTCCTTCGACGGCGGCAGCAGGTTACCGGCGGCGATGGCGTCGCGGTACTTGTGCGCCTGCGCGAGGAAACCCACCGCCGGTTCATCGGAGAAGATCTTGATGAAGCCGGCGGCGGTGGTGCAGACCAGCAGCCAGATCGCCGGGATGACCGGTACCCACGCGTACTTCTCCTTCTTCGCCTTGAACAGCACCACCGTGCACAGCAGCAGCGCCACGCCGGCCAGCATCTGGTTGGCGATGCCGAACAGCGGCCACAGCATGTTGATGCCGCCCAACGGGTCGGTCACGCCCTGGTACAGGAAGTAACCCCACAGCGCCACGCAGCCGCCGGTGGCGATGAAGCTGGCCACCCACGAGTCGGTGCGGCGCAGCGCCGGCACGAAGTTGCCGAGCAGGTCCTGCAGCATGAAGCGGCCCGAGCGGGTGCCGGCATCGACCGCGGTGAGGATGAACAGCGCCTCGAACAGGATCGCGAAGTGGTACCAGAACGCCATCATGCCGTCGCCCGGCAGCACCGCGTGCAGGATCTGCGCGATGCCCACCGCCAGCGTCGGCGCGCCGCCGGCGCGAGAGAGGATGCTGTGCTCGCCGATCTCGGCGGCGGTGGCGGTGAGCTGCTCGGGCGAGATCGCGAAGCCCCAGTTGCTGACCACCTGCGCGGCGTTGGCCACGTCGGTGCCGATGATGGCCGCCGGGCTGTTCATCGCGAAGTAGATGCCCGGCTCGATGATCGAGGCGGCCACCATCGCCATGATCGCCACGAACGACTCCATCAGCATGCCGCCATAACCGATGTAGGCGGCGTGGCCCTCGTTGGCCAGCAGCTTGGGCGTGGTGCCCGAGCTGATCAGCGCGTGGAAGCCGGACACCGCGCCGCAGGCGATGGTGATGAACAGGAACGGGAACATGCTGCCCTTCCACACTGGGCCGGTGCCGTCGGTGAACTGGGTCAGCGCCGGCATCTTCAGTTCCGGCATCACGATCAGGATGCCGATCGCCAGGCCGACGATGGTGCCGATCTTGAGGAAGGTGGACAGGTAATCGCGCGGGGCCAGCAGCAGCCACACCGGCAGCACCGCGGCGACGAAGCCGTAGCCGATCAGCATCCAGGTGATCTGGGTGCCGGTGAAGGTGAACATCGGCCCCAGCACCGGGTCGGCCGCGACCCGGCCGCCGTACCAGATCGCCGCCAGCAGCAGCACCAGGCCGACGACCGATATCTCGCCAATCCTGCCGGGCCGCACGTAGCGCATGTACAGGCCCATCAGGATCGCGATGGGCATCGTCGCGATGACGGTGAACATGCCCCACGGGCTGCCTTCCAGCGCCTTCACCACGATCATCGCCAGCACCGCGAGGATGATGATCATGATCATGAACACGCCGAACAGGGCGATGGTGCCGGGCACCTGGCCCATCTCCTCGCGCACCAGGTCGCCGAGCGAGCGGCCGTTGCGGCGGCTGGAGATGAACAGGATCATGAAGTCCTGCACCGCGCCGGCCAGCACCACGCCGGCGATCAGCCACAGCGTGCCGGGCAGGTAGCCCATCTGCGCGGCCAGCACCGGGCCGACCAGCGGGCCGGCGCCGGCGATCGCGGCGAAGTGGTGGCCGAACAATACGTGCTTGTTGGTCGGCACGTAGTCCAGGCCGTCGTTGTTGATCACCGCCGGGGTGGCGCGGGTCGGGTCCACGCCCAGCACCTTGTTGGCGATGAACAACCCGTAGTAGCGGAACGCGACCAGGTACAGCGACACCGTCGCGGCCACGATCCACAGTGCGTTGATGTGTTCGCCGCGGCGCAGTGCCACGACGCCCAGGCAGCATGCGCCGATCAGGGACAGCACTGCCCATCCGGCCTTGGAGAAACCTTTCATCGAGTCACCTCGCGGGAAAACCGCAGCAAGGGTCGCTCCCGCGGTGGCCGGGGGTCAACGACGACGGCCGTTTCGCGGATGCAACTTTGGTCGTAGACCGCGGTGCCCGCGCGACTGAATGCGCGGGCGTCGCGCCGGTGGCGGAACGATCGGTTGCGCTGCCGGCGCTTGGCGCCGCCGGCCCTTGCCACCATCGTGCAGTCATTCCCCGTGAGGACGGACCATGAACAACCCCACCCGTGTCCAGCGCATCGTCCGCGGCATGCCCACTTCCGACGGCGCCGGCGTGCGCCTGACCCGCGTGATCGGCGGCCCGGCGCTGCCGGAGCTGGACCCGTTCCTGCTGCTGGACGAATTCGGCACCGAGCGCCCGGAAGACTACATCGCCGGTTTCCCGGAGCACCCGCACCGGGGCTTCGAGACCGTCACCTACATGCTCGACGGGCGCATGCGCCACCGCGACAACCACGGCAACGAAGGGCTGCTCACGCCCGGCAGCGTGCAGTGGATGACCGCCGGCCGCGGGCTGGTGCATTCGGAGATGCCCGAACAGGAATCCGGGCGCATGCGCGGCTTCCAGCTGTGGGTAAACCTGCCGGCGCGCGAGAAGATGACCGCGCCGCGTTACCAGGAATATGCGCCCGAACGCATTCCGCGGGTCGAGCCTGCCGCGGGCGTGGCGGTCAAGGTGATCGCCGGCCAAGTAGGCGACACGCAGGGGCCGATCGTGCAACCGGCCACCGGGCCGCTGTACCTCGACGTGGAGCTGGCGGCGGGGTGCGGCTGGTCGTACCTGCTGCCGGAGGGCCACAACGCCTTCGCCTACGTGTTCGAGGGCGGGCTGGTGCTGGGCGAGGGCGAAGCCGCGCGTGACGTGGGCCGGCATGAACTGGCGGTCCTCGGCGGCGGCAACGACCTGCGCCTGCAGGCGGGCGGCGAGGGCGCGCGGTTGATCCTCGTCGCCGGGCGCCCGCTGCGCGAACCGGTCGCGCGGCACGGGCCGTTCGTGATGAACACCCGCCAGGAGCTGATGCAGGCCTTCGTCGATTTCCAGGAAGGGCGTTTCTGACGGGGGAAAGGACAGCCAGCCGCAGGAGCGACGTGGGCCGCGACCGGGGATTCCCGCGACACCGGTCGTGATCCACGTCGTTTCCGTGACCGGAAGTCAGGTTTGCCGGCTCACTCCCCGGCGAGGTTCATCGCGCTGTCGCTCAGGTTGCTGGTCAGCTGCTGCAGCGTGGCCAGTTCGCCGGTGTTGGCTGCGTCGATCCAGATCTGCGCGTAGCGGTTCTTTGCCAGCTTGACGGTGGTGATGCGCCGCGATTCCAGCCCGGGCAGGTCGCGGCCGCCCATGTCGGGGTGGTACCAGTAGAGCGATTCGCCGGAGAAACTGCCTTTCTCGGCGCGCAGGTTGCGGCTCAGCACCAGTTCCGGGTCGCGCGCGGTCAGCATCAGGTTCAACACGGTGCGGCCGTCCTCGGTGGCGGCCTTGCACAGTACGAAGTCGCTTTGTGCCTGCGCTTCCCACTGCAGGCCGCTGCCCGGCGGCAGTTGCGGGCACTGGCCCGCCTGCTGGGCGTTGGCGCTGCCGGCCAGCAGCAGCGAACAGGCAAGGATACGAACGGATTTCACCATGCATTCCCCCAAGCACCGGCCGTGGCGGCGGACGGTGGTCATGTCGTCTGTCTGAGTTGGATCCCGCCGCGGGCCCTGTTCCCCGGCCCGATGCGCGCGTCCCCGTTGCGCGCGAGCAGTGTTTCCACGGTATTACAAAAGCGCGGCCGCTGACAAACGCAGGCGTGGCGACGGCCCCGGATGGGGCCGTCGCTTTCGTGCATGGTGCGCGAATTCAGCGATTCTCGTTGCCGATCCAGCGGCAGGCGATGCCGCCGATCAACGCCCCCAGGAACGGGGCCACCCAGAATAGCCACAGCTGGCCGATCGCGCTGGGGCCGGCGAACAGCGCCACCGCGGTCGAGCGCGCCGGGTTCACCGAGGTGTTGGTGACCGGGATGCTGATCAGGTGGATCAGGGTCAGTGCAAGGCCAATGGCGATGGGCGCGAAGCCGGCCGGCGCCTTGCCGTGGGTGGCGCCCATGATCACCACCAGGAACATCGCGGTCATCACCACTTCGCACAGGAACGCGGCGGCCACGCTGTAGCCGCCCGGCGACAGCGCGCCGTAGCCGTTGCTGGCGAATGCGCCGGCCTGGCTGCCGTCGATGGCGAAGCCGGGCTGGCCCTGCGCGATCTGCAGCAGGATGAAGGCCGCGAGGATGCCGCCCAGCACCTGCACGACGATGTAGGGCAGCAGGTCCTTGCCGGCGAAGCGCCCGCCGGCCCACAGGCCGAGGCTGACCGCCGGGTTGAAGTGGGCGCCGGAAACGTGCCCGAACGCATAGGCGCCGGTCAGCACGGTCAGGCCGAACGCCAGTGCCACGCCGTGGAAGCCGATGCCGAGCGGATTGCCGTCGCCGCCGAACTTGGCCGCCAGCACCGCGCTGCCGCAGCCGCCCAGGACCAGCCAGAAGGTGCCGAGGAACTCGGCCGCCAATCGTTTCCCCATGTTCATGTAGTGCATTCCCCAGTCGAAGGCCCGGAAGCGGGCGTGGGAACAGTACGGAATTGCGCCGGAATGCGCGTTTTGAAAGCATTAACGGGCAGGGCCGATGGTTCCCATCGGCTTCCCTGCCCCTGCAGGAGCGACTCGCGTCGCTCCTGCAGACAGACGTCGTGCCTCGCCTCACGCCCCCGGCAGCGGGATGAATTCCTTGTCGTCGCCGGGAATGGTGCCGAAGCGGCCGTCGCGCCAGTCGTCCTTGGCCTGCTCGATGCGTTCTTTCGAGCTGGACACGAAGTTCCACCACAGGTGGCGCGGGCCATCCAGCGGTTCGCCGCCCATCAGCATCGCCTTGAGCGGGGTCTTGGCGCGCAGCCGGCCGCGCGCGCCCGCTTCGGGAATGACCAGGTGCATGGCGGGGATGTCGGTGCCGTCGAGCTGGGCCTCGCCTTCGAGCACGTAGAGCGAGCGCTCCGCGTGGGTGGTGTCCAGGTCGATCTCGGCCCCGGCATCCAGGTCGATGGCGACGTTGAGGGTGTCGGCGAACACCCGCACCGGCGATTCCTCGCCATAGGCGCGGCCGGCGATCACCCGCAGCCAGGCGCCGTCGCGGCGCTGCTGCGGCAACTGCGCGGCGCTGAAGTGGTGGAACTCCGGCGCGGTTTCCTCGTGTGCCTTCGGCAGCGCCACCCAGGTCTGCATGCCGTGCAGCGGGTGGTCGTGCTCGCGCTCGGGCGGCGGCGTGCGCTCGGAATGGGCGATGCCGCGGCCGGCGGTCATCCAGTTGACGTCGCCGGGACGGATGACCTGTTCCGAGCCAAGCGTGTCGCGGTGGCCGATGGCGCCGGACCACAGGAAAGTGACCGTCGCCAGACCGATGTGCGGGTGCGGGCGCACGTCGATGCCCTGGCCGGGGGCGAACACCGCTGGGCCCATGTGGTCCACGAACACGAACGGGCCGACGCTGCGCGCCTGCAGGGTCGGCACCGCACGGCGCACCTGGAAGCCGCCGAGGTCATGGACGCGCGGGTTGATGATCGTGGTCATGGGCGTGCTCCTTGGGCGTGGAATGGCAGGATGGCATGCGGGCTGCGTTGCTGTCGGCCGCGGTGGCGCGACGGATCGTTGCGTCGTGCGTGCCTCAGCGGCGCTCATCGCGGCGCGAGGCGAGGCGGTCGGCCAGCCGCGTCGGTTCCGGCAGGCGGTAGCCGGCCAGGCAGGCCAGCACCAGCGGCAGGCAGGCCTCCACCGAGACGCGGTGGCCGGGCGAGATGAACAGCGGATTGCAGCGCGGCTTGCTGCGCAGCACCCAGCCGACCTGCCGGCCACGGTGGCGCAGCGGCGAATGGTCGCCGCGCTGCGGGCCGGGTTCGTCGTAGTCGCCGACCAGCCGGCTCTTGCCGACGCCGATGCTGGGCAAACCGGTCAGCACGCCCAGGTGCGCGGCGATGCCCAGCCCGCGCGGGTGGGCGATGCCGTGCCCGTCCACCAGCACCAGTTGCGGTTGTTCCGGCAGTTGCCGCAGCGCCTGCAGCACCGCCGGCAGCTCGCGGAAGCTGAGCAGGCCGGGGATGTAGGGCAGGGCGGTGGGCAACCGCGCGAGCGTCGATTCGCGCGGCTGCAGGCTGGGGCCATCGACCAGCACCGCCACCGAACGGGTGGTGCGGCCCTCGTCCTCGAAACCGCTGTCGACCCTGGCCACGCGTTGCGGCAGGCCGGGCAGGTGGTCGTGCAGGTCCACCTGCGCCGCCAGTTCGGTCTGCATGCGGCGCAGCTCGGCCAGGGGGGCGGGGGCGACATCGGCGGCGGGATGGAAGCGCATGCGCGCAGCCTGCCACTTTTGCCGCGGCCATGCCGTGCAGGCGGGGCGCCGGCACGATGCGGCTACAATCGGCCGGTTGCCTTCCCCCCACGACCGGAGACCCCCGCAGTGACCCGCAAACTAGTGCTGTTGCGCCACGGCCAGAGCCAGTGGAACCTCGATAACCGCTTCACCGGCTGGGTGGACGTGGAACTGACCGCGCAGGGCCGCGCCGAGGCCGCCGCCGCCGGCCGGCTGATGAAGGAGGAGGGGCTGCAGTTCGACGTCGCCCACACCTCGGTGCTCAAGCGCGCCATCCACACCCTGCAGGGCGCGCTGGCCGAGCTGGACCAGGACTGGCTGCCGGTCAGCAAGAGCTGGCGCCTGAACGAGCGCCACTACGGCGGCCTGCAGGGGCTGGACAAGGCCGAGACCGCGGCGAAGCACGGCGAGGAGCAGGTCAAGGTGTGGCGCCGTTCCTACGACATCCCGCCGCCGCCGATGGACCTGGAAGACCCCGGCCACCCCAGCCACGACCGCCGCTACGCCGGGCTGGACCGCAACGCGCTGCCGGCCACCGAGTCGCTGGCGACCACGCTCGAACGCGTGCTGCCGTACTGGTTCGACGCCATCGCCCCGCAGCTGAAGGACGGCAAGACCGTGCTGGTCACCGCCCACGGCAACTCGCTGCGCGCGCTGTACAAGTACCTCAACGGCGTGAGCCGGGAAGAGATCCTCGAACTGAACATCCCCACCGGCATTCCGCTGCTGTTCGAGCTGAACGACGACCTGAGCGTGCAGTCGTTCCGCTACCTGGGCGACCCGGAAGCGGCGAAGCGGGCGGCCGAGGCCGTGGCCAACCAGGGCAAGGCGAAGTAACCCCGCCGCCCCGTGGCAGCCCCGACACCCGGCCCCGGCCGGGTGTTTTCGTTTGCGGGGCAGGGGAGGCAGGAGCTGGTGCAGCGGTGAACAGTGATGTGAACTTTCTTGAAAATCGAGAATGATTCGCATCTAATAACGCATCTCAATCAACCGGCATGCCACCCCGGCACGCCGCACCGGCAACCGAAAAGGCCACTCCCCGCATGTCCCCGAACCGCTCCCTCCGCGCGCAACCCGCGTCCGTCGCTGCTTTCCGTCCGTTGACCACCGGTACCCTCGCGCTGGCCATCGGCATCGCCCTGGCCGGCCTGCCGCTGTTGGCAGCGGCCGATGCCGTGTCCGGCGACGCCAGCGCCACCGACCTGGACGCGGTGCTGGTCGTGGCCCACCGCGCCGAGCGCGTCAGCAGCGGCGCCACCAACCTCGACCTGGCGATCAAGGACACCCCGCAGTCGATCAGCGTGGTCAGCAGCGAGCAGATGCGGCAGTTCGGCGCCGACAGCGTCAACGAAGCGCTGAAGCTGGCCACCGGCATCCAGGTGGACGAGTGGGAAACCAACCGCACCAGCTACAGCGCACGCGGCTTCGACATCCTCAACACCCAGATCGATGGCGTCGGCCTGCCCAACGGCTGGGGCATCGCCACCGGCGCCACCGATACCTTCGGCTACGAGAAGGTGGAAGTGATCCGCGGTGCCAACGGCCTGCTCACCGGCGTCGGCAATGCCGCCGGCACCATCAACTACGTGCGCAAGCGCCCGACCAACGAGCGCCAGGGTTCGCTGGGCGTCAGCTACGGCTCGTGGGGCACCACCCGCGCCGAAGTCGATTACTCGACCCCGTTCACCGCCGACGGCAGCTGGGCCGGGCGCGTGGTGGCCGCGCACGAGGACGGCGACTCCTGGCTGCGCGCCAACGAGAACACCCGCAACCACTTCTACGGCGTGGTCGACGGCCAGATCGGCGAGAACGGCACCCTGACCCTCGGTTATTCGTATCAGCGGGCCAAGTCCGACGGCATCATGTGGGGCGCGCTGGCGTTCATGAACAGCGACGGCACCCAGCGTGAGTGGCCGACCAGCGCCTCGACCACGCAGGACTGGACCTACTGGAACACCACCACCCACAACGCCTTCGCCGAATACACCCACCGGCTCGGCGCGGACTGGCAGCTGAAGGCCTCGTACAACTACCGCCGCGCCACCGGCGACGAGAAGATGTTCTACGCCTACCTGCCGGACCCGGATTTCGACGGCATCTCGATCGGCCTCGACCCGGCCACCGGCCTGGGCTTGGTCGGCTACCCGTGGGGCGGCAGCGACAAGGCCACCACCCACCTCGGCGCGGTGACGCTCAACGGCCACTTCCAGCTGTTCGGCCGCGACCAGGAAGCCATGCTGGGCGTGAGTCTGGCCCGCAGCGAATCGAACAGCTGGGAGCGGAGCGCGGACTTCTCCTCGCCGGCCTGGGGTGCGCTGCCGGCGTTCCCGTATGCCCCCGATGCGCTTCCCGAGCCGGACTGGAGCGATTCGGCGCAGTATTCGATGCTGAACCAGCACCTGAAGCGTGCCTACGGCGCCACCCGGATCGCGCTGAGCGACCGCCTGAAGGCCGTCGTCGGCGCCAACTATGCCCAGTACCGCCGCGACGGCTGGTCCTACGACCTCACCTTCGACCAGACCACCAGCCACACCAGCCCCTACGGCGGCCTGACCTTCGACTTCAACGAGCACGTGCTCGGCTACGTCAGCTACTCGGACATCTACCAGCCGCAGGACCAGGTGGACGCCAACGACCGCTACCTCGACGCCAGCAAGGGCGTGAACTACGAGGCCGGCATCAAGGCCGACTGGCTGGACCAGCGCCTGCTGACCACGCTGGCGGTGTTCAAGGCCGACCAGGACGGGCTGGCCACGCCGACCGGCCAGTACAACCAGTACGGCCAGTCGATCTACGCCCCGGTGGACGTGCGCTCCAAGGGCGTCGAGCTGGAGGCGGTCGGCAAGCTGGGCGACAACCTCGACCTGGTACTCGGCTACACCGCGCTGAAGCTGGACGGCCTCAACGGCAGCGACACCTATTCGTGGGTGCCGCGGCGCACCGCCAACCTGCTGCTCAGCGGCCGCCTGCCCGCTTGCGAGGCGCTGTCGCTGGGCGTCGGCGGGCGCTGGCAGAGCGTGATCTCCAACGTGGAGTCCAGCGGCTACCGCGTGCGCCAGGACAGCTACGCGGTGCTCAACGCGTTCGCCGCCTGGGACTTCCTGCCCAACGCCACGCTGCAGCTCAACGCCAACAACATCACCGGCGAGAAGTACATCAACACCCTGCGCTACAGCGGCTATTACGGCGCCCCGCGCAACTACACGCTGAGCCTGAACTGGCGGTTCTGACGGATCGCGGAGCCGAACGATGGCCAATACCTCTTCCCGTCCGCCGCGCGTGTCCCTGCTGGCCGCCGGCCTGCTGCTCGCCGCCCATGCCCACGCGCAGGACGGCGGCACGACGCCGAAGGACGACGTCACCGAGCTGGACCGCGTCGTCGTCACCGCCAACCAGCTGGGCACGGTGACCGAAGGCAGCGGCACCTATACGCCGGGGACCATCGCCACCGCGACGCGGCTGGTGCTGACCCCGCGCGAGACGCCGCAGTCCATCAGCGTGGTCACCCGCCAGGAGATCGAGGACTTCAACCTCAACTCGATCGACAGCGTGATGGCGCACGTCCCCGGCCTGTCCATCGTCACCTACGATAGCGAGCGCACCGAGTACTACGCGCGCGGCTTCCCGATCAACAACTTCCAGTACGACGGCATCCCGATGAAGCGCGATTCGTCGTACTCGTCGGGCAACACGCTGGCGGACATGGCGATCTACGACCGCGTGGAAGTGCTGAAGGGCGCGGCCGGCCTGCTCGCCGGTTCCGGCGACCCGGGCGCGGTCATCAACCTGGTGCGCAAGAAGCCCATGCGGCAGTTCCAGGGCCACGCGACGCTGGGCGCGGGTTCGTGGCAGGAACGGCGCGCGGAGTTCGACGTCGGCGGGCCGCTCAATGCCGACGGCAGCGTGCGCGCCCGCGCGGTCGCCGCATGGGACGACCGCGAATCCAGCCTCGACCGCTGGAAGCGCAGGAGCACGGTGTTCTACGGCATCCTCGAAGCCGATCTGCCCGACGGCACCCTGCTGACCGTGGGCGCCGACGCGCAGGACAACGACCCGCGCAACTCCACCTGGGGCGGCATCCCGCTGTTCAACGCCGACGGCGGGTTCAACGCCATGCCGCGCGCGTTCAACAACGGCGCGACGTGGAGCCGCTGGGAGCAGTACACCCGCACCGCGTTCGCGACGCTGGAACACGGCTTCGACAACGAATGGGTGGCCAAGCTGCAGCTCAACCACCAGATCAACGGCTACGACGCGCTGCTCGGCGCGTCGGCCTCCGGCTTCCCGGACCCGGCCGATGGCGAGGGCGTCGCGCTGTGGATCGGGCAATACGTCGGCGAGACCACCACCGACGCGCTGGACCTCTACGCCAGCGGGCCGTTCCAGCTGGGTGGGCGCCGGCACGAGCTGGTGGTCGGTGGCAGCCTGTCGCGGCGGCGCTGGGTGGGCAACGACTGGTGGGACGCGCCGGGTTACGAGCTCGCGGTCCATGATTACTACCACTGGCGCGGCGACATCCCGCTGCCGGCCTGGAACGCCACGCCCGACGGGCATTCGGACGAAACCACGCGCGAGAACGGCCTCTATGCCGCGGTGCGCTGGAACCCGGCCGACACGCTCAAGTTCATCACCGGCGCGCGCCTTGCCCGCTACCGGCACCCGGTGGTGAGCGAATCGGGCATCGTCCTGCCCTACGTGGGCATGGTGTGGGATGTCGCGGCGACGCAGTCGCTGTACGCCAGCTACACCAGCATCTACAGCCCGCAGCTGTGGGCGCAGGATGCGCAGGGCAAGCCACTGGAGCCGCTGGACGGCATGAACTACGAGCTGGGCTGGAAGGGCGCCTTCGCCGACGGCCGGCTCAACGCCAGCGCGGCGTATTTCCAGCTCGACCAGGACAACTACCCGGTGCCGACCGGCGAGCTCACGCCCAGCGGCAGCGACGCCTACCGCGGCGAGCAGGGCTACCGCACCAGGGGCTGGGAGCTGGAGGCCTCCGGCCAGATCACCCCGCGCTGGAACGTGCACGCCGGCTACGTGCACAAGACGACCCGCCAGCAGGGCAGCAAGGTGCAGACGGAGTCGCCGGAAAACCAGCTGACGCTCTATACCTCGTACAGGCTCGGCGACTTCACCTTCGGCGGCGGCGCACGTTGGCAGGACAAGACCTGGGGCGACGCCTACCACCCGAGCGGCGAATACGTCACGCATACCATCGGCAGCTACTGGCTGCTCGATGCGAGCGCGAGCTGGCGGTTCAGCGACCACCTCTCGGCCGCGCTCTCGGTGAACAACCTGCTCGACGAGAAGTACTACACCGTCTTCAGCTGGTACAGCACCTACACCTGGGGCGAACCGCGGCGCGTGAGCGCCAGCGTGACGTACCGGTTCTGAGCGACGGCGGGGCCATCCGATGATCCGCGCCTTCCCGCTGGAAAACCCGGCCATCCCGGCCGGCGCCGGCAACGACCTGCTCCGGTACCATCCGGTGGCCGCCCGCGTCGCCGCCACAACGCGCCGCGCAACCACGCGCCCAGCCTGACCCGGCGGTTCCCGACGACCGCCCCCATCCGCACAGACACCAGCCCTACGCCATGTCCCACAGCCCCGCCATCGCCCGTCCCACCCGCTTCCCGCGCCTGCATTTCGCCGCGCGGGTAGCCGCCGCCGTGTTCGGTGGCTACGCCTTCACCTGGGGCTTCATCGCCGCCGCGATGGCCCTGCTGTTCAAGGCCGGGATGGAGTTCCACGACGCCGAGTTCCTCGCCAGCGCGGTGGGCCTGCTGGTGTTCCTGGTGCTGTTCCTGAATGTCGTTGCCAGCCGTCGCCGGCTGGCGCTGGTCTGGCTGGCGCTGGCCGGCGGTGGCGCGGCGCTGGCCGCGGTCGCTTCGCTGGTGCAGGCCAGCGTGGCCTGAGCGACATGCAGCAGGGAGAATCCATCGTGTTCCATAGTTTCCGCCAGGTCATGGCCTGGTTGCATACGTGGTTCGGCCTGGTGCTGGGCTTCGTGTTGATGGCGGCGTTCTTCTTCGGCGCGCTGTCGGTGTTCGACCGCGAGATCGACCGCTGGTCGATCCCGGCCAGCCGCTTCGAGCCGCAGCCAATGCCGTCGTTCGAGAAGGTGCTGCGGCCGGCGTTCGAGCGCATGCAGCCGCTGCCGGCGGTGGTGGACGCGATGCGCCCGCGGGTGGACGGGCCGATGCCCGGGCATTTCGACACCGTGGCCTACTGGAGCGCCTACACCACCCACCGCGACCCGGTGCTGGCGCTGTATGCCGGTTACCAGATACCGGGCGCGAAGGACCCGGAAGACCTGGTCTGGGGCGAGGCCACCATCGACCCGCGCGACGGCCGGGTGCTGCCCGACGACCAGCTCAAGATCGGCAGCGGCTTCTTCTACCCGCTGCACTACAGCCTGACCCTGGACTGGAAGAACCTCGGTTTCTGGATCGTCGGCTTCTCGGCGCTGATGATGCTGGTCGCGCTGGTCAGCGGCGTGGTCATGCACCGCAAGCTGTTCCGCGAGCTGTTCACCTTCCGCCCCGGCAAGGCGCGGCTGCGCAGCGTGCTGGACCTGCACAACCTCACCGGCGTGGTGGCGCTGCCGTTCCACTTCTTCTTCGCCTTCACCGGGCTGGTGATCTTCGCCAGCACCTATTACTTCCCGATCGGCCACACCCAGCTGCACGACCTGCACGAGCTGCACGAAAAGCACGAGGCGCAGGAACTGGGCCTGCCGCACGGCCGCGCCGGGGTGCCGGCCGGGCTGGCCAACGTCGATGCGATGGTGGCCGAGGCGCAGCGGCGCTGGGAGGCGCGTGGCATGGCCGGCGACGTCGGGTTCCTGGTGCTGCAGCACGTCGGCGACGCCAATGGCTACGTCAGCATCTACCGCGCCGGCACCGACCGCATCGCGCTGGTCGGGCAGGGCATCCACTTCAAGGCGTCCACCGGCCAGTTGCTGCGCGAGGACCCGCCGGCCACCGCGGTCGGCCGCATCAGCGAATTCCTCACCGGCCTGCACCTGCAGCATTTCCGCCATTGGCTGCTGCGCTGGTTGTACGTGTTCGGCGGGTTGGCCGGCTGCGTCTGCATCGCCACCGGCTTCGTGTTCTTCGTCGAGAAGCGCAAGCGCCAGCACGCCAAACAGGGCAGCCAGGGCGTGCGTGTGGTCGATGCGCTGGCCGTGGCCACGGTGACCAGCATGGTCGTGGCCACGCTGGGCCTGCTGGTCGCCAACCGGCTGCTGCCCGAGGCGCTGCCGATGCGCGGGGATTGGGAGCGGTACGCATTCTGGGGTTGCTGGCTGCTGGCGTTGCTGCACGCGGCCTGGCGCAGCGCGCCGGTCGCCCGTGGCCTGCCCAACCCGGCCTGGCGCGAGCAGGCGTGGGCGATTGCGGTGCTGGCGCCGCTGGCGGTGCTGCTGAACTGGGTCACCACCGGCGACCACCTGCTGCGCACGCTGGCCGCCGGCTACTGGCCGGTGGCCGGGCTGGACCTGGCGCTGCTGGCCGTGGCCGTGATCGCCGCCGCCAGCGCCCACCGGCTGGGCCGTCGTGCCGAGGCGCGCGCCCACGACCTCGCCCGCGAGCAGCAGGAGGCCGCCCATGCATGACCCGGCATCCGCCGGCTGGCTGCTGGCTGCTGCGCTGGCCGCCTGCCTTGCCGGCATGGGCTGGCTGGCGCTGGGCATGGACGTGCATGCGCGTCAGGCCTGGGGCCGCGGCTTGTCGCCGGTCGAAACCCGCAGCCTGCGTGGACTGGGCTGGCTGGCGCTGGCGGCGGGATTGGGCCTGTGCCTGCGGGTGGACCACCCGAGCATGGCGGCGCTGGTCTGGGTGATGGCGCTGGCGGGCTCGGCGCTGGCGGTGGCCTTCGTTCTGGCCTGGCAGGCACGTTGGCTGGGCGTGCTGGCGCCGTGGGTGCGGCGCCAATGATGGCGGCACTGCTCCCGTAGGAGCGACGTCAGTCGCGACCGGGCTTTACCGGGGATGCCCCATCGCGACTGACGTCGCTCCTACAGGTTCCCGCATGCGGATCAGCGGTCGCAATTGGCCGGATCGGCCTTGCAGGCCTGGTTGATCCGGTTGTCGCGCCGGGCCGCATCCTTGCCCAGGGTGTAGCCGGCCACCATCTGCAACATGACCACGGCCAGCACGAGGCTCACGATCCACAGGATGATCCGCGCGCGTTCGGCCGCGGTCATCCCGTTGGCGGCCGGTGCCGGCAGC
Source organism: Stenotrophomonas daejeonensis (assembly GCF_001431505.1). Taxonomy (GTDB): domain Bacteria; phylum Pseudomonadota; class Gammaproteobacteria; order Xanthomonadales; family Xanthomonadaceae; genus Stenotrophomonas; species Stenotrophomonas daejeonensis. Next base: position 27,221 of record NZ_LDJP01000070.1, read on the forward strand.
GGCGGCACCCCATCCGCTTCCAGCAGGTGCCCGGGCTCGACCCCGAATGCCGACGCCACCGCCATCCGCGACTCGTGCGAAGCCCGGCCGTCGCTTTCCAGCCGCTGCACGGTGCGCGGGCTCAGGCCGGCCACGGCGGCCAGATGCTCCTGCGACCAGCCGCGCGCCTCGCGCAATGCCTTGACCCGGTGGGCGTCTATCTTCATCGGTTCGTTGTTCACTGACGGTGGCTCCGGACGATGCTAATGGAGCCCGGAAACTGCCGCGACCGCGGGCGCAGCGCCACGACAGCAATCCGCCAGTTTCGCGCCATGCCTTGCCATGCAATGGTTTGCATGGCTGCCCGCGTTCGGCGGCCATCCGGCTGGCGTATGCTGCGGCCGGGCTTTCCATCCAACGCACAGGGGGACCGCATGAACAGCTCCGAGGATCGCCGCCATTTCTGGCGCGTACCCTTCCACTCCGCCGCGAGCGTGGTCGCCGCCGATGGGGTTACCCATGCGGGGCGCCTGCACGATCTCTCGCTGAAGGGCGCCCTGTTCGAGGTCATCGACGCCTGGCCCGGCGCGGCGGGCGGGCAATGCCGCTTGCAGGTCGAATTGTCCGAAGACACACCGATCCACATGCAGGCCACGGTGATGCACGTGGAAGGGCGCAACATCGGCCTGCGCTGCGATGAAATCGACCTCGACAGCATCACCGCGCTGCGCCGGGTGATCGAGCTCAACGCCGCCGATCCGGCGCTGCTGGAACGCGAGCTCGGCGCGCTGGTGCAGGGCGGCTGATTTTTGCCCCTCTCCCTTCGGGCACCTGCATTCGGTACATCCTTGTGCCTCACCTTTGGGCGGCTTCGCCGTGCAGGTTGGCAATCCTGCCAACCTGTCTCCCGAAGGGAGAAGGGAAGCATGAGGAATCCAGCAGGCCATGACCTTTGGCCCATCGGCAGGCGGTAGCCATCGCCTAGGCTCGGGGATTGGCCGCGCAACCAGCGCGGCATTCCTGCAAGGCCGGAGAACCGCATGACCCTTTCCAAGCTCGCCCCGCTGTCCCTGACCGTCGCCATCGCCGCCTCGCTGGCGGCCTGCGGCAAGACCGAGGCGCCCGTGGCGGCCGTGGCGGCCGACACCGCCAAGCCGGCGTTCGACATGGCGCAGATCAAGACACCGTCGGTGGCGTTCAACGTCGCCGACCTGGACCCGACGGCTTCGGCCTGCGCCGACCTCAACGGTTTCGTCAACGGCACGTGGCTCAAGGCCAACCCGGTGCCGGGCGACCAGACCACCTGGGGCAGCTTCGAGATCCTGCGCGAGCGCTCGCTGGAAGTGCAGCACGCGCTGGTCGAGCAGGCCGCCACGGCCGACGCCAAGGCCGGCACGGTGGAAGCGCAGATCGGCGACATCTGGAAGACCGGTTCGGACGAGGCCGCGATCGAGGCCGCCGGCATCGCCCCGCTGCAGCCGGAACTGGAGAAGATCGCCGCGCTGGGCGACAGCGCCGCCATCGCCGGTTACCTGCGCGATGCCTACGCGCAGGGGCAGGGCTTCCTGTTCTCGCTGTATGCCAGCCCGGACTTCAAGGATTCGGGCAACGTCATCGCCTACGTCGGCCAGGGCGGGCTGGGCCTGCCGGAGAAGGGCTATTACTTCGACGAATCGCAGGCGAATATCCGCGACGCCTACGTGGCCTACATCGAGCAGTTGCTGGCCCTGTCCGGCGTCGACGCCGCGCAGGCGAAGGAGCAGGCCAGGGCGGTGATGGACTTCGAAACCCGCCTGGCCAAGGCCTCGCTGTCGCGCATCGAGCTGCGCGACCCGGCCAAGCGCTACAACCCGGTCAGCGCGCTCGACGCCGACAAGCTCACCCCGAACTTCAGCTGGACCGCGCTGTTCGACACCCTGAAGGTGCCGGCCAAGGACAAGTTCTCGCTGGCGCAGCCGGGCTTCTTCGGCGAGCTGGACAAGATGCTGGCCGACGTGCCGGCCGCCACCTGGCAGGCCTACCTGCGCTTCCACACGGTGGACAACGCCGCGCCGTATTTGAGCAAGGGCTTCGAGCAGGCCAACTTCGACTTCTACAGCAAGACCCTGCGCGGCCAGCAGGAAATGCAGCCGCGCTGGAAGCGGGTGCTGGAGTCGGTGAACGGCGCGATGGGCGAGGCGCTGGGCCAGCTGTACGTGGAAGCGGTGTTCCCGGCCGAATCCAAGGTCGAGATGCAACACCTGGTGGAGAACCTTTCCGCGGCGTTGAAGACGCGGCTGGAGAACCTGCCGTGGATGGGCGAGGAGACGAAGAAGAAGGCGCTGGAGAAGTGGGCCAGCTTCACCCCGAAGATCGGCTACCCGGACAAGTGGCGCGACTGGTCGGGACTGACCACCAGCGGCGACAGCTACCTGGGCAACATGCGCGCCGCGCGTGCATTCAACTACCGCTACATGCTCGACAAGATCGGCAAGCCGGTGGACAGGACCGAGTGGGGCATGACCCCGCAGACGGTGAATGCCTACTACAACGCGACCAAGAACGAGATCGTGTTCCCGGCCGCGATCCTGCAACCTCCGTTCTTCGACGCCAAGGCCGATCCGGCGCTGAACTACGGCGGCATCGGTGCGGTGATCGGCCACGAGATGATGCACGGCTACGACGACTCGGGCAGCCAGTTCGCCGCCAACGGCAACTTCGACAACTGGTGGACCGACGCCGACCGCAGCGCCTTCAACAGCCGCACCGACAAGCTGGTGGCGCAGTTCGACGGCTACGAGTCGCTGCCGGGCGTCAACGTGAAGGGCAAGCTGACGCTGGGCGAGAACATCGGCGACCTCGGCGGCCTGACCGTGGCCTTTGATGCATTGCAGATGGCGCTGAAGGAGGACCCGTCGAAGAACGTGGCCATCGACGGCTACAGCCAGGACCAGCGCTTCTTCATGAACTGGGCCACGGTGTGGCGCCGCAACTTCACCGAGGGCGAGCTGCGCGTGCGCCTGAACACCGACCCGCACGCCCCGGCCAACTTCCGCGCCAACGGCGCGCCGTCGAACATGCCCGCGTTCGCCGCCGCGTTCGAGTGCAAGGCCGGCGATGCGATGGTGCGCGGCGACGACACGCGCGTGGTGATCTGGTGATCGCCATCGTGTGAGTTGTAAACAGGAAGGCCCGGCAATGCCGGGCCTTTCACGTTTTGGGTGGTGTGCTGGTTGGTGGTTTTGCAGGCATGGCGCATGGAAGCAGTTCAGCACGAAGCTTCGATTTCGAAGCCCCTCTCCCTTCGGGAGAGGGGTTGGGGTGAGGGGCGAACGAAGTCCGGATGGTTCGACCATCACTGATTCCGTTCGCCCCTCATCCGCCCTTCGGGCACCTTCTCCCGAGGGGAGAAGGGGAATCAACTGCCGCCCGGCCGCAAGGTCAACAACATCGCCCGCGCGGCGTTGAAGCGGTCCTCGGGCAACGGCAGCGGGTGCTTGATGCGCAGCTTGTCCGGGCCGTCCATCTGGTAAAGCTTCGGCTGCTTCTGGATCAGCTGGATCACCGCCATCGGGTCGATGTCCGGCTTGCTTTCGAACACGATGCGGCCGCCGTTCTCGCCCAGCTCCAGCTTGCGGATGCCCAGCGCGTTGGCCTGCAGCTTCAGCTCGGCGATGGCGAACAGGTATTTGGTCGCATCCGGCAGCAGGCCGAAGCGGTCGATCATCTCCACCTGCAGCTCGCGCAGGGCCTCGCCATCGCGCGCGCTGGAAATGCGCTTGTACAGCGTCAGCCGCGTGTGCACGTCGGGCAGGTAGTCCTCGGGGATCAGCGACGGCACGTGCAGCTGGATTTCGGCGCCGCGTGCTTCCTCGCCGGCGTCCACGTCCGGCAGCTTGCCGGCCTTGATCGAGCGCACCGCGCGTTCCAGCAGCTCGGTGTAGAGGCTGAAGCCGACCTCGGCCATCTGCCCGCTCTGGTCCTCGCCGAGCAGTTCGCCGGCGCCGCGGATTTCCAGATCGTGCGTGGCCAGGGTGAAGCCGGCGCCGAGTTCGTCCATCGAGGCGATGGCGTCCAATCGCTTCTGCGCGTCGGGGGTGATCGCACGCTTGTCCGGCACCAGCAGGTAGGCGTAGGCGCGGTGGTGCGAGCGGCCGACGCGGCCGCGCAGCTGGTGCAGCTGGGCCAGACCGAAGCGATCGGCGCGGTTGATGACGATGGTGTTGGCGTTGGGGATGTCGATGCCCGATTCGATGATGGTGCTGGCCAGCAGCACGTTGAAGCGCTGCTTCTGGAAATCCAGCATCACCTTTTCCAGCTCGCGCTCGGGCATCTGCCCGTGGGCCATGCCGATGCGCGCCTCGGGCACCAGCTCGGACAACTCGCGCTGCATGCGGCCCATGCTTTCCACGTCGTTGTGCAGGAAATACAGCTGGCCGCCGCGCGACAGCTCGCGCTGGAACGCCTCGCGCAACTGCGCGTTGTCCCACTGGGTGACGAAGGTCTGCACCGCCAGGCGGTTCGGCGGCGGGGTTGCAATGATCGACAGGTCGCGCAGCCCGGCCATCGCCATGTTCAGCGTGCGCGGGATCGGCGTGGCGGTGAGCGTGAGCAGGTGCACGTTGGCGCGCATCGCCTTCAGCGCTTCCTTCTGGCGTACGCCGAAACGCTGTTCTTCATCGACGATGACCAGCCCGAGGTCCTTGAACTTCACGTCCGGCTGCAACAGCCGGTGGGTGCCGACGATCACGTCGATGGTACCCTCGGCGACCTTGTCCAGTTCGGCCTTGATCTCCTTGGCGGACTTGAAGCGCGACAGCACCTCCACCTTCAACGGGTAATCGGCGAAGCGGTCGCGGAAGTTGCGGTAGTGCTGCTCGGCCAGCAGCGTGGTCGGCACCAGCACCGCCACCTGCTTGCCACCGCTGGCGGCGGCGAAGGCGGCGCGCACGGCCACCTCGGTCTTGCCGAAGCCGACGTCGCCGCAGACCACGCGGTCCATCGGCTGGCTGGATTGCAGGTCGCGCAGGGTGGCTTCGATCGCGGCCAGCTGGTCCGGCGTTTCCTCGAACGGGAAACCGGCCGCGAACGGTTCGTACATGGCGCGGTCGATGTCCAGCGCCAGCCCGGCGCGGGCCTGCCGCCGCGCCTGGATTTCCAGCAGCTCGGCGGCGACGTCGCGCACCTTCTCGGCGGCCTTGCGCTTGGCCCTGGCCCACTGCTCGCCGCCCAGCGAATGCAGCGGCGCGGTTTCCGGCGAGGCGCCGGAGTAGCGGCTGATCAGGTGCAGCTGCGCGACCGGCACGTACAGGCGGTCGCCCTTGGCGTATTCGATCTCGAGGAACTCGCCGGGCATGCCGCCCACGTCCATCGCGATCAAGCCGCGGTAGCGGCCGACGCCGTGGTCCTCGTGGACGATGGGCGAACCTTCGCTCAGCTCGCCGAGGTCGCGGATGATCGCTTCCGGCTCGCGTCCCGCACGGCGTGTCCTGCGCGGCTGGCCGGCACGCTCGGGGAACAGCTGGCGCTCGGTGAGCACCGCCAGCGGAGGTTCGGCCAGCGCGAAGCCGTCGTCGAGCGGGGCGACGGTGATGGCGAACTTCGGCGCATCGTCGGCGAGGAAGGCGGGCAGGCTGGCGACCACCGGCGGGCGCAGTTCGGCGGCCTGCAATACCTCCAGCAGGGCTTCGCGGCGGCCCGGCGAATCGGCGGCGACCAGCACCCGGCCGGGGTAGTGGTCGAGGAAGGATTTCAGCGCCTGCCCGGCCGGGGCGTCCTTGGCGGCCACCGGCAACGGCGGCAGCGGCTGGTCGCCCAGCGCCTGCGCCTCGGCGATGCGCGGGTGGTCGGCCGGCCAAACTTCCACGCGCGGCTGCTTGTTGAACTGCTCGCGCAGGCTGTCCGGCGACTGGTAGATCTCGTCCGGCGGCAGCAGCGGCCGCTCGATGTCGTGGCGGCGCTGCTCGTAGCGGCCGCAGGTCTGCTCCCAGAACGCATCGGCGGCGTCGCCGACGCCGGGGGCCACTACCGTCAGGAAGCCTTCGGGCAGGTAGTCGAACAGCGTCGCGGTGCCTTGATGCGAGTCCCTCGCAGAAGCCCGCACATCCTTGTGCGGGGATTCAAAAAACAGCGGCAGGAAATACTCGATGCCCGAAGGCAGCACGCCGGCCTTCAGGTCCTGGTAGAGCGGGCTGCGCCGGGTATCGACGTCGAAGCGCTCGCGCAGCGTGGCCAGCACCTTCGACAGGCTGGCCTCGTCCATCGGCACTTCGCGGCCGGGCAGCATCTTCACCGCCTCGACCCTGTCCAGCGAACGCTGCGATTCGGGGTCGAATGCGCGGATCGAGTCGATGTCCTCGTCCAGCAGCTCGATGCGCAGCGGCGCGTCCGCGCCCATCGGGTAGACGTCGAGCAGGCCGCCGCGCACGGCGAAGTCGCCCGGGTCCATCACCTGCGGCACGTTGCGGTAGCCGGCGCTTTCCAGCCGGCGTTTCTCCGCGTCCATGTCCAGCCGCTGGCCGACCTTCAGGTCGAAGCTGCCGCCGACGATGTAGCTCAATGGTGCGAGGCGTTGCAGCAGGGTCTGCACCGGCACCACCACGATGCCGCGCGCCAGCGAGGGCAGGCGGTGCAGCGCGCTCAGGCGCTGGCTGATGATGTCCGGGTGCGGGCTGAACTGGTCGTAGGGCAGGGTTTCCCAGTCGGGGAACGGCACTACCGGCAGCGCGGCGGCATCAAGGCCGAGCAGGGTCTGCAGGTCGGCGACGGCCTGGTGCGCGCCGTGGTTGTCGCGCGTGACCAGCAGCAGCGGCTTGCCGTGCGCCTGCGCGGCGCGGGCCACGTGCCAGGCCAGTGCGCTGGTCGAAGCGGGGGCGCGCCACCAGGCGCGGAGCTGGCCCGCACGGGGCAGCGGCGGAACGGGGTAGGGGACGTGATGCGGCATGAGGCCGCCGATTTTACCGCAGCGCCGGCCTTGGGCCGGCACCCCGCGATCCGGCGTCACCGTAGGTCGGGGCTACGCCCCCGACGCTTGATGTCCGGATACCCCGAGCGTCGGGGGCGTAGCCCCGACCTACGGCAATGATCGGCAATGGGTCATGTCCCCGGCCGCCATCAGCTACCCAGTTCCAGCACCATCCGCACCAGCCCCGGCGTGCCGGCCGGGTGCGGCACCTGCCGGAAGCCCAGCGACGCGGCCAGTTGCAGCATCGGCTCGTTGTCCTGCGCGATATCGCCGTACATGCGGTCCAGGTACTTGCCGCGCGCCCACTTCACCAGCTTGCGCATCAGCTGCCGGCCCAAGCCCTGGCCGACCAGGAAACGGCTGACCAGGATGGCGTATTCGGCATCGCGGGTGCCGGGGATGATCGAGGCGCGCGCCACCGCGCCGACCACGGCCTCGCCCGGCGGCAGCGGTTCGGCGACGACCAGCGCGATTTCGGTTTTCGGGTTCGGGTGGGTCAGGCGCTGGGCGGTCTCGTCCGACAACACGTCCACCGCCTGCAGGAAGCGGTCACGGACTTCTTCCGGCCCGAACAGCGCGAAGGCGCCTTGCAGCGGCGCGCCGTCTTCGGGGCGGATGGGGCGGATCAGCAGTTCCCGGCCACTGGGAGCCTTGAAGTTTTCATGCCACGGGGGCATGCGGTTGCGGGTAGCCATGCTGTGGTTCCTCCGGAGTCCACCGATTCTTGCATCTGTGGTGCGAAATTCCGTGAACGTGGTTCAACCGTGGCGGGGGCGCCGGCAGGGGGCTCAGTCGCCGGCCTTGAGCCATTCCAGCCGGGTCGAGGCGCCCTTTTCGCCCAGGTGTTGTTTCAGCACCGGCATGGCCGGCGCCAGTACCCGGTCGAACTGCCACGGTGCGTTCAGCAGCAGCATGCCGCTGCCATTCAGGCGCAGCGGCGAGTCGTCCGGGCGCACCAGCAGTTCGGCCAGCAGCGCGGACTTGATCGGCAATGCGGCCGCCTTGCGGAAGAAGTGCAGGATGCTGCGGCGCTGCTTGATCGGGAACCATACCGCGCAGGTGGCCTGCGGCCAGCGCGACAGGGTTTCGGCCAGTGCGGCGAGGATGCGCTGGTATTCGGCGTCCTGCGCCTCGTAGGGCGGGTCGATCAGCACCAGCCCGCGGCCGATCTTGTCGCCGTTGGCCTTGGGCGGCAGCAGCGAGCGCAGCAGGGCATAGCCATCGCCCGGGTGCACGCCGACGCGGCCATCATGGGCGAACAGGGCCTTGAGCGCGGCGGCTTCCTCTTCCTGCAGTTCACAGGCGGCCATGCGGTCCTGCGGGCGCAGCGCCTGCGCGGCCAGCAGGGGCGAGCCGGGGTAGCAGATCATGCTGCCGACCGGGTTGTCGGCCTGCACCGCCTTGAGGTAGCGCTCGACCACCGGTGGCAGTTGCGGCTGCGCCATCAGCCGCATCACGCCGTCCTCGATTTCCAGCGTCTTGCGGCTTTCCTCGCTGGCCAGCAGGTAGCGGCCGCGCCCGGCGTGGGTGTCGAGCACGAAGAACGGGGTTTCCTTGCGCTTGAAGGCGTCGATCAGCGCCAGCAGGACGATGTGCTTGAGCACGTCGGCGTGGTTGCCGGCATGGAAGGCGTGGCGGTAATTCATGCGCGGAGTGTACGGGCGCGGCGGCGGGCCGGCTATGCTGGCGGCATGTCCGAACCCGCCGCCCGCGTGCTCGTCGTCGAGGACGAGGCCGCCATCGCCGATACCGTGCTGTACGCGCTGCGCAGCGAGGGCTACGCCGCCGAGCATCGCGCGCTGGGGCGGCCGGCGCTGGAACGGTTGCGCGAAGGCGGCGTCGACGTGGTGGTGCTGGACGTGGGCCTGCCGGACCTGGGCGGCTTCGAGGTCTGCCGGCAGCTGCGTACCTTCAGCCAGGTGCCGGTGATCTTCCTCACCGCGCGCAACGACGAGTTCGACCGGGTGCTGGGGCTGGAGCTGGGGGCGGACGACTACGTGGGCAAGCCGTTCTCGCCGCGCGAGCTGGTGGCGCGGGTGCGGGCGCGGCTGCGGCGGCCGGCGCCGGTGGGCGCGGGCGATGCGGGATGGGTGCGGCAGGGGGCGTTCGCGATCGACCGCGAGGGGCGGCGGGTGCGTTACCGCGATTCGCCGCTGGACCTGACGCGCTACGAATATGCCTTGCTGGCGGCGTTGTTGCAGCGGCCGGGGGCGATCCTGAGCCGGGCGCAGTTGATGGAGCGCGGGTGGGACCATGCCAGCGACAGCGCCGACCGGACCGTGGATACGCACGTCAAGACGTTGCGGGCGAAGTTGCGGGCGGCCGGGGCGGTAGGGGACCCGATCCGGACGCATCGCGGGTTGGGGTATGCGTTGGATGTCTAGGACTCCAGCAATCCTGATGCGCGCGCGCGGGGAGCATTTTAAGCCCCTCTCCCGCCGGGAGAGGGGTTGGGGTGAGGGGCGATGGAGTCCAGATGCTTGGTCGATAGGTAAAGCGAGAGCTTTCGCTCCCGCTACGCGTGAGCGAGCTACTTTGACCAGCCATTCGGCTGTTGAAAAAGCGCCTCTTTGCTCGTGCAAAGAAAAGGTAGCCAAAAGAAAGCACGCCCTGCCTCCGCGCCCAACGCGCTACGCGCGTTGGGTCCACTCCGCCGCCGGGATTTTTCGACACGACATCCCTGTCGTGTCGAAAAACGACGTGCATCCATGCACGTCGCCCCTTGCGGGGTCTTGTCCGTCGGCTCCGTCGCTGCGGAAGGGAACCCAGAAAAGCGGAAGCAACGGCAAAATCACGAGCAACAGCAACAGCAACAGCAACAGCAACAGCAACAGCGCTGGTCATGCGGGGTGGATATGCGCCTCGGCCTGAAACTCTTCCTCGGTTTCTTCCTGATCGTCGGCATCGCCGCGTTCTTCGTGATGCGGGTGTTCGTCGGCGAGGTGAAGCCCGGCGTGCGCCAGGCGATGGAGTCCACGCTGGTCGACGCGGCCAACGTGCTGGCGGTGATGGCCGCGCCCGACCTGAAGGCCGGGCGCATGGCCGATGGTGATTTCGCCGCGCAGCTGGCCGCCGCGCAGCGGCGCGATCCCGGGGCGATGGTGTGGCGCTTTCCCAAGCGCAGCATCGATTACCGGGTCACCGTGACCGATGCGCGCGGCATCGTGGTGTACGACTCGCGCGGGCAGGACGTGGGCCGCGACAACTCGCGCTGGAACGACGTCTACCGCACCCTGCGCGGCCAGTACGGTGCGCGCTCCAGCCCCGAGGTGCCCGGCGATGAAACCCGCACGGTGATGCACGTGGCCGCGCCGGTGCGCGACCCGGGCGATGGTCGGACCCTGATCGGGGTGCTTACCCTGGCGCAGCCCAACGACAGCATCGCCCCGTTCATCGCCGCCAGCCAGCGCGCCATCGTCGCGCGCGGGGCATGGCTGATCGGCCTGTCGGCACTGATTGGGTTGCTGATGACGTGGTGGCTGGCGCGCGGCATCGGCGGCTTGAGCCGCTATGCCAGGGCGGTCAGCGCCGGCGAGCCGGTGCCGCCGCCGAAGCCGCGCCGCGACGAGATCGGCGAGCTCGGGCAGGCGCTGGAAACCATGCGCCGCAAGCTGCAGGGCAAGGCCTACGTCGAGCAGTACGTGCAGTCGCTGACGCACGAGATGAAGAGCCCGCTGGCGGCGATCCGCGGCGCCGCCGAGCTGCTGCAGGAACCGCTGCCCGAAGCCGAGCGGCAGCGTTTCGCCGCCAACATCGCGCAGCAGGAACGGCGCCTGACCGAAACCATCGACCAGTTGCTGCGGCTGGCCGAGGTGGAGCAGCACGGCTGGCTGCAGCACCGCGCGGCGCTGGACCTGTGCGTGCTGTGCCGGCAACTGGCCGAGGAGGCCGGGCCGCGCCTGCAGGCGGCGCGGCTGCGGCTGGAGTGCGGACTGCCCGGGCGGGCGCCGGTGCAGGGCGATGCGTTCCTGCTGCGGCAGGCGCTGGGCAACCTGCTGGACAACGCCATCGCGTTCTCGCCGGCCGGCGCGACCATCCTGCTGCGGGTGTGGCGGCAGGACGCGGGCTGGGAGGTGACGCTGGCCGATGCGGGCCCGGGCGTGCCGGACTACGCGCTGGAGCGGGTGTTCGAGCGCTTCTATTCGCTGGCGCGCCCAAACAGCGGCCAGCGCAGTTCCGGGCTGGGGCTGCCGTTCGTGGCCGAGGTGGCGCGCCTGCATGGCGGGCGGGCGTGGTTGCGCAACCGCGCCGCGGGCGGCGCGGAGGCGAGTCTGTGGTTACCAACGACGTAGGTGCCGGGCTTGCCCGGCACGGGGCTTCACCGGGAAAGCTTCATGCGGGGCAAGCCCCGCATCTACGCCAGTGGCGAGGCAGTCCCTATGCAGGGCTGTCGACGAAAGCTGGGTGGTCGGCCCGTGGCCGGCCCAGGTGGTAGCCCTGCACCATGTCCACGCCCATCTCGCGCAGCATCTGCAGGGTCGCCTCGTTCTCGACGAATTCGGCCACGGTGAGCTTGCCCATGCCGCGCGCCACCTCGATGATGGCGCGCACGAACACCTGGTTGTCGCGCTCGTCCGGCAGGTTGCGGATGAACATGCCGTCGATCTTGAGCACGTCGGCCTGCAGGTTCTTGAGGTAGGCGAAGGACGAGAAGCCGGTGCCGAAGTCGTCCAGGCAGATCGGACAGCCGGTGTCGCGCAGGGCGGCGATGAAGCGCGCGGCGTCGCCCATGTCCGAGACCGCCGAGGTCTCGGTCAGTTCCACCAGCAGGCGGCGCGGCTCGACGTGGTGCTGCCGCAGCTGGCTGGCGATGTATTCCGGCAGCTCGGGGTCGTCGAAGGAGCGGCCGGAGATGTTGATGGCGATGGCCGGCAGTTGCGGGTGGGCGGCCAGCAGGCGGATGCTTTCGCGGATCACCCAGCGGTCGATCTCGAGGATCTTGCCGCTCTTCTCGGCCGGCTCGATGAATTGCGCGGGCATGACGAGCCGGTCGGGGCTGGCTTCGTCCACCATGCGGATCAGGGCTTCCAGGTGCGCCAGCCGGCCGTCGCCGGCATGGTGCACGCCCTGGAAGTGCAGGCGCAGCAGGTCGTGTTCCAGTGCCCGCGCGATGCGGTCGTTCCAGGCCAGGCGGGTGGCCATTTCCCGCGAGCTGTCGCGGTCGGGGCGGTACACGTTCCAGCGGTTCTTGCCCAGGTGCTTGGCCTGGTACATCGCCGCGTCGGCGTGGGCGACCAGGTCCTGGGCGTTGTCGGCGTGGCCGGGGCAGTGGGCGATGCCCAGGCTGGTGGTCAGGCGCACGGTCTGCTCGTGCAGGCACAGCGGGGTCTGCGCGATCCGCTGCACGATGCGTTCGGCCAGGTGGCGGGCGTCGTCCAGGCTGGCGTGCGGCATCAGCACGGCGAATTCGTCGCCGCCCAGCCGGAACAGGGTTTCGCCGGCGCGGACCAGCGTGCGGATCTCGACCGCCATGCGCCCGAGCACGCTGTCGCCGGCGCGGTGGCCGTAGGTGTCGTTGATGTACTTGAACTCGTCCAGGTCGAAGAACAGCAGGGCGACCTGGCTCGGCGTGCGCTCGGCATCGTGGAAGAAGCGGGCAAGCTCGTCCTCGAAACGGCGCCGGTTGTAGAGGTTGGTCAGCGGGTCGTGCTGGGCCAGGCGCACCAGCTGCTCGGCGGTGCGGCGCTCCTCGGTCACGTCCTCCTGTACCCACAGCCGGCCGATGTAGTGGCCCTGCGCGTCATGCACCGGGTAGGCGTTGTGCATGATGATGCGGTTGTCGTGCAGGCGGATTTCCAGCTGCCGGGAGGCGTCCGGCGAGGCGATGGCGTCTTCCAGTCGTTCCAGCACCGCCTGCGGGTCGACCATCTGTGCCCGCGCCGCTTCCAGCCCTTCGTGGGTGGTCTGGCCGATCAGCGTCCTGCTCGCAGGCAGTTTCCACATCGCCAGCATGGCGGCGTTGCAGTAGGTCACCCGGTTCTCGTTGTTGACGAACAGGATGCCCAGGTCCATCGCCCCGAGCAGCGCCAGCAGGCGCGCGCGCTCCTCTTCCAGCCGGGTCATGAACTGGCGGCGCTCGTCCACCTCGTTCTGCAGGGCCTGCGCATGGGCCGCCTGCAGGGAGCGCTGCTGCACCAGTTCGCCGACCATGTCATCGAACGCGCCGGCCAGGCGGCCCAGCTCGTCGTCGCCCTGCATGGCGATCGGCGTGGGCTCGCCGCCCTGGCCCAGTTCGTCGACCGCGCGGGTCAGGCGGTCCAGCGGCACCGCGAACAGCGAATGCACCCGCCGGCGCAGCAGCCACGTCGCTGGCAGCAGGCAGATGATGCCGAAGCCGGACAGGGCCAGCAGCCCCCACATCAGCAGGTGGTTCACCCGCGCCTGCGGCAGCAGGTAGACCTGGTACCAGCCCGGCCCGTGGATCTTCGACCAGGCCACCCACTGGCTGCCGTCGGGGGAGCGCCCGGCGCCGCTGTCGGCGCCGGATTGGCGGATCATCCGGTGCGCCTGCGCCAGCAGCGGGTCGTCGAGGGTGGACAGGCGCAACTGGCCGTCGGCGGCGGCGATGCGCTGGCGCAGGCGCGGGTGGGCGATCAGGTCGCCGCCGGCGCTCATGACCAGTTGCGTGCCCTGGTCCGCGTCGCCGCCATCGGCGCTCCGGTCGACCAGCGTCTGGATCGAGACGTCGTGCCCCAGCGTGCCGGCCCAGCGCCCCTGCCAGTCCAGCGGCTTGATCACCGACACCATCCACGTGTCGGCCTGTTCGTCCAGGTAGACCGGGGTCCAGAACAGCGTGCGCTGCGGGTTGCGGCGTGGGTCGGCGCCGAGCATCGTCGGGTAGCCGGTGTTGGTGGCGCTGGCGTCCGCGCCGCTGCCCCAGTCCACGCCGGGCGAATACACCATCAGCCCGTCCTCGACGAAATCCATGTAGACCGAGAAGAACGGCGGCGCCAGCGCCGGCCCCTGTTCGCGCAGCAGGTCGTAGGCGATGACCGCGCGCAGCCGCGCCGATTCGTCCAGCCCCTGCGCTGGCTGGTGCAGGTAGAGGGTGGGGGCGTGATCGGGGTCCACGTGCTCGGGGCGCAGCCGCCACAGGCCGTCGGCGTTGCGTGCGAACAGCGTGTCGAAGCGGGCGAGGGCGTCGGCGTGGTCGGCGGCTTCCAGCCGCCGCAGCAACTCGCGGTGCAGGCGCCGCACGCTTTGCTCGGCTTGCAGGAACAGCCCTTCGCTGGCCCGCGCGCGCAGTTCGACGGTGTGCTGCGCCACCAGCGGCACCACCTTGTCGGCGGCCATGCGCATGGCCAGGTAGCCGAGGGCGGAAAGCAGCAGGAGGAGGGTGAGGAACAGGCCCCAGATGCTCAGTGACAGCCGGTGGATCAGCGAAGCGCGGGGCCGTGGGTGCAGCACGTGGGGTTCCTTCGGGGGAATGGAATGCTGGACGACCGGAAGCGCATGAATACGCATTCATACTATGCTGCACGGGCAGCCGCAAGCATCCGAGAGCATTTGCGATTGACTTTGTGCCGCGCTGTATCCGCGCGACTTCACGCCCACTTCAAATTCGCCACAAACCCCGCTCACCGGCCGCGCCGAAGCTGCTCCCGTTTCCACACGAGGACGGGACATGAATTCCATGAAGCTGTTGTTGCGGTTCGCCATCGTCGGCGGGCTGGTGGTGTTGCTGCTGGTGCCGCTGCTGCTGATCCGCGGCACGATCAACGAGCGCGAGCGCTACCGCGACCAGGCCATCGAGCGGGTGGCGCAGAGCCGGGCCGGCGAGCAGTCGCTGGTGGGGCCGGTGCGGGTGCTGCCGTGGACGCAGCAGCGCGAGGTCGAGGTGGTCGACGCCGGCGGCCTGCGCAAGACCGAGCTGCAGACCGAGCGCGGCTACGAGCTGCAGATGCCCCGGCATCTGCGGGTACAGGGCGATATGCGCCCGGACGAGCGCCGCATCGGTCTGTTCCGGGTGCCGGTGTACAGCTGGCATGCGCGGGTGCAGGCCGAGTTCGACGACCTGCCCTATGCGGCGGTGCCCGGCCGCCACTACGAGCAGCCCTATCTGGCGCTGGGCATCGCCGACGTGCGCGGCCTGGTCGGCACGCCCAACCTGCGCGTGGATGGCCGCGCGCTGGCCCTGCAGGCCGGCTCCGGCGTGCTGGAGGCGAACAGCAAGGGCCTGCATGCGCCGCTGGCGCCGCAATTCGATGAGCGCGGCGGCACGTTGGCCGACGGCCGCAAGGTCGAGCTGGAATTCGTGCTCGACGGTACCCGCTCGCTGTCGGTGGTGCCGGTGGGCGACGACACCCGCGTGGCGCTGTCCTCGCCGTGGCCGCACCCGCTGTTCGGCGGCAGCTTCCTGCCCAACGAGCGCAGCATCGACGATGCCGGCTTCAAGGCCGAATGGGCGGTGTCCTCGCTGGCCTCGGCGGCGCAGGCGCAGTTGCGCCGGGACCTGGTGGCCGACGCGGTGGTCGAGTCGCTGCAGGTGGCGCTGGTCGACCCGGTCGATGTCTATACCCAGGCCGACCGCGCCAGCAAGTACGGCATCCTGTTCGTGCTGCTGACCTTCGTCGGCTTCGTGCTGTTCGAGCTGATCAAGCGCCTGAAGATCCACCCGCTGCAGTACCTGCTGGTGGGGCTGGCGCTGGCGATCTTCTTCCTGCTGCTGCTGAGCCTGTCCGAGCACGTCCCGTTCCTGTGGGCCTACCTGGCCTCGGCGGCCGCGTGCATCGGCCTGCAGGGCTTCTACCTGAGCGGCGCGCTGCACAGCTGGAAGCGCGGGCTGGGGTTCTCGGCGATGCTCACCCTGTTGTACGGCGTGCTCTACCTGCTGCTGGATTCGGAGAACAACGCGCTGCTGCTGGGCTCGCTGCTGCTGTTCGGCATCCTCGCGGCGATCATGTGGATCACCCGCAAGGTGGACTGGTACGACGTCGGCGGCAGCCTGCGATGAACCCCATGCGCCTGCGCATCAGGCTCCTGCGGCGGCTGCGGCAATGGCTGCCGCCGGGGCTGGCGGAAAAGGTGGCGCTGGCCGAGCCGGGCGCAGGCTGGCCCGGTTCGCCACTGGCGCGGCTGGCGCTGGGAGCGGGCGGCAGCGGCCGCCTGCGCCTGCGGCTGGAACATGGGGTCGCGGCGGCGATCCGCCGGCGGGGCATGGAGGGCCTGCCGGCCGCGCCGGACTGGGGCGGCTGGCAGTCGCTGGGCCGTCGCCGGCTGCACTTCAAGGCGGTTCGGCCGGAAGGGCGGCAGGTGTTGCTGCTGGATGCACTGCACGAATGCGTATGGCTGCTGTGGCGCGAACCACCACCGGTGCGGATGAACCGGAAATATTGAGTGCCGTTGAGCGCTTCTCCCCCGAGGGAACGGGGGAGAGCGTTGCACCGTAGGTCGGGGTTACATCCCCGACGGCTGCAGACTCGAAGCGTCGGGGGTGTAACCCCGACCTACGGCGCAGGCGGCCGCAACGAAAAACGGCACCTTCGCGGTGCCGTTCTTCATGAAGCCAGGCGCATCGATCAGAACTTCGGGTCGAACTCGGCGGCGTGGCCGGTGTTGACGATCACCTTCTGCAGCGCTTCGCAGACCTTCAGGTTGCCGGCGACGACCTGCTGGGCTTCCGGGCCCTTGTCGTCCATGCGTGCCAGCGTGGCGCCGCGGTAGTTGCAGACCTTGCCGCCGGCCTCGCGCACCAGCAGCACGCCGGCGGCGATGTCCCACGCCTTCACCCCGGCCTCGAAATAGGCGTCGGCGCGGCCGCAGGCGACGTAGGCCAGGTCCAGCGCGGCCGAGCCGGTGCGGCGGATGTCCTCGGCCTGCGCCAGCAGCGCCTCGACGGTCTTGAGCTGGCTGCCGGCCCGGGCGCGCTCGCGCGGGGCGAAGCCGGTGTGGATCGTCGTGCCTTCCAGGTCCTTGCGCTCGGCCACGCGGATGCGGCGGTCGTTCAGCACCGCGCCGTTGCCGCGCGAGGCGGTGAACAGCTCGTTGCGCAGCGGGTCGAAGATCACCGCGTCGGTCGGCTCGCCGTTCTCGACCAGGGCGATGGACACGCAGTAGTGCGGGAAGCCGCGCAGGTAGTTGCTGGTGCCGTCGAGCGGGTCGATCACCCACATCTGCCGGCCGCTGCCCTGCACGCCGCCTTCCTCGCCATAGATGCCGTAGTCGGGATAGGCGCGCTTGAGTTCCTTGACGATGACCTTCTCGGCATCGGCATCCACCTCGCTGGCGTAATCCATCCGGCCCTTCTGCACCACGTTCAGCGCTTCGAGCTTGTTGATGTTGCGCAACAGGACGTTGCCGGCGAGGCGTGCGGCCTTGACCATGACGGTGACGGCGGGTTTCTGCATGGCGGAAGGCTCCCGGGGAGGCGAAAGGATGGATTGGCGGGGGAAAAGAGCGGCGCCGGCGCGCTGGCCGGCCGCGCAGTTTACCATCTGCGGCTGTCCCGCTCCTGACTTTCGCCCGCCATGCCGTCCTCGCCGTCCCGCACCGCCCGCATCCGCTTCGTCCTCGTCGGTACCCAGCACCCGGGCAACATCGGCGCCGCGGCCCGGGCGATGAAGACGATGGGCCTGTCGCGGCTGGTGCTGGTGGCGCCGGAAAAGCCGCTGGACGAGGTGGCCTACCGCCGCTCGGCTGGCGCCGAGGACGTGCTCGGCGACGCCCCGGTGTTCGCCGCGCTGGCCGAGGCGGTGGCCGATTGCCGGCTGGTGCTGGGCTGCACGGCGCGCTCGCGCCGCGTGCAGCTGGAGGAGTTGCTGCCGGAGGTCGCCGGCCAGCGCGCCGTGGCCAGGGCCGCCGAACCGGCCGAGGTGGCCTTCGTGTTCGGCCGCGAGCGCACCGGCCTGAGCAACGACGAACTGCAGTTGTGCCACGCCGCCGTGCACATCCCGTCCAACCCGGAGTTCAGTTCCTTGAACCTCGCCGCGGCGGTGCAGGTGCTGGCCTACGAGGTGCGCATGGCCGGGCTGGAGGGCGTGGCGCCGGCACCGGCTGGGCCGGGCCACGGCGAGGCAGCGGCCAGCCATGCCCAGGTCGAGGGGCTGTTCGGGCAGCTGGGCGACACCCTCGAACAGATCGACTTCCACAAGGGCCGCGCGCCGGAATCGGCGATGCGCAAGCTGCGGCGCCTGTTCATGAAGGCCGAGCTGTCCGAGCAGGAGGTGCGGCTGCTGCGCGGCATCCTTTCCGACGCCCAGCGCATGGCGCGGCTGGCGACGGACGGGAAAAACTGAGAACTGCGTCATCCGGGGAAAATTTTCGGCTAGTCTTTGCGGACACTCTTGGGGAGTTGCCGGTTTGCACGTTTCACGATGGCTCCGGGGAGCCGTGTTGTTGTTGTCCGTCGCGTTGCCGGTGGTGGGGCTGGCGGCCGATCGTTCGGTACTGGTGCTGGGGCGCCTGAGCGACGATCCGAAGTCCCATTACGAACAATTGAAACCGTTGCTGGACTACGTGGTCCCGCGGATGCGCGACGTGGGGATCGTCGAGGGCCGCATCCTGATGGCCAAGGACCTGCAGCAGATGGCCAGCTACCTGCGCCGCGGCCGGGTGGACTGGGTCACCGAAACCTCCGGCACCGCGATGGCCCTGCGCCAGCGCAGCGGCGCCGAACCGCTGCTGCTGACCGAACGCAACGGCGTGGCGCGCTACCACAGCGTGTTCTTCGTCCGCCGCGACAGCCCGGTCAACACCCTGGAGGACCTGAAGGGGCGCACGCTGGCGATGCAGAGCGCGTGGTCCACCAGTTCCTACCTGGTGCCGGCGATGGAGCTGCTGGCCCGCGGCATCCGCCCGGAGATACTGCTGACGCCGCAGGACACGCCCACCGCCGACACCGTGGGCTACGTCTTCGCCCGTTCCGAACTGAACATCTCCACCTACGTGCACAAGCGCGTGGTCGATGCCGGCGTGATCAGCAACATCGACTGGCAGAACGAGCAGCGCATGCCGGCGGTGTTCCGCCGCGACATGCGGATCCTCTATGAAAGCGGGCAGGAAGTGCCGCGCGCGGTGGAAATGGTGCGCACCGGGCTCGACCCGGCGGTGCGCGCGCGGCTGCAGGAAGTGCTGCTGGAAGCCAGCCACGACCCGGTCGCCGGCCCGGCGCTGCACAAGTTCTTCGGCACCACCGCCTTCCACCGCATCGACCCGGCCAGCCAGCAGGCGCTGGAACGCCTGCGCGGCGGCCTGGCGCGGGTGCGCCTGGAGGTGGAATGAAACCGCTGCGCTTCGGGTTGCAGGCCCGTTTCCTGTGCGTGGCCGCCGCGGTGATGCTGGTGGTGGTGGCGATCGTCGCGGCGCTGCTGGCGGGGCAGGCGGCGACCCAGCGCGAGGTATTGCGCGCCAGCAATGGCGTGGTCGACCAGGTATTCGACCGCAGCGCCCGCGAGCAGGGCACCGCGCTGGCCACGTCGCTGGCCGATGCGCTGGTCAACCCACTGTATTTCTCCGACCTGGATGCGGTCGGCGCGCTGGTGCGCAGCACCGCCAGCCAGAACGCGGTCAGCTACGTGCTGGTGCACGACACCGAGGGCCGTCTGCTGCACGACGGCTCCATCGAGGTGGCCGGCTACGGCCGGCAGATGCAGGACCCGCTGGCGGCGGGGGCGGTGGCGGCCGATGCACTGAAGGTGCAGGAGTCGTCGATGGTGCTGGAGGTGGACGTGCCGATCCGCATCGGCGACCAGCGCATCGGCGGGCTGCGGGTCGGCATGGACCTGGTGCCGGTGCGCGCGCAGCAGGCCGAGACGATGGCGATGCTGGAGCGCGGCGCGAACAAGGCCAACCGCCGGCAGCTGCTGTGGCTGGGGCTGGTGATGCTGGCGCTGGTCGGGCTGGTCAGCCTGCTGGCGCTGTACGTGCAGCGCACGCTGGTGCGGCCGGTGCGCTGGCTGGGCGACGCCACCCGGCGCATCGAGGCCGGCGACTACCAGGTGCAGCCGCAGGCAACGCGCCGCCGCGACGAGATCGGCGAACTGCTGCGCAGCTTCGGGCGCATGGGCGAGAGCATCGCCCGGCACGACCGCGAAGTGCGGCAGATGGCCTACACCGACGCGCTGACCGGGCTGACCAACCGGCTGGCGTTCCGCGAGGCACTGGACCACGAACTGCTGGGCGCGCGCACCTCCGGCCGCGGGCTGGCGCTGCTGTTCATCGACATCGACGAGTTCAAGCGGGTCAACGACACCCTCGGCCACGAGGCCGGCGACGAGGCCCTGCTGCAGTTCGCCCAGCGCATCGCCGCGCTGGTCGAGCAGGATGGCGGCAGCGATGCGCTGCTGGCCCGCTTCGGCGGCGACGAGTTCGTCATCCTGATCGGCAGCGACGCCGGCCGGGTGGAGGGCGTGGCCACGGTGCTGGCCAAGCGGCTGGTGGACGAGCTGAGCCTGCCGCTGCAGGTGCAGGACCGCGAGATCTTCCTCGGCAGCTCGATCGGCATCACCCTGTTCCCGGAGGACGCCACCGACGCCACCGGCCTGCTGAAGAACGGCGACATCGCCATGTACCAGGCCAAGCTGGCCGGCAAGAACTGCTTCCGCTACTACAGCCGCGCGCTGGACAATGCGGTGGAGCGGCGCCTGCACATGGAGCAGGAACTGCGCGGGGCATGGGAGCGCGGCGAGCTGCGGCTGGTCTACCAGCCGATCTTCCGCACCCACGACCGCGTGCTGGTCGGGGTCGAGGTGCTGCTGCGCTGGCAGCATCCGGAGCTCGGCTCGGTGCCGCCGTCGATGTTCATCGACATCGCCGAGCAGAGCGGGTTGATCCAGGTGCTGGGGCCGAAGGTGCTGCGCGCGGCCTGCCTGCAGGCCCAGCAGTGGCCGCGCAACGCGCTGGACGAGGAGCTGTTCGTCTCGGTCAACGTGTCGCCGCGGCAGCTGCGCAGCGGCGACCTGGCCGCCGCGGTCGAGGACTGCCTGCGCGAGTCCGGGCTGGACGCCTCGCGCCTGCACCTGGAACTGACCGAAACCGCGGTGATCGGCGACGAGATGATGGCCGCCTCGCTGCTGGAGAAGCTGCACCGCACCGGGGTCAAGGTGTGGCTGGACGACTTCGGCACCGGCTTCTCCGGCCTGAGCCACCTGCGCCAGGTGCCGGTGGACGGGGTCAAGATCGACAAGAGCTTCGTCTCCGACCTGCAGCGCGACGCCGACGACCTGGCGCTGACCACGGCGATCATCGCGATGGCGCACGCGCTGGGAATCACGGTGGTGGCCGAGGGCATCGAGCAGCAGGCCCAGTTCGACCTGCTCAACCAGCGCGACTGCGACCTGGTGCAGGGCTACTGGCTGGCCAAGCCGCTGAGTTCGGACGAACTGGTCGGCCTGCTGCAACCGGCGCACCGGTAACGGCGCACCCGCCTGCGGCGGTTGCAGAAGCGCCGCAATCCGTAGGTCGGGGCTACGCCCCCGACGGCTTCATGCCCGATGTGCGGAGCGTCGGGGGCGTAGCCCCGACCTACGGCCTGACCGCACAATCCCGCTTCGACCGAGCCGTAGGTGCCGGGCAAGCCCCGCATCCACGGCGCATCGGTTTCTGCAACACCCCGGTGGGTGCCGACCGTTGGTCGGCACTATCGGCACGATTGCGGTAACACCCCGACGCCACGTGCCGACACCCGACCAACGGTCGGGTGCCACAGGGTTCACGATGCGGATGCCTGCAACGGGCGCTTGCCGGTGTCGCCGGCGACCTCACGCACCAGCTTCGGCACCAGGTAACCGGACAGCCGTGCCATCAGCTGCGCATGCAGCGCCAGTGCGCGTTCGTCGTCCACTTCAAAGTGGGCCACGCCCTGCACCCGGTCCAGCTGGTGCAGGTAGTAGGGCAGCACCCCGGCGGCGAAGCTGCGCTCGCTCAGCGCCGCCAGCGCCTCGATGTCGTCGTTGACCCCGCGCAGCAGCACCGCCTGGTTGAGCAGTTGCGCGCCGACGCCGCGCAGGCGGGCGAGGGCGGCATCGACGTGGGCGTCGAACTCGTTGGCGTGGTTGGCGTGGATCACGAACGCCAGCGGCCACGGCAGGCCGGCCAGCCATTGCAGCAGTTCGTCGTCCACCCGCTCCGGCAGCACCACCGGCAGGCGGCTGTGGATGCGCAGACGGCGGATGTGCGGGATGCCGGCCAGCGCGTCGGTCAGCTCGGCCAGCTTGGGCGTGGCCAGCGACAGCGGATCGCCGCCGGACAGGATCACCTCGTCGATCGTCGGATCGGCGGCGATGGCCGCCACCGCCTCCCGCCAGCCGCCCTTGGCGGCGTTCTCGCCGGCATAGTCGAAATGGCGGCGGAAGCAGTAGCGGCAGTTGATCGCGCAGCTGCCGGTGGCGACCAGCAGGGCGCGGCCGCGGTATTTCTGGATCACCCCGGTGCTCTTCTTCGCCGCGCCGTCGCCGACCGCGTCGAGGCTGAACCCGGGCGCCAGCCGCATCTCGGCATCCACCGGCAGCACCTGCCGCAGCAGCGGATCGGCCGGGTCGCCGTGGCGCATGCGGGCGACGAAGCCGCGCGGCACCCGCAGCGGGAACTGCGCCAGCGCCGCATCGGATACACCCAGGTCGGCGGCCTCCAGCCCCAGTGCGGCCAGCAGTTCGGCCGGGGCGCGCAGCGCCTGCCGCCACAGCGTCTGCCAGCGGGGGGCGGGCAGCGGGATGGGGCTTTGCTGTGGAGCGGGGGCGAGGGCTGCGGTTATCATGGGCGACCAGAAAAACAGATGCCCGCCTTCGATGGCGGGCGTTCCATTCTAATCCGGCCGCCCCGCGCGCGCCGGTTTTGCCACTTCTCAGGAGTTCCAGCATGGCCAGCTACGGCATGAACGACGTCAAGAACGGGATGAAGATCCTGGTCAACAACCAACCGGCGGTCATCATCGACACCGAGTACGTCAAGCCGGGCAAGGGCCAGGCCTTCACCCGCGTCAAGTACCGCCTGATCAAGGACGGCCGCACGCAGGAAGTGACCATGAAGTCCACCGATTCGGTCGACGCCGCCGACGTGGTCGATACCGACATGAACTACATGTACAGCGACGGCGAGTACTGGCACTTCATGGACCCGGAGACCTTCGAGCAGGTGCAGGCCGACAAGGCCGGCATGAACGGCGCCGAGAAGTGGCTCAAGGGCGAGGAATCCTGCGTGGTCACGCTGTGGAACGGTTCGCCGATCGACGTCACCCCGCCGAACTTCGTCGAGCTGAAGATCACCGAGACCGACCCGGGCGTGCGCGGCGACACCTCCGGCGGCGGCGGCAAGCCGGCCACGCTGGAAACCGGCGCGGTGGTGCGCGTGCCGCTGTTCGTCAACCAGGACGAAGTGATCCGCGTCGATACCCGCTCCGGCGAATACTCCGCGCGCGTCAAGTAAGCCGCACGATGCAGGCGCCGCCTCCTTCGCCGCGCAGCCACCGGCTGCCGGTGCCGGGGATGCGGCGCCTGTTCGCATCCGGCGGATGCATTCCCCTGTAGGAGCGACGCCAGTCGCGACCGGGGCATTACCGGTAAAGCCCATCGCGACTGGCGTCGCTCCTGCAAAAAAACGAAACTCGAAGGTGAACCGGCATGAGTGAACTCCAGCCAGAGCAGTGCGACCTCCTGATCGAAGCCGGCTACGTCGTCCCGGTCGAACCGCATGCGGTGGTGCTGGAAGACCATGCCGTGGCGGTCAACGGCGGCGTCATCGCCGCGGTGCTGCCGCGCGCCGAGGCGCGCGCGCGCTTCACGCCGAAGCAGGTGGTGTCGCGGCCGGAAGCGGCGCTGATCCCCGGCCTGGTCAACGCCCACACCCACAACCCGATGACCCTGCTGCGCGGCGTCGCCGACGACCTGCCGCTGATGACGTGGCTGCGCGAGCACATCTGGCCGGTGGAAGCGGCGGTGATCGGCCCGGAGTTCGTCGCCGACGGCACCACGCTGGCGATCGCCGAGATGCTGCGCGGCGGCACCACCTGCGCCAACGAGAACTACTTCTTCGCCGACGTGCAGGCCGCCGTCTACAAGAAGCACGGCTTCCGCGCGCTGGTCGGCGCGGTCATCATCGACTTCCCCAGCGCATGGGCGAAGAGCGACGACGAATACTTCGCCCGCGCCGGCGAGCTGCATGACCAGTGGCGTGGCGATGCGTTGATCGGCACCGCGTTCGCGCCGCACGCGCCATACACGGTCAACGACGCCAACTTCGAGCGGGTGCGGATGCTGTCCGACCAGCTCGATGTCCCGGTGCACCTGCACACCCACGAAACCGCGCAGGAAATCAGCGACTCGCTCAAGCTGCACGGCCAGCGCCCGCTGGCGCGGCTGGACCGCCTTGGGCTGGTCAACGACCGCCTGATCGCGGTGCACATGACCCAGCTCACCGAGGGCGAGATCCATCTGTGCGCCGAGCGCGGCGTGCACGTGGTGCATTGCCCCGAATCAAACCTGAAGCTGGCCTCGGGCTTCTGCCCGGCCTGCGCGCTGCTCCGTGCCGGCGTGAACCTGGCCATCGGTACCGACGGCTGCGCCAGCAACAACGACCTGGACATGTTCAGCGAGAACCGCACCGCGGCCATCCTCGCCAAGGCGGTGGCCAACGACGCCACCGCGCTGGACGCGGCGACCACGCTGCGCGCGGCCACGCTGGGCGGTGCGCGCGCGCTGGGTTTCGGCGACAAGATCGGTTCGATCGAAGTGGGCAAGCAGGCCGACCTGGCCTGCGTGGACCTGTCGGCGCTGGAAACCCAGCCGCTGCACCATGTGCTGTCGCAACTGGTCTACGCCGCCGGTCGCCACCAGGTCAGCGACGTGTGGATCGCCGGCCAGCCCAGGCTGGTGCAGCGCGAACTGGTCGGTATGGACGTGGCGGCGATCACCGCCAACGCACGCCAGTGGCGCGACCGTATCCGTTCCAGTCGCGCCTGACGCGGCGGTTCCAAGAGGATCCCGAAATGACTGCAACTTCGACGTCCAACAACTTCGATCAGGCCGAACTGGACAAGTTCGCCGCGCTGGCCAACCGCTGGTGGGACGCCGACGGCCCGCAGAAGCCGCTGCACGCGCTCAACCCGGTGCGGCTGCGCTATGTCGCCGAGCGCGCCGCGCTGCGCGGGGCGAAGGTGCTGGACATCGGCTGCGGCGGCGGTCTGCTCAGCGAGGCGCTGGCGAAAGAGGGCGCGCAGGTCACCGCCATCGACCTGGCGCCGGAACTGGTCAAGGTCGCGCGCCTGCACGGGCTGGAATCGGGTGTGCAGGTCGATTACCGGGTGCAGTCGGCCGAAGACCTGGCCGCCGACCAGCCCGGCGCATTCGACGTGGTCACCTGCATGGAAATGCTGGAACATGTGCCCGACCCGGGCGCGATCGTCGGCGCCTGCCAGCGCCTGCTCAAGCCCGGCGGCAAGCTGTTCCTGTCCACCATCAACCGCACCCCGGCCGCGTTCGCGGTGGCGGTGGTCGGCGCCGAATACATCGCCCGGCTGCTGCCCAGGGGCACGCACCATTACCAGGACTTCATCAAGCCGGCCGAACTGGGCGGCTGGCTGCGCGAGGCCGGGCTGCAACTGCAGGACGTCAGCGGCATGGCCTATGAACCGTGGCGCAACCGCGCGCGGCTGGGCCGCCGCACCGACATCAACTACTTGGCCTTCGCGGTCAAGCCGGAACAGGCATGACCGCAGCGTCGTTCCCGGCGGCGGTGCTGTTCGACCTGGACGGCACCCTGCTCGACAGCGCGCCGGATTTCGTCGTCACCCTAGACCAACTGCGGCAAGCGCGTGGCCTGCCTCCGGTGGCACCGACGCGCGTGCGCGAGGTGGTGTCGAAAGGTTCGCGGGCGATGCTGGGCGCTGCGTTCCCGCAGCTGGATGCCGCCGCGCGCGATGCGCTGGTGCCGGCGTTCCTCGACACCTACGAAGCGCTGATCGGCCAACATGCACGGCTGTTCGACGGCATCGCCGAGATGCTGCAGGCGCTGGAACAGGCCGGCAGCCGCTGGGGCATCGTCACCAACAAGCCCGAGTACCTGGCGCAGCTGATCCTGCCGCAACTGGGCTGGGAGCGGCGCTGCGCGGTGTTGATCGGCGGCGACACCCTGGCCGAGCGCAAGCCGCACCCGCTGCCGTTGCAGGTGGCCGCGCAGCGCATCGGTGTCGCCCCGGAAGCCTGCGTCTATGTCGGTGACGACGAGCGCGACATCCTGGCCGCGCGCGCGGCCGGCATGCCCTCGGTGGCGGCGTTGTGGGGCTATCGGCTGGAGGGCGACGACCCGCTGGCATGGCAGGCCGACCGCCTGTGCGAACAACCGCAACAACTCTGGCAGGCGGCCGCGTGGCCGGCGACGGCCTGAAGTCCCGACGATCCGAGGTATGACGTGAGCAGTGCGCTGGACAGCTTCCTGGGCAAATGGCAGCAACGCTGGCCGGAATGGGCGTTCGTGGAGCGCTTCGTCGCCGGGGCGGACCGGACCCGGGCGGTGGCGTGGTTCGCGCTGCTGCAGGAGTTCGACGACATGCTCAACATCAGCGGCGACCCGCTGCCGAGCAACGCCAAGCTCGGTTGGTGGGGCGAGGAACTGCGCAGTTGGGCCGGGCAGCGCTCGCGGCATCCGCTGGGGCGGGTGCTGGAGCCGGTACGGGCGCCGTGGATGCAACTGGCCGAGGCGTTGCCGGACTTGATCGAGGCGCGCGAGCCCGCAACCGACCCGGCGCAGGCGCGGCATGCGTTGCAAGGCTTCGCCGAGGCGGTGGCCGCGGTGGAAGCAGCGCTGTTCGATGCCCCGGTGCAGCCGCATGCCGCCGGTGCGGTGTTGACCCAGGTACTGGCGCAGCGGGTGCAGGAACTGGGCGCCGCGGTGGTGCCGGCTGGCGCGGGCGGCGAGCATGCATGGCAGCAGGCGCTGCTGGCGCAGTGGCCGGCGCGCGTGGCCGGGCCGCGCCCACGCCGGCTGCTGGCCGCGTTGGCGCGCGGCCGCCTGCAGGCCCGGTTGCGCGGTGGCGAGTACCGGCCGAGCCCGGCCGGGCTGCTGTGGCGCGCATGGTGGGCCGCGCGCGGCTGATCCGCGCATGACCCCGGCTGGCGCCATCACCCTTCGGAGCGGCTGGCGCCATCGCGATCCCGCGGGTAATGCCTGTCGAGCGGGAATGGCGGCAGCCACGCATCGCGGCGGATCGTCCACAGCTCGTAGGTCGGCCGCAACTGGTCGGGGGCATCCAGCGACCCGAGGTTCACCTCGATCTCGTCCCCGCTGCAGCCGAACACCGACGAGCCGCAGCGTGGGCAGAAGTGGCGCCCGGCGTAATCGCGGGCTTCTCCCTGCACCACCACCGCGTCGCGCGGGAATACCGCCGAGGCATGGAACAACGCGCCGTGGTGCTTGCGGCAGTCCATGCAGTGGCACAGGCCGACCCGGTAGGGGCGGCCGGAGGCCAGCAGCCGCACTTCGCCGCACAGGCAACCCCCGCTGAACCGTTCCATTCATGTCTCCTTGGCGGGCATGGCCCGCCATGCGTTCCGGGATCTTTATTGAATCAGGTGGCGTGGAGGAGGGTTGCTTTCGGCGTTCCGCGCCAGGCGGGAGATGCGGCGCGACCAATGATGAAGAACGCGCCGCCGCGCGCCTGTATGGCGAACGACGGGCTGTCGCCTTCCATTACTTTCCACGCTCCAGCACCAGCAGCGGATCGATCCGCACATCGAACCAGTTCATCCCCCAATGCAGGTGCGGCCCGGTCGCGCGCCCGGTGGCGCCGACCGCGGCGATCACCTGTCCTTGCTCGATGCGGTCGCCGACCTTCACGTCGATGCGCGACAGGTGCAGGAAGTTGGAGCTGATGCCGTAGCCGTGGTCGAGCACCACGGTGCCGCCGGTCAGGTACAGGTCCGGGTCGGCGAAGGTGACGACACCGGCGGCCGGTGCCTTCACCGGGGTGCCGGCCGGCACGGCGATGTCCATGCCCGAATGGCCGGCGCCGGGCTGGCCGTTGTAGACGCGGGCGTTGCCGAAGCGGCCGCTGATGCGGCCCTGCACCGGCCAGGCGAAGGTCTGGGTGAAATCGGTGCGGGCGTCGTCGCGCTGGCGCGCGGCGGTGACCCGCGCCTGTTCGCGGGCGATGCGCTCGGCGATCGCCGGCGGCGGGTTCACCGTCTTCGGCGGCACGCCGTCGACCCGCTCCAGTGGCCAGTCGCGGGCGGTGACGGCGATGGCCGCGGTTTCGCTGCTGCCGTCCGGGCGCCGTACCTGCACCTGCAACGGTCCCTTCTCGTCGCGGCCGATGCCGAACACCACGCTGCCGTAGCCGCTCACCCGCAGGTCGCGGCCGGCGTAATGCACCGTGCTGCCGGCCGGCACCTTGCCGATCACCATCGCCCCCTGCGAGGCACTGGCCGGGAACACGATGCGGTTGTCGATCAGTTCGCCGATGCCGTCCTGGGCGTGGCCGGGCAGGGCCGGGAGCAGGGGGGCCAGCAACACCCCGGCCAGCAACGCGCGGCGCATCAGCGGTCGAAGGTCAAGCGCCGGCCGGCCGGCTGGCCGACCAGTTCGCGGCCGTTCCATACCTGCTGGCCGTTGACCCAGGTGGAGGCGATGCGCGAGCGGAAGGTCATGCCTTCGAACGGCGACCACGCGCACTTGGACAGGATGTCCTCGCGCTTGACCGTGAACGGGATGTCCTCCACCAGCACCAGGTCGGCGAAACAGCCTTCGCGCAGGAAACCGCGCTGCTCCACGTCGAACAGCTGCGCCGGGGCGTGGGCGAACTTCTGCACCACCTGTTCGATGCGCAGCTTGCCTTCGTGCACCAGCTCCAGCGCGGCCACCAGCGCGTACTGCACCAGCGGCAGGCCCGAGGGCGCCTGCGGGTAGGGCTTCTGCTTCTCCTCCCAGGTGTGCGGGGCATGGTCGGTGGCCAGCACGTCGATCACGTCCTCGACCAGCGCGGCGGTCAGCGCCTGGCGGTCGCTGGCCTCCTTGATCGCCGGGTTGCACTTGATCAGGTTGCCCAGCCGCGCGTAATCACCGCGGTCGAAGCGCAGGAAGTGGATGCAGGTTTCGGCGGTGATCTGCTTGCGGCTGCCGTCGGCGCGGATCAGCGGGCCCTTCTCGAACAGCGCCAGCTCGTCGGCGGTGGAGATGTGCAGCACGTGCAGGCGGGTGCCGTGCTTCTTCGCCAGCGAGGTGGCCAGCAGCGAGGACTTCAGGCAGGCCTCGCGCGAGCGGATGTCCGGGTGCTGCTCGGCGCCGAGCGCGTCGCCGTATTTCTCGGCGAACGCTTTCGCGTTGGCGTCGATCATCGGCGTGTCTTCGCAGTGGGTGATGATCGGCGTCGGCGCATCGCGGAAGATCGCGTCCAGCGTTTCCGGGTTGTCCACCAGCATGTTGCCGGTGGAGGCGCCCATGAACACCTTGATGCCGGGCGCGGTCTTCGGGTCCAGCGTCTGGATGTGCTCCAGGTTGTCGTTGCTGGCGCCCATGTAGAAGCCGTAGTTGCCCCAGGCGCGGCCGGCGGCGGCGTCGTACTTGGCCTGCAGCGCCTGCGCGTTCAGGGTGGGCGGGTTGGTGTTGGGCATGTCCATGAAGCTGGTCAGGCCGCCGGCCACGGCCGCGGCCGATTCGGTGGCCACGTCGCCCTTGTGGGTCAGGCCCGGTTCGCGGAAGTGCACCTGGTCGTCGATCATCCCCGGCAGCAGCCAGCGCCCGGCGGCGTCCACCACCTCCTCGCCGGCGCGCGTGGCCAGCCCGTCGCCGATCTGCGCGATGCGGCCGTTCTCGATGCGCAGGTCGCCGTCGAAGGTGCGGCCTTCGTTGACCATGCGGGCATTGGTGATGAGCGTGGAGGACATGTCAGTGTTTTCCTGTGCAGCGGCAAGAAGGGGAGTCGGCCTTGCCGGGAACCGGATCGAAGCCGCCGGGGTGGAGCGGGTGGCAGCGCCCCAGCCGGCGCAGCGTGAGCCAGCAGCCGCGCAGCGGACCGTGCACGGCGATGGCGTCCATCGAATATTCGGAACAGCTGGGGACAAAGCGGCAGCGCTGCCCGAGCAGGGGGCTGATGAAGCGCTTGTAGAAGCGCAGCAGGGCGATGAGGAGGCGGCCAATCACCCACGCATCATATGCCAGCTGGCATTGCCCAAGGATTTGTCGCACGATGCCGGGCAGGCCGGAGGGCGCACGTCGCGCTTTCCACCGCCTGCCGGGCGTGCTGGCTGCGCCCGGTCACGTTCCGAGCTGCGCGAAACGGTCCGGTGGCGTCAGAGGGCCGTTTCGGCGCGGATTGGGCATCCGTTAACGTCGGGGCGGCCGCGCGGTTGCCGCTGCTGGCCGGGTAGGCTATAAAAGCCCGCTTTCCCGGGCCCCGGGGGAACAAGGAAGAGCGTTTCGTGGCTGCTAAAAAACCTGCAAAAAAGGCCGTCAAGGTCGCCAAGAAAACCGCCAAGCCTGCCGTGAAGAAGGCGGCACCCAAGCCGGTGGCGAAGAAACCGGTCGCCAAGGCGGCCAAGCCCGCGGCGAAGAAGGCACCCGCCAAGAAGGCGGCGGCCGTCAAGTCGCCGGCGAAAAAAACCGCGCCCGTGAAGAAGGCCGTGGCCAAGAAAGTGGCTGCCGCCAAGGCACCGGTGAAGAAGGTGGCCAAGGCCGCCGCCAAGCCGGCCAAGGCAGTGGCCAAGGTCGCCAAACCTGCCGCCAACAAGCCCGCAGCCAGGAAGGCCGCGGAGAAGGTGCCCGCCCGCAAGGTCGCCGCTCCCGCCAGCAAGCCCGTTGCCAAGTCCGTACCGAAACCGGCCACCAAGCCGGTGTCGGCCAAGCCTGTCCCGGCCCCCGCCGCCAAGAAGACCCCCGCTCCGGCTCCCGCGCCGGCGGTGGCGAAGCCGGCGGCCAAGGCCCCGCAATCCAAGAATCCCGTGCCTGTTTCGAAATCCCCCGCAAAAACCGCCGTCAAACCTGTCAAGCCTGCTGCTCCCGTTGCCGTCCGCCCGGTCGGCAAGGTCGCCGTCGCCGTCACCGCACGCTCGACCGCCCCGGCGCCGCGCAGCAAGCACAAGGTGGTGGAGTACAAGACCGACGAGGCCACCGGCCGGCCGATCCTGCCGCCCGGCTACAAGCCCTCGGCGGACGAGGAATACATGAGCCCGCTGCAGCAGGAGTATTTCCGCCAGCGCCTGCAGGGCTGGCGCGCCGACCTGGTCGAGGAGTCCAAGCAGACCATCGAGAACCTGCGCGAGGAAGTGCGCGACATCGGCGACGAGGCCGAGCGCGCCACCCGCGAAACCGAGAACTCGCTGGAACTGCGCACCCGCGACCGCTACCGCAAGCTGATCGGCAAGATCGACAGCACGCTCAAGCGCCTGGAAGCCGGCGACTACGGCTACTGCGTGGACACCGGCGAGGAAATCGGCCTGGACCGCCTGGAAGCCCGCCTCACCGCCGAGCGCACCATCGATGCGCAGGAGCGCTGGGAGCACATGCAGAAGCAGCAGGGCGACTGAGCCGCCATAGTCCGGCCTTCCGCACTGGCCCCGCGCTTTGCGCGGGGCTTTTTTGTCGGCGCTTGCGGCGTAGGTCGGGGCTACGTCCCCGACGCTTCACACATGAAGCCATCGGGGACGTAGCCCCGACCTATATCCTTCCGTTTCGAGGGCAGGCCGAGATTTCGAGGAAAACCTCAGCTCCTACCGGTTCCCCATGAATGCGGGGCCGGCTCAAGGCTGCGCCGTCAATCTTCACGCATCATGCTGGCCGGGAGAGCCCCGTGCATGCCGGTTGCAGCCAAAATCTGGCCCAAGGGCGGAATGCGTTCGCATGCCACCTCCGATATCCCGGCGCGTGGTCGCGGTGGCGCGCCTGTCGGGAGGCAGTGCTACGGCGAAGCGGTTGCCGGCAGCGGGAACTCCACCATCGCCGGCACGCTCAGCAGCACCTTGGAACGGTACTGCCCGTTGTAGACATCTTCTTCCTTGACCACGACGCGGCGCTGCTTGTCGATCCAGAACCGCTGGTAGTTGCCGCTGCCTTCCATGCCGCTCTCGGTTTCGACCAGCCAGCAGTCGTAACGCGTGCCGCCATCGCCGCCGACGAGGGTGCGTTCGCCGATGACCGTGTAGTCGACGTCCATCGGTGCCGGCATGCCCACGTCGAATAGGTGGACGCGCAGGGTGCCACCTCGCTCGTATGGCAGCAGCGGCAGCAGGGCGAGGTCGGAATGCCAGTTGAACCACCAGCCGTCCTTCATCGTCGCGAAACCGCTATCCATTGCCATGCGACGTTCGGCAGGAAGCTCGCCCTCTATCGTCCCTCGGCCATCGGCGGGCACCACCGTGGTCGTGAACGAGCCGGTCGGACGGTTCCAGGTGGAGGTCTGCGCCAATGTCGCCAGATCACCGGCGGCGTGCACGGTGCGTGCCGTGTGGGTGATGCCGGCTTCATTCTCCCATGTCTGCTCAATCACCCAGGCATCCGCGCCATCGATGCGCTTGCGGGTGATCTTCGAGGTGGCCAGCGTCGCATGGCTGATGCCGGAGCCGGCCGGACCGTGGTTGTAGACCAAGTAGGTCGCGGTGCCGGGCTGCAGGCGGTCGATGTGCAGGTCGGCGGCGGTGACTGCCGCAAGGGCGAGGCCGAGGGCGAGGAGCATGGGATTTCCAGATGGGACGTCGCCGCATTCGATCGCGCTGCTCCGATCCGGGCGAGTGCCTACGGGCAGGGTGTCGATGGTCATGACGCCCCGGGGCTGGCCTGCCCGCTGCCGCGTGGACGTCGGGAAGGCGTTGCGCATGACGCTGCCGCCGCGCCATGTGGGGCGTGCGGTTCTCAGGGCCGGCTTGAGCTTGAACCCTGCTTCAAGGCCAGGGTGCGGTTGCCCGCGCAGACGCCCGGCCTAGACTGGCGCCTCCCCTCCGTGCCGTTCACCGTGAAGTCCATGCCCCAGCGTTTGCCTTACCGACTCGGTTGCCCGTCATGGAACGAGCCGGCCTGGCGGGGCGGTTTCTATCCGGCCGGCATGCGCCCGGCCGACAGCCTCGGCCACTACGTGCGCACGTTCAACGCGGTGGAGGGCAACACCACCTTCTACGCCCGTCCGGCGCCGGCCACCGTGCAGCGCTGGGCCGCGACGATGCCGGCCGATTTCCGCTTCTGCGCCAAGCTGCCGCGCGACATCAGCCACGAGGGCGACCCGCGCGAGCAACTGGACGCCACCCATGCCTTTCTCCAACTACTGGCACCGTTGACCGGCCGGGTCGCGCCGTTGTGGCTGCAGCTGCCGGCCGGTTTCGGCCCGGCGCGGCTGCAGGAACTGGCCGCGTGGCTGGATCACTTCGGCGGGCGCGAACTGGCGGTGGAGGTGCGCCACCCGGCCTTCTTCGCCCGAGGTGACGAGGAACGTGCGCTCAATTGCCTGTTGCACGCGCGCGGTGTGGAGCGCATCTGCTTCGATGCGCGGGCGCTGTTCGCCTGCGCGGCGGACACCCCGGCGGTGCGGCATGCGCAATCGAAGAAGCCGCGCCTGCCGGTGCGCGCGGCCGCCTTCGGCCGCAGCCCGCAGGTGCGTTTCATCGGTGGCCCGGCGCTGGAGGCCAACCAGCCGTGGCTGCTGCCGTGGGTCGGGCAGGTCGCGGACTGGATCGAGCAGGGGCTGGTCCCGCACATGTTCCTGCATACGCCGGACAACCACCTCGCCGCCGCGCAGGCATTGCGCTTCCATGCCCTGCTGCGCGAACGCCTGCCGGGGTTGCCGGCATTGCAGGCGCCGGCAACGGTTGCGCCGCAGCCGGGCCTGTTCTGACGGTTATTGCAGGTCGCGCAGGTTCAGGCGGCGCAGCTGCGGCGCCTTCCATGCGGTGACGCCGGCCACGCCCAGCACCGCGCAGCCGCCGACCACCACCGCCGGTACCAGCCCCAGCAGCCGCGCCATGCTGCCGGCATAGAACGCGCCCAGCTCGTTGGACGAACTGATGAAGATGCCGTTGATCGACGACACCCGCCCGCGCATTTCGTCCGGCGTCGCCAGCTGCAGGATGGTCGAGCGCACCACCACCGACACGCCGTCGCAGGCGCCATAGAACAGCAGCACCGCCGCCGACAGCCAGAAGTGCTGCGACAGGCCGAAGCCGATCACGCACAGGCCGAAGCCGGCCACTGCGAACAGCAGCGTGCGCCCTGCGTTGCGGTGCAACGGGTGCCGCGCCAGCCACAGGCCGACGCAGACCGAGCCCAGCGCCGGTGCCGCGCGCAGGATGCCCAGCCCTTCCGGGCCGTAGTGCAGGATTTCGCGGATGAAGGCCGGCAGCATCGCCACCACGCCGCCGAGCAGTACCGAGAACATGTCCAGCGCCATCGCCCCGAGCATGATCTGGTTGCCCAGCACGAAACGCGCGCCTTCGGCGATGCTGGCGAAGATCGGCGCGCGGGTCGGCGGCGGTGGCGGTTCGTCCACCTTCAACAGGGCCAGCGCGGCCATCGCCAGCATCGCCATGCCCGTCGCCACGCCATAGGCCAGGCCCTTGCCGCCCCAGCCGACCAGCGCGCCGCCCAGCGCCGGGCCGATCACCATGCCGGCCTGGAACACCACGCTGCCGAAGCCGGCGCCGCTGGCGAACTGCTCGCGCGCCAATACCCGCGCGAACAGCGCGTTGTAGATCGGCGAGAGGAAGGCGCGGACCATGCCGGTCAGGGCGATGGCCAGGTAGATCGGCCACACGCCCTCGAACGGCAGGCCGCCCATCGCCACGGCCACCAGCACCGCGGCGGTGGCGACCAGGCCGAGGCAGGCGACCATGCCCAGCCTGCGCCGCGGCAGGTGGTCGACCAGGTAACCGGCGAACGGCGCCACGCAGAAGTAGGGCAGCACCTCGGCCAGGCCGATCAGGCCCAGCGAGAACGGATTGCGGGTGATCTCGTAGATGTGCCAGCCCACCGTGACCGCGACGATCTGGTAGGACAGCATCGCGGTGATGCGGTAGGTGAGCAGCGCGGCGAAGCCCGGCTGGCGCAGCAGCGCGCCGATGCCGTGCCGGGTGGTGGTGCTCACGCCTGCTGCGACCGCGCGGTGTCGCGGATGAAGGCCAGCATCGACGCCAACCCGTTGCTGCGGGTGGGCGAGAGGTGCTTGGCCAGGCCGATGGCGGCCACGTAGTCCGGCTCGGTGGCGAGGATCTCGGCGGCCGGGCGGCCGGAGTAGACGCGCAGGGCCAGGTAGATCAGCCCGGAGACGATGGCCGAGTCGCTGATGGCATGGAACACCAGCCGCCCGGCGCTGCCTTCCGGCACGATCCACACCAGCGATTGGCAGCCGTGCAGGCGGTGTTCCTCGACCTTCCATGCATCGGGGAACGCCGGCAGCTTGCGGCCGAGGTCGATCAGGTACTGGTAGCGCTCGGACCAGTCGCCGAAGAAGGAGAACTCCTCGGCGATGGCGGCCTGCGCTTCGGCGGCGGTGGGTTCGAGCGGGAAGGGGGAGTCGGTCATCTCGGTTCTGCATTGAGCCCCCCTCCCATCGGGAGAGGGGTTGGGGTGAGGGGCGAGCGAAGCCATTGACGGTTCAGATGCGTGGAGATTCAACCGGAGCTTCGTCCGGCACTTCGCGCCAAAGCTCAGCCACGCTTCCAGCGCACGCCCTGCGGGGTGTCTTCCAGCACGATGTTCTCGGCGGCCAGCTGGTCGCGGATGGCATCGGCACGGGCGAAGTCGCGGGCCTGCTTGGCGGCGATGCGCTCGTCGATCAATGCCTGGATGCGCACGTCGTCGCCGGCATCGGCGCCACGCCCGAACCACGCCGCCGGCGCCTGCTGCAGCAGGCCCAGCGCGAGGCCGGCGCCCAGCAGCTCGGCTTTCAGCCGCGCCTTGTCCGCCGCGTCCACCGCCTTGCGCGCGTCGCCGGCGATGCGCGCCAGCTCGGCCAGCGCCAGCGGCGTGTTGAGGTCGTCGTCCAGCGCGGCTTCCACCGCGGCCGGGATCAACGGCGCGGCCTCGACGTCGGCAAGGTCGCGCAGGGTGCCGTACAAGCGGTCCAGGGTGCGCACGCTCTGCTCGATCAGCGCGTCGGACCAGTCCAGCGGTTGCCGGTAGTGGGCCGACAGCAGCGCGTAACGCAGCGCCTCGGGCGGGTGCTTGCGCACGAGGTCGTGCACCCGCTCGATGTTGCCGACCGACTTGCTCATCTTGGCGCCGCCGAAGTTGAGCATGCCGTTGTGCAGCCAGAAGCGGGCGAAGGTGCGGCCGCCGTGGGCGCATTCGCTCTGCGCGATCTCGTTCTCGTGGTGCGGGAATTGCAGGTCCACGCCGCCGGCATGGATGTCGATGGTGTCGCCCAGGTGCGCGGCGGCCATCGCCGAGCACTCGATGTGCCAGCCGGGGCGGCCGCGGCCCCACGGCGACTCCCAGCCGGGCAGGTCGTCGGTGGAGGGCTTCCACAGCACGAAGTCGCCGGCGTCGCGCTTGTACGGTGCCACCTCGACGCGGGCGCCGGCCAGCATCTCCTCGGGGTCGCGCCGGGAGAGCCTGCCGTAGCCGTCGAAGCTGGATACCGCGAACAGCACGTGGCCCTGCGCGGCATAGGCATGGCCGCCGGCGACCAGCCCCTCGATCATGGCGATGATCTGCGGGATGTGCGCGGTGGCTTCCGGCTCGATGTCCGGTGGCGCCACGCCCAGCGCGGCCATGTCTTCGCGGTAGGCGGCGGCGAAGCGATCGGTGATGGCGGTGATCGGCACACCCTGCTCGCGCGCGGCGGCGTTGATCTTGTCGTCCACGTCGGTGATGTTGCGGGCGTAGCGCAGCGCGCCGTGGCGGCGCCGCAGCAGGTCGGCCAGCACCCCGAACACCACCGGGCCGCGGGCATTGCCGATGTGCACGTAGTTGTAGACGGTGGGGCCGCAGACATACATGGTCGGCGCGGCCGGGTCCAGCGGGACGAACGGCTCCAGCCGCCGCGTCAGGGTGTTGTACAGGTGCAGGGACATGGGGTTCCGGGGGAGGAGCAAGCCCGCCGATTCTAGCGGCCCGGGCCCGGCCGGGCACGCCCGGGCTGGGCAATGGCGCTGCGGATGGGTAATGTTCAGCCCCTCACGGACGGGGCTGCCTACACTATGCCGGGTCTGTCCGTTGCCCATGAATCCACCGAAGTCGATGAAGCACGCTCCGTTGTTGCCCTCAGCCCTGTGCCTGCTGGCCGCTGCCAGCGGCTCCGCCGTGGCGCAGAGCGAGGAGCCGCGCAACCGCGTGGCGATCGTGGAGAACGTGCGCCACGACTACGCGCAGGTGCTCAACGTCGAGCCGGTGTTCCAGACCCTGCGCGCCACCCGCACCGAAGAGCATTGCGTGCCGGTGTCCACGCGCACGCTGGACCCGGTGCAGGTCACCGCCGAAGAGGAGAAGGGCGGGTTCCGCCGCTTCTGGGATTCGGTGAAGGGGGTCTTCGGCCGCCGCCACGACGACGATGACGAGGCCGCGATGACCTTGGCGCGCGGCGGCGGCAACACCCCGATGCTCACCCCCGAATGCCGCATCGTCGAGGTCGGCCGCGAGTTCCGCCGGCCCATCGCCTATGACGTGGACTACGTCTACAAGGGCATCAAGTTCCGCTCGCGGCTGCCGGAAGACCCGGGCAACCGCCTGAAGCTGCGGGTGTCGATCACCCCCGAGCTGGGCGACGATTCCGAGCCCGTGGCCGGCAACCCGTGATGTTG
Organism: Stenotrophomonas daejeonensis; assembly: GCF_001431505.1. Classification (GTDB taxonomy): domain Bacteria; phylum Pseudomonadota; class Gammaproteobacteria; order Xanthomonadales; family Xanthomonadaceae; genus Stenotrophomonas; species Stenotrophomonas daejeonensis. The sequence continues at coordinate 64,784 of NZ_LDJP01000070.1, forward strand.
CACTGCACCGCTTGCGTGCCGCCGGGGTGCGTGCGACCATGCCCCGCGATGAAGGCGAACAGCTTCCAGCACGAATCCAGCGCCGCCCGGCAGGCCACCGGCATGACCTCGCGCGCGCGTCGACCGGAACCCCACATCCTCGCTGGGTAACCGGAGCTTCGTGCTGTCTGTTCGGAAAACCCAGCCCTGGCTGGGTTTTTTCGTTTTCGTTCCACAGAAAGTTTCAACCGCAATGAAGTTGCGCATCGTGCGCACCCGCCGGCAACGGCGGTCCCCCACGCAGCAAAGGATGGATCGATGTCCGTGAAGCACTTCTTGAACACTCAGGACTGGAGCCGCGCCGAGCTCGACGCGCTGCTGACCCAGGCGGCGCTGTTCAAGCGCAACAAGCTGGGCGACGAGTTGAAGGGCAAGTCGATCGCGCTGGTGTTCTTCAACCCGTCGATGCGCACCCGCACCAGCTTCGAGCTGGGCGCGTTCCAGCTGGGCGGCCACGCCATCGTGCTGCAGCCGGGCAAGGACGCCTGGCCGATCGAGTTCGAGCTGGGCACGGTGATGGACGGCGACACCGAGGAGCACATCGCCGAGGTGGCGAAGGTGCTGGGCCGCTACGTCGACCTGATCGGCGTGCGCGCGTTCCCGAAGTTCGTGGACTGGGCTTACGACCGTGAAGACGTGGTGCTCAAGGCATTCGCCAAGTATTCGCCGGTGCCGGTGATCAACATGGAAACCATCACCCATCCCTGCCAGGAGCTGGCGCATGCGCTGGCCCTGCAGGAGCACTTCGGCACCTCCGACCTGCGCGACAAGAAGTACGTGTTGACCTGGACCTACCACCCCAAGCCGCTGAACACCGCGGTGGCGAACTCGGCGCTGACCATTGCCACGCGTATGGGCATGGACGTGACCCTGCTGTGCCCGACCGAGCAATACCTCCTCGACGAACGCTACATGGGCTGGGCCGCGCAGAACGTCGCCGAGAGCGGCGGCTCGCTGACCGTCAGCCATGACATCGAGAGCGCCTATGCCGGCGCCGACGTGGTCTATGCCAAGAGCTGGGGCGCGCTGCCGTACTTCGGCAACTGGGCGCCGGAAAAGCCGATCCGCGACCAGTACAAGCACTTCATCGTCGACGAAGCCAAGATGGCGCTGACCAACAATGGCGTGTTCTCGCACTGCCTGCCGCTGCGCCGCAACGTCAAGGCGACCGACGCGGTGATGGATTCGCCCAACTGCATCGCCATCGACGAGGCCGAGAACCGCCTGCATGTGCAGAAGGCGATCATGGCCGCTTTGATCCAGTAACGAGTGCCGGGGAACGAGGAACGAGTAAAAACTCGCAGCCCTTGCTCCCACTCGTTTCTCGTTCCTCTCCACTCGTTCCTGACAACATCCCCACGGAAACATTCACCATGACGACCCCCAACGAATCCCGCGACATCGTGCTGGCCTTCTCCGGCGGCCTGGACACCAGTTTCTGCGTGCCCTACCTGCAGGAGCGTGGCTGGAACGTGCACACCGTGTTCGCCGACACCGGCGGCGTCGATGCCGAGGAGCGCGAGACCATCGAGAAGCGCGCCGCCGAACTGGGCGTGAGCAGCCATGTCACCGTCGATGGCGGCCCGGCGATCTGGGAAGGCTTCGTCAAGCCGTTCGTGTGGGCCGGCGAGGGCTACCAGGGCCAGTACCCGCTGCTGGTGTCCGACCGCTACCTGATCGTCGATGCCGCGCTCAAGCGCGCCACCGAGCTGGGCACCAACGCCATCGCCCACGGTTGCACCGGCATGGGCAACGACCAGGTGCGCTTCGACCTGGCGGTGAAGGCGCAGGGCGACTACCGCATCGTCGCGCCGATCCGCGAGATCCAGAAGGAGCACACCCAGACCCGCGCCTACGAGCAGGCGTATCTGGAAGAACGCGGCTTCGGCGTGCGCGCCAAGCAGAAGGCCTACACCATCAACGAGAACCTGCTGGGCGTGACCATGTCCGGCGGCGAGATCGACAAGTGGGAAGCCCCGGGCGAGGGCGCGCGCGGCTGGTGCGCGCCGCGCAGCGCGTGGCCGGCGGAAGTGCTGATTGTCACCCTGAAGTTCGTCGAAGGCGAGGCGGTCGAACTGGATGGCAAGGCGCTGCCGGGCGAGCAGATCCTGGCAAAGCTCAACAAGCTGTTCGCCCCGTATGGCGTCGGCCGTGGCGTCTATACCGGCGACACCGTGATCGGCCTGAAGGGCCGCATCGTCTATGAATCGCCGGGCCTGACCGCGCTGCTGGCCGGCCACCGCGCGCTGGAGGAGGCGGTGCTGACCAAGCAGCAGAACCGCTTCAAGCCGGACGTGGCGCGCAAGTGGGTGGAGCTGGTCTACGAAGGCTTCTACCACGACCCGCTGAAGACCGACCTGGAGGCGTTCCTGAAGTCCTCGCAGGGCAAGGTCAATGGCGAGGTGGTGCTGGAAACCCGCGGCGCGCGCGTCGATGCGGTGGCGGTGAAGTCCCCGCACATCCTCAACGCCAAGGGCGCGACCTATGCGCAGTCGGCGGATTGGGGCGTGGAGGAGGCCGAGGGCTTCATCAAGTTGTTCGGCATGAGCAGCACGCTGTATGCGCAGGTGAATCGCTGAGGCTTTCAAAGCCCCTCTCCCTGCGGGGTGAGAGGGGCAGCTTGCGAACCACCGGTTCGCTGCCCCTC
>NZ_LDJP01000071.1 GCF_001431505.1 Stenotrophomonas daejeonensis
AGGCGGTCGGCGGCCGCCTCCCTGACCCGGCGTTCTACGGCCCATGACCCGGCACCCGCCCTCCCCGCGCGAACTGGCGCTTTGGTCGGCGCTGGGCGTGCTCGCGCTCGGCATCGGCTGGCAACTGGTGGCCATGCGCCTGGGGCCGCTGCTGATGGCCACGCCCTTGCAGACCCTGCGTGCGCTGGCCGCGCTGGCCGGCAGCGCCGCCTTCCTGCACCACGCCGCGGCCAGCCTGCTGCGCGTGGCCTGCGGCGTGGGCCTGGGCATCGCGCTTGGCCTGCTGCTGGGCCTGCTCGCCGGCCGCCATCCGCGCCTGCGCGCGGTGCTCGAACCGCTGCGCTGGCTGCTGATGTCGATACCCGGGGTAATCGTGGTGGTGCTGGCGATGCTGTGGTTCGGCATGGGCACGACGATGGTGGTGTTCATCGCCGTGGTGCTGCTGGCGCCGGGCATGTACGTGAACACGCTCAAGGGCCTGCTGCTGGTCGATCCGGCGCTGCTGGAAATGGCGCGGGTGTATCGCTTCGGCGCGTGGCGGCGGCTGCGCCACGTGGTGCTGCCAGCGCTGACGCCACCGCTGTGCGCGGCGCTGCTGGTGGCCACCTGCGGCGGCGTGCGGCTGGTGGTGATGGCCGAGGTGCTCGGGGCGATGGACGGCGCCGGCTTCGCCCTCGCCAACGCCCGCAGCACCTTCGACAGCGGCGAGTTGTACGCATGGGTGGTGCTGGTGCTGGGGCTGGTGGCGCTGCTGGAACTGGGCCTGCTGCGGCCGCTGCAACGCCGGCTCACCCGCTGGCAGGAAGACGCGCCGGCCATGCACCGGGAGGCCGGCGATGCTTGAGTTCGACCGGGTGGTGCTCGAACGCGGCGGCCAGCGGGTGCTGGACGGCGTGGAACTGCGCATCGCACCGGGCGAGCGGGTGGGCCTGGTCGGCCCCAGCGGCACCGGCAAGAGCAGCCTGCTGAAACTGGCCGCCGGCCTGCTGGCACCGGCGTCGGGACGTGTCGGCAACCGCTTCGCACGCACCTGCATGGCCTTCCAGGAACCGCGCCTGCTGCCGTGGCGCAGCGTGCTCGACAACCTGTGCATCCCGCTGCATGCGGCCGGCCACGACAAGGCCGGCGCGCGGCGCCTCGCCAGCCAATGGCTGCAGCGCATGGGCCTGGCCGAACGTGCCGATGCCTGGCCGCGGCAGTTGTCCGGCGGCATGGCGCAGCGGGTCGCGCTGGCGCGCGCGTTCGCCACCGCGCCGGACCTGTTGCTGCTGGACGAACCCTTCGCCGCGCTCGACCCGGCCCTGCGCCGCGAGCTGGGCGCGCTGTGCGATGCCGAGCTGGCGCGCACCGGCGCCGCCCTGCTGTGCGTCAGCCACCACCCGCGGGAACTGGCCGAACGGGTGGACCGCTGCCTGCGGCTGGAACACGGCCGGCTGCTGCCCTGCGCACTGCCGTGTCCCGCAGTCCCCGACGCCGAAGCCGCCGTCATTCCCCTTTTCCCCCAGCCAGCCGCCCCGCGGCAAGCGAGCACGCCATGAACCACTACGCCCTGTTCCACGTCCTGCACCTGTTCGCCGCCTTCGTCTTCGTCGGCACCGTGTTCTTCGAGGTTCTGATCCTGGAGAACGTGCGCAAGCGCGTGCCGCGCAACGTGATGCACCAGATCGAGGTCGGCATCGGCGCCCGTGCGCGGCAATTGATGCCGTGGGTGCTGGCGGTGCTGTACGGCAGCGGGCTAGGCATGGCCTGGCGCTACCGCAGCCTGCTCGCGCACCCGCTGCAGGACAGCTTCGCGCTGATGCTGACGCTGAAGATCGTGCTCGCGCTGAGCGTGTTCGGCCACTTCCTCTACGCCATGCGCCTGCGCGGCAAGGGCCGGCTGGCCTCGACCGCGTTCAAGCGCATCCACCTGAGCGTGTTCAGCCACATGGTCGGCATCGTCCTGCTGGCCAAGCTGATGTTCCACCTCGGCTGGTAACCCCTTTCCTCCCGCTCCGACAGGCTCCGCCATGACCCTCCCCGCCTCCCCGCTCGCCCTCGCCATCGCCGCCGCGCTGGTCGTCACTCCCGCTCTGGCCGTCGCGGAAACCGCCGCCGATGCGGTCGACCTGGACCGCATCACCGTGTTGGGCCGCCGCGACACCACGCCGGTGGCCCCCGGCGTGGCCGACGAACGCGCGCGGCTGCAGCGCGTGCCCGGCGGCACCAACCTGGTGGACCTGCGCAAGGCCGGCCGCCAGGCGACGCTGCGCGATGCGCTGGACTACCAGCCGGGCATCGTCCTGCAGGAATTCTTCGGCGGCATCGACCAGCCGCGCCTGAACATCCGCGGCTCGGGCATCCAGAGCAATCCGGTCAACCGTGGCGTGTTGCTGCTGCAGGACGGCATCCCGCTCAACGAGGCCGACGGCTCGTTCGTGATCGGCCTGCTGGAACAGCGCAACGCCGCCTTCATCAGCGCCCGCCGCGGCGCCAACGCGCTCAGCCCCGGCGCCACCACGCTCGGCGGCGAGGTCGATTTCTACAGCCTCAACGGTGCCGACGAACGCGGCCGGCTGCGGCTGGAGGGCGGCAGCGACGGCCGCCGCGGCGGGCAACTGGCCTGGGGCGGCAGCAACGAGCGCGCCGACTGGTGGCTCGGCAGCAGCCACGACGAATACGACGGCTACCGCCACCATGCCGACGGCAAGCGCGACGCCGTCCATTTCAACAGCGGCTGGCGCGCCGGCGATACCTTCAGCAACCGCACCTGGGTGTCGTGGACCGACCTGTTCTTCCACATTCCCAACGTGGTGCCCAAGGACCGCATCCACAGCGACCCGCGCGGGGTGATGGGCGATGGCGACACGCCGCAGGACAAGCTCGCCAACGTCTACCTGCGCGACCCGCTGCGCGACACCCGCCAGCGGCGCATCGCCAACGCCTCCGAATGGGGCGCCGACGATTCGCGGCACACGCTGGGCCTGTGGTGGCAGGACACCGAGGACCTGTTCAAGAACCCCACCACGCACAACGTCAGCGATTCGGACACCTGGGGCACGCAGTACCAGTGGCGCGGCACGCACGGGACCCTGGACTATCGTCTTGGCGCGTCGTACACCGCCGGCACCACCGCCCGCGATTTCTACGCCAACAACCCGGCCAACGGCACCCGCCTGCAACGCTTCGGCCATTACGACCTCGACGCCTCCAGCCTGGACGTGGCGGCGGCGCTGGGCTGGCAGGCCAGTGACGGCGTGCGCCTGCTGGCCGAGAGCAAGTGGAGCCGCGCCGAACGCAACGCCACCGACCTGGCCAACGGCGGCGGCCTGGACCAGCGCTACACCCACGCCAGCCCGCGCATCGGCGCGATCTGGCAGCCACGCGACGGCCTGCGCCTGTTCGCCAACCTCAGCCGCAGCAACGAGGTGCCGACCTGGTGGGAAATCGCCGCCGCCGAGGCCCCGGCAAACAACCCGGCCGCCGCGCAGGCCAGCCTGCTGCGGCTGCGGGTGCAGAGCGCCGACACCATTGAACTCGGCGCCGACGGCCGCATCGGTGGCGATGGCAGCATGAACTGGTCACTGGTGGCCTACCGCAGCAAGGTCGACGACGAACTGATGTCGATGGTGGACGACACCGGCAGCCGCACCGGCACCTACAACTACGCCGCCGGCACCACCCATCAGGGCGTGGAGGCGGGGCTGGACGGCCGCCTGCCGCTGGCCGATGCCGGCGCACTCAGCTACCTGCTGGCCTGGACCTGGAGTGATTTCACTTTCGACGGCGGCCAGTTCGCCGGCAACCGCATCGCCGGCGTGCCCGAGCACATGCTCAGTGCCGAACTGCTGTGGAGCGCCGGCGGCTGGCGCATCGGTCCAAACGTGCGCTGGCTGCCGCGCGATACCCCGACCGACCATGCCAACACCCGCGAGATCTACCAGGACGGCTACGCGCTGCTCGGCTTCCGCGTGGACTACACCGCCGCCGATGGCCGCTGGTCGGTATTCGTGCACGCCGACAACCTCACCGACCGCCGCTACGCCAGCAGCTACGTGATCCGCAACGTGGGCACGCTGGCGCAGCCGGGGTTCCTGCAGGGCGTGGGCCGCAACGGCACGGTCGGCTTCACCTGGCGGTTCTGAGCGGCCATGCACGCAGTCCAGCCACCGGCTTCGGCCCCGGTCCCGTGCTGCAGCGAGGAGGAGGTCGTCCTCCTCGTGCACGGCTTCTATGCGCGCGTGCGCCACGATCCACTGCTCGGGCCGGTGTTCGACCGGCACGTGCACGACTGGGATGCACACCTGGCCCACCTCGTGGATTTCTGGTCGGCGATGCTGCGCGGCACCCGCCGCTTCAGCGGTGCACCGATGCCGCGGCACATGGCGCTGCCGGGCCTGAACCCGGCGCTGTTCGAACGCTGGCTGCAACTGTTCGCACGGACCACCGCCGAATCGGGCAACCCGGCGATGCAGGCCGAAGCCGATGCCCGCGCGACGCTGATCGCCCGGCGCTTCTGGCAGCGCTACCAGGTCGAGGGGCACGATGTGCTCGCCGGCACCCTCCGCAATCCCGGACACCACGGAGAACACCCATGAAAACCCGCCTGTCCCTGCTGCTTGCCGTCCTGGCCGCAACCGCGTTCGTGCCCGCCGCCGCACACGAACCACCGGCAACCCCGTCGCCAAGCCCGCGCCTGGCCGACCTCGCGCCACCGGCCGACGGCGCCAGCGAACGCAAGGTCACGCCCATCGGCCAGTACGGCGCTACCCGGGTGATGCAGCTGCAGCTCAAGGCCGGCACCGCGATGCCCGCGCATTCGGCGCCGGAGCGGGTGCTGGTGGTGGTGCTCGCCGGCCGCGGCAGCTTCGGCTTCGGCACCGGACAGGTGGTGCTGCACGAGCGCCAGGTGCTGCACATGGCGCCGGGCGAGGCGCATTCGGTCAAGGCCGAAACCGACCTCGACCTGCTGCTGGTGCGCATCGACGAGGCGGCATCGGACTGAAGCTACGCCGGGCACCCATTCCGCCCGGCAACGCCCCGCTCACGCCTGCGGCCGCGCCTCCACCTTCGGCTCGCTCACCTCGCGCCCGGCCTGCGCGTGCCCGGCCATCTCCGCACCGGCGTCCGGCGCCAACCGGCGCATCTCCAGCACCGACAGCGCCGAGATCACGCCGACGCCAAGGAAGGCGAAGGTGAAGTTGAGCGGGTCGCCATCGGGACGGCCGCTGAGCGCGGTGGACAGGCTCAGCGCATAGCCGCCCAGGGTCACGCCCAGCGCCAATGCCACCTGCTGGGCCATCGCGGTCAGGCTGCTGGCCTGGCTCATCGAGGCCTGGTCGATGTCGGCATAGGCGATCGCGTTGATGCTGGTGAACTGCAGCGAACGCAGGCAACCGCTGGCGAGCAGCACGCCGACCATCAGCCAGTACGGCGTATCGGCGCGGAACAGCCCGAACAGGCACATCGCCAGCGCCGCCACCAGCCCGTTCCAGACCAGCACCGGGCGGAAGCCGGTGGCGTGCAGGATGCGCGGCGCCAGCGTCTTCATCAGCATCGCCCCGGCGGTGGAGGTGAAGGTCACCAGCCCCGAGTGCAGCGGGTTGAAGCCGAAGCCCAGCTGCAGCATCAGCGGCAGCAGGAACGGCGTGGCGCCGATGCCGACCCGGAACAGCGAGCCGCCCAGCACCCCGGCGCGGTAGGTGGGAATACGGAACAGGTCCAGCCGCAGCAGCGGATGCGGGTGGTGGCGCGCATGCCGCACGTACAGCGCCAGCAGCAGCACGCCGACGATCATGCAGCCGCCGATCACCGGCGCCGGCGCCAGCCCGCGCCCGACCGCCGACAGCCCGAACATCGCCAGCGCCAACCCGCCGGCCGACAACAGGAAGCCGCGCGAATCCAGCGGCCCCACCACCTGCCGCAGCTCCGGCACGTGCCGCCACGCCAGCCACATGCCCAGCGCGCCCATCGGCAGGTTGATCAGGAAGATGAAACGCCAGTGCGCGTAGGTGGTGATCGCCCCGCCCAGTACCGGCCCCAGCATCGGCCCGAGCATCGCCGGGACGGTCAGCCAGCTCAGCGCGCGCACCAGCTCGGCCTTGTCGATGGTGCGCAACAGCACCAGCCGCCCCACCGGCACCATCATCGCCCCGCCCATGCCCTGCACGAAGCGCCCGGCCACCAGCTGCCCCAGCCCATTGCTGGCCGCACAGCCCAGCGAACCGAGCAGGAACACCGCGATGGCGGCAACGAAGATGCGCCGCGCGCCGAACCGGTCCGCCACCCAGCCGCTGACCGGGATGAACACCGCCAGCGCCAGCATGTAGGTGGTCAAGGCCAGCTTCAGCGCGATCGGCTCGGTGCCCAGATCGACGGCGATCTGCGGCAGCGAGGTGGAGATCGCCGTGGAATCCATGTTCTCGATGAACAGGGCGGTGGCGACGATCAGCGGGAGCAGGCGTTGGGGTTTCACGAAGGAGGCCGGCGCTCGGTGGCGGTCGCATCGTCGCCGCATGCGCCTGAACATGGCGTCGCGATGCCCGGCGACCGCGCCAGCGCGCGGTAGTACGGCAGCAGCGCCAGCGCCCGTGCCACCACGAACAGCACGAACGCCGCCCACAGCCCGTGGTTGCCCCACGCCGCCGTGGCCGGCCACGCGCACAGCGCGAACACCGCCAGCGACGCCACCCCGGCATTGCGCATCTCCCGCGTGCGGGTGGCGCCGATGAACACCCCGTCGAGCTGGAACGCGGCCACCGACAGCAGCACGTACAGCGCCGCCCACGGCAGGTGCGCCCGCGCCAGCGCCGCCACCTCCTGCAGCGAGGTCAGCAGGCCCACCAGCACGCCGCCGCCCAGCCACAGCCCGGCCGCCAGCAATACCGCGGTGGCCAGCGCCAACTCGCTGGACAACCGCACCGCATGGCGGAAGCGCGCCCGGTCGTTCGCCCCCACCGCCGCGCCGACCAGCGCCTCGGCGACGAAGGCGAAGCCGTCGAGGAAGAACGCGCTGAACGACACCAGTTGCAGCAGCAGGTGGTTGGCCGCCAGCGTCGCATCGCCCAGCGCCGTGCCCTGCCGCGCGAACAGGCCGAAGCCGGCCAGCAGGCACAGCGTGCGCAGCATGATGTCGCCGTTGGCCGCCAGCGTGCGCCGCAGCCGCGCGCGGTCGCCGATGCGCGCCCACGGCAGGAACGGCCCGGCATCGCGGTGGCGGCCGCGCAGCACCCGCCACACTGCCACCGCGGCAACCACGCAGGTGCTCCACTCGGCGATCGCCGTGCCCAGGCCGATGCCGTGCGCGCCCCAGCCCAGCACCCCGGCGAAATACACGTCCAGCCCGGCGTTGAGCCCGTTGAGCAGCAACTGCACCGCCAGCAGCGTGCGGCTATACCCCAGTCCGATCAGCGCCCCGCACAGCGCGTATAGCGCCAGCGCCGCCGGCGCGCCCCACACCCGCGCGCGAAAGTAGGCCGAGCCGGTCGCCGCCACCGCGTCGCCGGCATCCATCAACCTGAAATAGCCGGCCGCCAGCGGCCATTGCAGCAGCCACACCGCCACACCCAGCGCCAGCCCCATCAGCAACGGCCGCAGCAGCGCCGCGCGCACCTCCGCCTCGTCCCCGGCGCCGGCCGCCTGCGCCACGAACCCGGTGGTCGCCATGCGCAGGAAACCGAAGCTCCAGTAGACGAAATTGAACAGCAACGCCCCCAGCGCCAGCGCGCCGAGGTCCGCCGTGCCGCCGAAGTGGCCGATCACCGCCGTGTCCACCAGCCCCAGCAGCGGCACCGAGGCATTGGCGAGGATGATCGGCCACGCCCTGCGGGCGATGGCCATGCGGGTGAGCGGCAGCGATGCGGGGGTGGCGGTCATCGCGGCATGATGCCGGAGGTTGCGGGCAACGGGTGTTCGTGACCGCCACCGGGACATCCCCCTTGCCGATTCGTGGCCCCATCGTCCTGCACCTACAATGACCGGCTCGCAGGCGACCTGCCCCAACTCCCTGACGGATGCACGCGTGACCCAGAAACAGCCCGAACACACCCCGCTGATGAAGCAGTACTTCGCAGCCAAGTCCGACCACCCGGACCTGCTGCTGTTCTTCCGCATGGGCGATTTCTACGAGCTGTTCTACGACGACGCGCGCAAGGCGGCGCGGCTGCTCGACATCACCCTGACCCAGCGCGGCAATTCCGCCGGCGCGCCGATCCCGATGGCCGGGGTGCCGGTGCATGCCTACGAAGGCTATCTGGCGCGGCTGGTGGCGCTGGGCGAGTCGGTGGCGATCTGCGAGCAGATCGGCGACCCGGCGCTGGCGAAAGGTTTGGTCGAACGCAAGGTGGTGCGCATCGTCACCCCCGGCACCGTCACCGACGAGGCGCTGCTGGACGAGCGCCGCGACACCCTGCTGATGGCGGTGTCGCGCAATCGCCAAGGCTACGGGCTGGCGTGGGCCGACCTGGCCGGCGGCCGCTTCCTGGTCAACGAGGTGGAAACCGACGACGCGCTGGAGGCCGAGCTTGCACGCCTGGAACCGGCCGAGCTGCTGGTGCCCGACGAGGAGGAGTGGCCCGAGTTCCTGCGCCAGCGCAGCGGCATGCGCCGCCGTGCGCCGTGGCTGTTCGACGCCGACAGCGGCCGCCGCCAGCTGCTGTCCTTCTTCAAGCTGCACGACCTGTCCGGCTTCGGCATCGACGACAAGCCGCGCGCCACCGCCGCGGCCGGCGCCTTGCTCGGCTACGTCGAGGAAACCCAGAAGCAGCGCCTGCCGCACCTGACCGCGATCGCGATGGAAACCGCCGGCGAGGCGATCGCGATGAACGCCGCCACCCGCCGCCACCTGGAACTGGACACGCGCGTCGATGGCGACACTCGCAACACCCTGCTGGGCGTGCTCGACAGCACGATCACGCCGATGGGCGGGCGTTTGCTGCGGCGCTGGCTGCACCGCCCGCTGCGGCTGCGCGAGGTGCTGCAGCAGCGCCACCATGCAGTGGCAACCTTGATTGATCGCGGCGTGGATGCCGACCTGCGCGAGAGCTTCCGCGCGCTCGGCGACATCGAGCGCATCCTCACCCGCATGGCGCTGCGCTCGGCGCGGCCGCGCGACTTCTCCACCCTGCGCGATGGCCTGGGCATGCTGCCGGCCATCGCCGCGCAACTGGAAACGCTGGATTCACCGCGCCTGCAACAACTGCGCGCCGAACTCGGCTCGCACGACGAGAGCGCGCAATTGCTGGCGTCCGCCATCGCCGAGCAGCCGCCGCTCAAGCTGTCCGACGGCGGCGTGATCGCCGAGGGCTTCGACGCCGAGCTGGACGAACTGCGCAGGCTCTCGACCCACGCCGACCAGTTCCTGATCGACCTCGAAGCACGCGAGCGCGAAAGCAGCGGCATCCCGACGCTGAAGGTCGGCTACAACCGCGTGCACGGCTACTACATCGAGATCAGCAAGGGCCAGTCGGACAAGGCGCCGGTGCACTACACCCGCCGCCAGACCCTGACCAACGCCGAGCGCTACATCACCGAGGAGCTGAAGAGCTTCGAGGACAAGGTGCTGTCCGCGCGCGAGCGCTCGCTGTCGCGCGAGAAGCTGCTGTACGAGGGCCTGCTCGATGGTGTCGGCCAGCACCTGGAGCCGCTCAAGCGCTGCGCCGCGGCGCTGAGCGAGCTGGACGTGCTGGCCTGCTTCGCCGAACGCGCGCAGGCGCTGGACTGGTCGCAGCCGGAGTTGGACACCGCGCCATGCCTGCGCATCGAGCGCGGCCGCCACCCGGTGGTGGAAGCGGTGCGCGAGCAGCCGTTCGAGCCGAACGACCTCGACCTGCACCCCGACCGGCGCATGCTGGTCATCACCGGCCCGAACATGGGCGGTAAGTCCACCTACATGCGGCAGAACGCGCTGATCGTGCTGCTGGCCCACATCGGCAGCTTCGTGCCGGCCAGCCGCGCGGTGATCGGCCCGATCGACCGCATCCTGACCCGCATCGGCGCCGGCGACGACCTGGCTAAGGGCCAATCGACCTTCATGGTCGAGATGGCCGAGACCAGCTACATCCTGCACCACGCCACCGCGCAGTCGCTGGTGCTGATGGACGAGATCGGCCGCGGCACCTCCACCTACGACGGGCTGGCGCTGGCCGACGCGGTGGCGCGCCACCTGGCGCACGTCAACCGCTGCTACACGCTGTTCGCCACCCACTACTTCGAGCTGACCGCGCTGGCCGACGAGAGCGTCGAAGGCGGCGCCAGCGGCATCGCCAACGTGCACCTGGACGCGGTCGAGCATGGCGAGACGCTGGTGTTCATGCACGCGGTGAAGGACGGCCCGGCCAACCGCAGCTTCGGCCTGCAGGTGGCGGCGCTGGCCGGCCTGCCCAGGGCCACCGTGGCGCAGGCGCGGCGGCGGCTGGCGGAGCTGGAACAACGCGGCGGCGAAACCCAGAGCGCGGCGGTGGCGCCGCAGGCGCTGGACGCGCCGCAGCAGTTCGGCCTGTTCGCCGCGCCTTCATCGGCGGCGCTGGATGCCCTGCAGGCCATCGACCCGGACGAGCTGACGCCGAAGCAGGCGCTGGAAGCGCTGTACCGGATGAAGTCGCTGCTGTAACGACGCCCCCACCGGCATCGCGCCTTCGTGGATGCGGGGCTTGCCCCGCATGGGGCCTTCCCCGGTAAGGCCCCGTGCCGGGCAAGCCCGGCACCTGCGTGGGCTGGCACTTCGCCGCCAACGCATTGTCGCGGGCCAGGCGCGACGGTGGCACCGCAGGCGCTGGACACGCCACGGCAGTTCGACCTGTTCACCGCGCCCTCGCTCGCCGGTATCACACCTTCGTGGATGCGGGGCTTGCCCCGCATGGGGCCTGCCCCGGTAACGCCCCGTGCCGGGCAAGCCCGGCACCTACGTGGGTTGGTACTTCGCCGCCAGCGCATTGTCGCGGGCGTTGGCCGCGGCCGCGGCCGGGCGGCCGGCATGGTGCGCGACGAAGGCCTCGAACACCGGGTTCTTGGCGATCGCGCCGGTCATCATGAAGTACCCCAGCGACGCGGCCACGTACAGGTCCACCGCGGTGAAACCGTTGCCGGCAAGGTGCCTGCGGTCGCGCAGGGCCTGCTCCAGCGTGCGCAGCACGTCGCCATCCTCGCCGTAGCCCGCGCCCACCGCCGGCGCCAGGGTGCCGGTGCTTTTCGCGGTCAGCCATGCCTCGAACGGGCCGGCGAAGAAGAACAGCCAGCGGTAGAACGCGCCGCGCTCCGGCGAACCGGATGGCGGCACCAGCCCCTTCTCCGGCACCAGCTCGGCCAGGTAGGCGCAGATGGCGGCGTTCTCGGTCACCACCACCTCGCCGTGGCGCAGCGCCGGCACCTTGCCCATCGGGTTGACCGCCAGGTAGTCGGGCGACTTCATCGTGGTGCCGAATTCCACCACCACTTCCTCGTAGGGCAGCCCGGTTTCCTCCAGCATCCAGCGCGCCAGCCGGCCGCGCGAGAGGGGGTGGGTGTAGAAGGTCAGCGTGGCGGTCATGATGGGTACCCATGTTGGTGTGTCGGAAGGAGCCGGCAGTGTGTGCCGGGGCTGCTGACAGCCACTGTCAGCAGTCAACCGCCGTGGCCTTGCAGGTGCAGCTCGCGCCAGCGCTTGAGCAGGTGGTGGCGCTGCTCCGGGTAGCGGGCGCCGGTGTCCTCCAGCGCCAGCACCCGGTCGGCGCGGAAGTGGCGGAAGTCGCCGCGCAACAGGCACCACGCCGCCAGCACCCGCACCTCGGCGAGGAAGGCCATCGCGAACGGCCAGATCACGCGCTCGGTGATGCGCCCCTCGGCGTCGGCGTATTGCATGCGCACCACGTTGCCGGCGCGGATCGCGCGGCGCAGTACCGGCAGCCACGGCTCCGGCTCGCTGGCGTTCCAGTCGGCGAACAGGCCGCTGGTCTCGACCTGCAGCCGCAACGCCTCGGGCAGGATGCCGACGATGCGGTCCATCGCCCGGTCGGCCGCCGCGGCCAGTTCCGGGTCGGCATGCCGCGACACCCAGCGCGCGCCCAGCACCATCGCCTCCAGTTCCTCGTCCGAGAACATCATCGGCGGCAGCAGGAAGCCGGCGCGCAGCTGGTAGCCGACGCCGGGGTCGCCGACGATGTCCGCGCCCTGCCCGCGCAGCGCCTCGACGTCGCGGTACAGGGTGCGCAGGCTCACGCCCAACTGCTCGGCCAACTGCGCGCCGCGCACCGCGCTGCGGCGCCGGCGCAGTTCGTCCAGCAGGTGCAGCAGGCGGGTGGCGCGCTGGGTCATTGCAGGCCGGCTTCGGGCGCGAGGGTGTGGATCACCTTGCCCTCGGCGTCGAGGAACTCGATGGCGCCGTAGCCCTCCTCGGTGACGGTCAGGCGCAGGCGGGTGCGGTCGGCCTTGTCGTTCAGGGCGATGGACGGGGTGCCGTCGGCCGCCACCAGCATGCGGATGCGGGTCGGCGCCTGCACGCCGGGGACCAGCCGGTTGTCCAGCTTCGGCTCGCGCAGCAGCGGTGGCGCCTGGTTGATCGAGAAGCTCACCTCGCCGTCGGGCGACACCCGCCAGCCGATGGCGTCCAGCGCCGGGTGGTCCAGCGCCAGTACCGCCGCGCCGCCGGGCACGTCGGCGGTGCCGAAGCCGCCGCGCTCGCTGCCGTTCTCGTCGTACAGCACCATGCCGGCGACGTTGAACACGCGCTTGTACTGGATGCCGTCGATGACCGGCGCCGGGGTGCGGCCGGACAGGGTCATGCGGATCACGCCGTTCTCGTCGACGATGTCGATGCGGCGCGCGGTGATGCGTTCCTGGTCCGGCGCGGCCACGCGCGTTTCCGGCGTACGCGATTCGATGATGCGCTCCAGCGTTTCCAGCGAGGGCCGGGCCGGTTCGGTGGCCAGCGCGGCGGAAGCCACGCACAACGAGGCGAGCGCGAACGGGATGGCGGCGGGATGCTTCATGGACACGTCCTTGGGCTTTGCGGGTCGGGGGCCCGATCGTACCGGCTGCACGGCATGCCGCGTCCGAATCCGGTCGCATATCGCAACCGGGCGCACTACCGGCACGGTTTGATCGGGATCATTGCCGCCCCCCACCCGCGCTGCTGACATGGCTGCAACCCCCGCCAGCCGTTGGAGGCCCGCCATGATCCCGCCCCGCAATTCCGCACTCGCCCTCGCGCTTGTCCTGGCCGCCGGCTGCAGCGCCGACAAGGCGGCAACGCCCGATACCACCCCCACGGCGCCGGCCGCGACCGCCACCGACGCGGACGACGAACTGCGCGACATCGCCAACGCGCTGTTCGAGCCGATCCCGTCCGCGGTCACCGAAGCCTTCGGCAGGCCGGTCACCCCCGAACGGGTGGCGCTGGGCCACAAGCTGTTCTTCGAGCCGCGGCTCTCCAGCAGCCACATCATCACCTGCCATACCTGCCACAGCGTCGCCACCGGCGGCGCCGACAACGTGTCGGTGGCCATCGGCCACGGCTGGCAGAAGGGCCCGCGCAACTCGCCCACGGTGCTCAACGCGGTGTTCAACACCGCCCAGTTCTGGGACGGGCGCGCCTCGGACCTGGCCGAACAGGCCAAGGGCCCGGTGCAGGCCAGCGTGGAGATGAACAACACGCCCGCGCGCGTCGAGGAAACCCTGCGCAGCATCCCGCAGTACGTGGCCGAGTTCGGCGCCGCGTTCCCCGACGATGCGCAGCCGGTGACGTTCGACAACATGGCGCGCGCGATCGAGGCGTTCGAGACCACCCTGGTCACGCCCGACGCGCGCTTCGACCGCTTCCTCGCCGGCAAGGACAGCCTCGACGAACGGGAACGGCGCGGCCTGTCGCTGTTCATCGACAAGGGCTGCACCGCCTGCCATTCCGGGGTCAACCTGGGCGGCCAGGCCTACTACCCGTTCGGCGTGGTCGCCCGCCCCGGCGCGGAGATCCTGCCGCCGGGCGACAAGGGCCGCTTCGCGGTCACCAACACCGCCAGCGACGAGTACGTGTTCCGCGCCGCGCCGTTGCGCAACGTGGCCCTCACCGCGCCCTACTTCCACAGCGGCGAGGTCTGGGACCTGTCCGAAGCGGTCGCGATCATGGGCAGCAGCCAGCTGGGGCACACGCTCGACGCCGACGAGGTACAGGCCATCGTCGCCTTCCTGCACACGCTGACCGGGCGCCAGCCGCAGGTGGAGGTGCCGGTCCTGCCGCCCGGTACCGCCGGCACGCCGCGCCCCGAATGAAGCCGCCGGGCGGCCGTGGGGCAGGCGCCGCATGCTCCACGGCACGGCACCCATGATCGATAGATTCCCCCTATCAATCGAAACGAATCATTCGATTATCTTTTCCGTGGGACGGTGACTACAGTCCTCTCGTTGCATCGCGCGACACCTTCCTCCATCCCAGCCAGCCCCAGCAGGAGCACGCCATGAACAGCAACGACAGCAACAGGAAGTGCCCCGTCACCCACCTGACCACCGACTTCGGCGCACCGGTGCCGGACAACCAGAACAGCCTCACCGCCGGCCCGCGCGGCCCGCTGCTGGCGCAGGACGTGTGGCTCAACGAGAAGCTGGCCAACTTCGTGCGCGAGGTGATCCCCGAGCGGCGCATGCACGCCAAGGGCTCGGGCGCGTTCGGCACCTTCACCGTCACCAACGACATCACCCAGTACACCCGCGCGGCGATCTTTTCGAAGGTCGGCAAGCAGACCGAGATGTTCGCCCGCTTCACCACCGTGGCCGGCGAGCGCGGCGCGGCCGACGCCGAGCGCGACATCCGCGGCTTCGCGCTGAAGTTCTACACCGAGGAAGGCAACTGGGACATGGTGGGCAACAACACCCCGGTGTTCTTCATCCGCGACCCGCGCAAGTTCCCGGACCTCAACAAGGTGGTCAAGCGCGACCCGCGCACCAACCTGCGCTCGGCCACCTACAACTGGGACTGGTGGACCCTGCTGCCCGAGGCGCTGCACCAGGTCACCATCGTGATGAGCGACCGCGGCATCCCCGCCAGCTACCGGCACATGCACGGCTTCGGCTCGCACACCTACAGCTTCTGGAACGAGAAGGGCGAACGCTACTGGGTGAAGTTCCACTTCCGCACCCAGCAGGGGATCAAGAACCTGACCGACGCCGAGGCCGCCGAGGCCATCGGCCATGACCGCGAGACCCACCAGCGCGACCTCTACGAGGCGATCGAGCGCGGCGACTTCCCGAAGTGGAAGATGTACGTGCAGGTGATGCCGGAGGCCGACGCGGAGAAGGTGCCCTACCACCCGTTCGACCTGACCAAGGTATGGCCGAAGGGCGACTACCCGCTGATCGAGGTCGGCGAGTTCGAGCTCAACCGCAACCCGGAGAACTTCTTCGCCGACGTCGAGCAGAGCGCGTTCGCGCCGTCCAACCTGGTGCCGGGCATCGGCGTGTCGCCGGACAAGATGCTGCAGGCGCGCCTGTTCAACTACGCCGACGCGCAGCGCTACCGGCTGGGCACCAACTACCAGCAGATCCCGGTCAACAAGGCGCGCTGCCCGGTGCACAGCAACCACCGCGACGGCATCGGCCGCGTCGACGACAACTACGGCGGCCTGCCCCACTACGAGCCCAACAGCTTCCAGCAGTGGCAGGAGCAGCCGCAGTACCGCGAACCGCCGTTGAAGATCAACGGCGACGCCGACTGGTGGAACTACCGCGACAACGACGACAACTACTACAAGCAGCCCGGCGACCTGTTCCGGCTGATGACCCCGGCGCAGCAGCAGGCGCTGTTCGACAACACCGCCCGCGCGATGGGCGACGCCCCGGACTTCATCAAGCGCCGCCACGTCGACAACTGCAGCAAGGCCGACCCGGCCTACGGCGCCGGCGTCGAAGCCGCCCTGCGCAAGCTCGGCGCGTTCGCCGGCGAAGAGTCGCCCAACAGCCTCGCCTGAGGCACGCCGCCTTCCCCGCCCCCGCGGGGAAGGCGAAGCGGCGGCGGCCCCGCATCACCGGGCCTCACCCTGCCTCGCAGGGCATGCCTGCAACCGTCGCCACGGCGCTACCATGCCGGTGTTATCCCACCGCAAGGACCACGCCACGATGAGCCTGACCGACGACCTCCTTTCCCAGCTCCAGGGCGCACCGCTGCAGCAGGTGTCGCAGCAACTTGGCCTCGACAGCCAGCAGGCCTCCGGCGCCATCGGTGCGGCGCTGCCGCTGCTGATGGGTGCGCTGGGCAACAACGCGGCCAAGCCGCAGGGCGCCGAAGCCCTGCTCGGCGCGCTGCAGAACAACCACAGCGGGCTGGACATCGGCAGCGTCCTCGGCGCGGTGCTCGGTGGCGGCGGCAACAGCGCGGCGGCCGATGGCGCCGGCATCCTCGGCCACATCTTCGGCGGCAACCAGGGCCGCGCCGAGACCGGGCTGGCGCAGGCCACCGGCCTGAGCCAGGGCAACGCCAGCCAGTTGCTGAAGATCCTCGCCCCGATCGTGATGGCCTACCTCGCCCAGCGCATCGGCAGCGGCGGCCAGCAGGCCAGCGCCGGCGGCCTGAGCCAGATCCTCGGCCAGGAAAAGCAGCGCGTGGCGCAGGCCGGCGGCATCGGCGGCAACCTGCTCGGCAGCGTGCTGGACCAGGACGGCGACGGCCAGTTCGGCGTGTCCGACCTGATCAAGCTCGGCAGCGGCCTGCTGGGCAGCGGCAAGCGCTGAAACCGGCGCAATCCGAACGACGAAACGCCACCGCGAGGTGGCGTTTTCCGTTTGGGTTCTCCGGCTGAGGACGATGCAGAAAAGCTCACGGCCGCACCGTAGAGCGGGGCTTGCCCCGCTGGGGCTCTACCGGGAAGGCCCCATGCGGGGCGAATCCCGCATCAACGAGCGTCCTGATGCACTCCTACAGCGCGTCGATGTCGCCCAGCGCGCGGATCAGCCGCCGCGCGCGCTTGTCGGGCTTGTGCTCCGGCGGCTGGTAGCCGTCGCGGGCGGCGGCGCGTTGCCGGCGCCGTTCCTCGCGCGCCTGTTTCGACGCAGCGGTTTCCTCGTACAGCGCCTGCGCCACCGGTGCCGGGCCGCGGCTGTCGCTCAGGCCGCGCACGTCGATCTCGAAGACGTCATCGCCGCGCTGCACGCGCAGCGCGTCGCCCACCCGGACGCTGCGCGAGGACTTGGGCCGCTGCCCGCCGACCTCGACCTTGCCGGTCTCCACCGCCTGTTTGGCCAGGCTGCGGGTCCTGAAGAAGCGCGCCGCCCACAGCCACACGTCCAGGCGGACGCCGGCCGCCGGTGCGTTTTCCGCTTCAGTCATGCTTTTTCTTGAAGTCCACTTCCATCGCGTCCTTGCGCGGCTGGCCGATGGTCCAGTTGAGGCTGTCGTCGGGGTTGCAGCGCTTGTCGCGCAGCGAACGTGCGCCGCTGGCGCGCTCGCTGTCGAGCCGGTCGTTGCCGACCAGGCAGTCGGCATGGTCGGTCGGGCGCACGTTGGCATCCATCAGCCGATCGGAATCGGCGCAGGCCGACAGCCCCAGCAGCACCATCGCAGCACACACGTGTTTCAGCATCGTCCTCTCCTTGCACCGGCGGAACCCGGTCAACGCCGCATCGTAACGCCGGCCGCAACCGCCGTCACACCGGCAATGCTAGTGTCCGCATTCATCCACCGACCGACGCCCATGACGCCAGCCGCTTCGTCCCGTTCGCTGACCGAAGGCCCGATCGGCCGCAGCCTGCTGCTGTTCGCCCTGCCCATCCTCGCCGGCAACATCGCGCAGTCGCTGAACGGCTCGGTCAACGCGATCTGGGTCGGCAAGTTCCTCGGCGAGGCGGCGCTGACCGCCACGGCCAACGCCAACAACATCATGTTCTTCCTGATCGGCTCGGTGTTCGGCATCGGCATGGCCGCCACCATCCTGATCGGCCAGGCCATCGGCGCACGCGACCTGCCGCAGGCGCGGCGGGTGATGGGCACCAGCGCCACCTTCTTCATCGGCCTGTCGGTGGTGATCGCAGTGCTGGGCTGGTTCCTGTCGCATCGGCTGCTGCTGGCAATGGGCACGCCGGCCGAATCGCTGGCGATGGCCGACGCCTACCTGCGGGTGATCTTCCTGGCGATGCCGCTGCTGTACGCCTTCGCCTTCCTCACCGCGGCGCTGCGCGGTGCCGGCGACTCGCGCACGCCGTTCCGCTTCCTGCTGCTGTCGGTGCTGCTGGACATCGGCATCAACCCGCTGCTGATCTTCGGCCTCGGCCCGTTCCCGGAACTGGGCGTGGCCGGCGCGGCCTGGGCCACGTTCTGCGCGCAGGCGCTGTCGCTGGCCGCGTTGCTGCTGTACCTGCGCAACAAGCGGCACATGCTGTGGCTGGGGCGCAAGGATGCCGCGCTGCTGAAGATCGACGCGGCCATCCTCAAGGCGCTGGTGGTCAAGGGCGTGCCGATGGGCCTGCAGATGGTGCTGATCTCGCTGGCGATGATCATGATGATCAGCATGGTCAACGGCTACGGGGTGGACACCGCCTCGGCCTACGGCGCGGCGTTGCAGCTGTGGACCTACGTGCAGATGCCGGCGATGGCGATCGGCGCGGCGTGCTCCTCGATGGCGGCGCAGAACGTGGGCGCCGGGCTGTGGCAGCGGGTGGACGCCACCGCGCGCACCGGCGTGCTGTTCAACTTCCTGCTGACCGGTGCGCTGATCGCGCCGATCATCCTGCTGGACCGCAGCACGCTGGCGCTGTTCCTGCCGGCGGCCAGCCCGGCGCTGGAGATCGGCCGCCACCTCAACCACATCGCGGTGTGGTCGTTCCTGTTCTTCGGGGTGAACTTCGTGGTCGCCGGCGTGGTGCGCTCCACCGGCGCGGTGGTGGCGCCGCTGCTGGTGCTGGCGGTGGCGATGTGGGGCATCCGCGTGCCGTTCGCGCTGTGGATGCAACCGCTGATGGGCGCCGACGCGATCTGGTGGAGCTTCCCGGTCAGCGCGTTCTGCTCGATGCTGCTGATCATGGCCTATTACCGCTGGGGCAACTGGCGCAAGGCGAAGATGATGGCCGCGCCCAACCACGCCGGGGAGCTGGCGACGCCGGCCGAGGTGCCGGCCTTGCCGCCGTCACCGGTGGCCGACCCGGATGCCGGCACCTGACAAGCACGCACCAGCCGTGTAGGAGTCAACTGTCATTTCATGCGGAGCTGCCTTTTGGGTTCCAAGGCAGGTTGTCGCGCTGCATTGCGTTGAGCATGGTGAGGTACTTGCGCATGCAGGCGGTGACGGCCAGTTTTTTGGGTTTTCCGGCGTCGACCAGCCGTCGGTAGGTCTCGGCCAGCGGTGAGCGCGCCCGGATGGCGGCCCAGGTGGCCATGTACAGCACCCGGCGGACACCGCGCCTGCACCCGCTGACACGCGCCTGGTCTTTACCAGGGCCGCGTGCGACGTTGTAGGGACGCAGCCCGCACAGGAAGGCGACC
>NZ_LDJP01000072.1 GCF_001431505.1 Stenotrophomonas daejeonensis
TTCGTGGTAGATCCCCGTGGCTTCCATGCCCACCGCCGCTTCCGGGGCGTGAGCCTGTCTCCAGGCCAGCAGTTGTTCCCAACCCGCGGCGGTGTTGCCGAGCTTGCCCCGGGTGCGGTACTTGCCCTGCCCCAACGGCAGGGCGATGTCGAAGGTGGCCTTGGCCACGTCGATGCCTATCACCTGCATGTCTCTGTCTCCTGCTGTCGAACCGGATCCAGTGACCGCCTGGCTTGCCCTTGTTCGTGCTGGCTCTCGCAAAAGCGGGCCGAAGATACCGTTCAAGCTCCAGGGCGGAAAAGGGTTCCGATGTGCCGGATCTACGGTGCGAGCTCGAAGGCTCAAGTGCGGAGACGGCATCATCGGAACCTCCCGGATCACTCCGGGGAAGTCTGCCTGATCGGGGCTGGCTTCAAGACACAAGGTGCGGGGCTTGCCCCGCACGGAGCGTTCCCGGCGAGGCCTCGTGCCGGGCAAGCCCGGCCCTACATCATGTTTGCCGATGTCTTGAGGGCCTTCCCGAAGGCTGAATGCGCGGCCGGTCATGAACCGTACCGATACCGGTTTCCGCCCCTTGCCGGAACCTTTTTTCAGGCGTAGGGTCAATCGTCCGGGCGGCAACGTCGTCGCCCGGACAGCAGGAGGACCGGGCCGGTGCAGCAATGGCGCGAACCAGTACCAAGCAACTTCCGGGGCATGGCCCGGAAGCGGGGCGGGGGGTCGGTCATGCGTGGCCAGGTTTCTCCGATCCAGCAACGCCCCGTGCCGCAAGGCCGGGGCGTTCTTGTTTCCGCATGAAGGAGGTCACCATGTTCGAAGAGCAGCCGCAGAATGAAATCGATGCACTGATGAAGGCCAACCCCGAATTCAGGCAGCTCTACCAACAGCACAAGAAGCTGAACAAGAAATGCATGGATGCGGAGCTGGGGGTACTTCCCATCGACGATGCCACGCTGGGAATGATGAAGCGCGAGAAGCTGCTGGCCAAGCAGCGGCTGTTGCGCATGTACGAAAGCCGACCCAACTGAACCTTCCCCACGCAGCACCTTTCCGTCGCGGGCGGTGGTGGCCTCCTCGTCGGTCGCCGCCGCCCGCGTCACCTGCCGGCCGCGGTGCGGGCAGCGACCTTGCCTGACTTTCAGGCACATCCATCGGATAATCGGGCTCCAGCCGCGGTGCGGCGCGATTCCCAGACACATTCGATGGCCATCCATTCCTCCGTACTCGAACTCATCGGGCGCACGCCGATCGTCAAGGCGCAGCGCCTGGACACCGGCGTCTGCGAGCTGTTCTTGAAGCTGGAGAGCGCCAACCCGGGCGGTTCGATCAAGGACCGCATCGGCCTGTCGATGATCGAGGCGGCGGAAAAGCGCGGTGACCTCAAGCCCGGCGCGACGCTGGTCGAAGGTACCGCCGGCAACACCGGCCTGGGCCTGGCGCTGGTGGCGCAGCAGAAGGGCTACAAGCTGGTCCTCGTCGTGCCGGACAAGATGAGCCGGGAAAAGATCTTCAACCTCAAGGCGATGGGGGCCGAAGTGGTGCTGACCCGCTCGGACGTGGCCAAGGGCCACCCCGAGTACTACCAGGACCTGGCCAGGACCATCGCCGAGCAGACCCCCGGCGCCTACTTCATCAACCAGTTCGGCAATCCCGACAACCCGGCCGCGCACGAGTTCGGCACCGGCCCGGAAATCCTCGAACAGATGGAGGGCGAACTGGACGCCATCGTGTTCGGCTGCGGCAGCTCCGGCACCATGACCGGCCTGTCGCGCGCCTTCGCCAAGCTATCGCCGGCTACCGAACTGGTGCTGGCCGACCCGGTGGGGTCGATCCTGGCCGAATACATCAACGACGGCACGCTGAACGAAAAGTCCGGCAGCTGGCTGGTGGAGGGCATCGGCGAGGATTTCCTGCCGTCGATCTCCGATTTCAGCCGGGTCAGGAAGGCCTACGCCATCAGCGATGCGGAAAGTTTCCACACCGCGCGCGAACTGCTGGCAAAGGAAGGCATCCTCGGCGGTTCCTCGACCGGCACCCTGCTGGCGGCGGCGCTGAAATACTGCCGCGAGCAGGCCACGCCGAAGAAGGTGCTGGTGCTGGTGCCGGACACCGGCAACAAGTACCTGTCGAAGATGTACAACGACTACTGGATGCTGGACAACGGCTTCATCGAGCGCCCGCAGCATGGCGACCTGCGCGACCTGATCCTGCGCCCGTACAGCCAGCGCGACACCGTGGTGGTCGGCCCCAACGACCTGCTGACCACCGCCTACCAGCGCATGAAGCTGTACGACGTCTCGCAGCTGCCGGTGATGGAGGGTGAGCAGCTGGTCGGCATCATTGACGAGAGCGACGTGCTGCTGCACGTCTACGGCGACGAGGCCCGCTTCCGCGACCCGGTATCGGTGGCGATGGTCAGCAAGCTCGACCGGCTCGACGTGAAGTCGCCGATCGAGGCACTGCTGCCGGTGTTCGACCGCGGCCAGGTCGCCATCATCATGGGCGACGGACACTTCCTCGGCCTTATCACCCGCATCGACCTGCTGAACTACCTACGGCGGCGGGTGCAGTGATGCGACAGGGCCCAATGGCCGGTTCAGGCCAGGCTGGTAGAATCCCACCCCTTTAGCTGGAAGGCACCATGACGGATCAGCATCCACGCGGCCAGGAAGGCGAGCGCAGCTTGTCGCTTGCCACGCTGGCCATCCACGGCGGCCAGTCGCCCGACCCGGGCACTGGCGCGGTGATGCCGCCGATCTACGCGACCTCGACCTACGCCCAGTCCAGCCCCGGCGTGCACCAGGGCTTCGAGTACTCGCGCACCCACAATCCCACACGTTTCGCCTACGAGCGTTGCGTGGCGGCGCTGGAAGGCGGCAGCCGCGGCTTTGCCTTCGCCTCGGGCATGGCCGCCAGCTCCACGGTGATAGAACTGCTTGACGCCGGCAGCCACGTGGTGGCGATGGACGACATCTACGGCGGCAGCTTCCGCCTGTTCGAGCGCGTGCGCCGCCGCACCGCCGGGCTGGATTTCAGCTTCGTCGACCTGACCAACCCGGCCGCGCTCGAGGCCGCGATCACGCCGAAAACCCGGATGGTGTGGATAGAAACCCCCACCAACCCGATGCTGAAGATCGTGGACATTGCTTCGGTTGCCGCCATCGCCAAGCGTCATGGCCTGATCGTGGTGGTCGACAACACCTTCGCCTCGCCGATGCTGCAACGCCCGCTGCAACTGGGTGCGGACATCGTCGTGCACTCGGCCACCAAGTACCTCAATGGCCACTCGGACATGGTCGGCGGCATGGTGGTGGTCGGTGACAATGACGAACTGGCCGAACAGATGGCCTTCCTGCAGAACTCGGTGGGCGGCGTGCAGGGCCCGTTCGACAGCTTCCTCGCCCTGCGTGGTTTGAAGACGCTGCCGTTGCGGATGAAGGCGCACTGCGCCAACGCACTGGCACTGGCGCAATGGCTGGAAACCCACCCGGCCATCGAGAAGGTGATCTACCCCGGCCTGCCCTCGCACCCGCAGCACGCGCTGGCGGCCAAGCAGATGAATGGCTTCGGTGGCATCGTCTCGATCGTGCTCAAGGGCGGTTTCGATGCCGCCAAGCGCTTCTGCGAGCGCACCGAACTGTTCACTTTGGCCGAATCGCTGGGCGGTGTGGAAAGCCTGGTCAACCACCCGGCGGTGATGACCCACGCCTCGATTCCGGTCGAGCGCCGCGCGCAGTTGGGCATCAGTGATTCGCTGGTGCGCTTGAGCGTGGGGGTGGAGGATGGAAGCGATTTGCGGCTGGATGTTGAGTCAGCACTTGCATGAACCAATTGGATGCACAGAGCAGGGCAGCGAGCGAAGCATTAAGGCGGCGGATGACCATCAAGATTTTTTCCCAACTCAACCTGAGTCTGCGACGCCCCGAGTTCTGGGCGTATTCCAGTTGGCTTGACATCGTTACGCGGTATCGGCGGACGAGGCTTGGCCTGGTCTGGCTGCTGGCGCCGGTAGCCGTGTTCATGCTGATCACGGGGCCACTGTATGCGCGGATGTTCAATCGCGATCTGGCCTCGTACATGATCCATCTGGGCATGGGTTATGCCGTCTGGCGCCTGATGGTGATGGTGCTCAACGATTCGGTGAGCGCATTCCGCAGCAACAAGTCGTTCATTCAGGACGGCAATACCCGTTTGACCGACTACACGCTAAAGTCGATCGCCAAGTCATTGTTCTATTTCGCATTCTCGATGATCGGCATGCTGGCCGTAATGATATGGTCGCCAGCCGTATCTGCCCCCGCCATCCTGACCCTGTTCATCAGCATTCCGATAGTGCTGATCAACCTGTTCTGGGTTGGCTACAGCCTGAGTATTCTGGGCGCACGCCTGCCGGATCTTGGCGAGGTGCTCAACACCATATTGATGGTCGGTTTCCTGTTTACTCCGATCATCTGGGAGGGAAATCGCTATCCTGCGGACAGCCTGGGGGGCGTGGTCGTCAGGCTCAATCCAGCTTTCCATATGCTGGAAATCGTCCGCGAGCCATTGTTCGGGCGGATGCCGCCGCAATCCTCGATTGCATATGTGGCACTGCTGACCTTGTCAGGCTGGCTGCTCGCCATCTTCCTCTGCCGACGGTATTCGCGTTATGTCCCCATCTGGATCTGATGAAGTGGCAACTCCCGTATCCATCGAGGTCCGCAACCTGTCGTTGGTGGTTCCCTATTACGCACAGCCGGACAAAATAGCTTCCTCCTGGTTCTCCACGCTGATCGGTGCCGCGACTTCTGTGCCGCGGCGGCGTTTCGCAACCTTGCTGGACGATGTGAGCTTCACCATCAGGGAAGGCGAGCGCGTTGCGCTGGTGGGGCGCAACGGTGCAGGCAAGAGCACCCTGCTACGCGTGTTGGCGGGTGCGTTCGAACCGACTGGCGGGACCGTGAACATAGATGGTACCCGGCAGGCACTTCTCAGCATCGGTTTGGGTTTCAACCCCGAGGCGACCATCATGGAGAACATCTTCTTGCGTGCTACCGCAATGGGGGTGCCCTCCCAGGAAATTCGTCACATGGTAGAGCCGGTGCTGGAGTTCTCCGGGTTGCGAGAAGTCGCTAACCGGCGTCTGCTCACGCTTTCCAGCGGGCAGCGCATGCGACTCGGGTTCGGCATCTCCACTGCGGTTCATACCGACATCATGTTGCTGGACGAATGGTTCGGGGCTGGTGACGCAAAATTCGTAAGGCGTGCGCGGCAGCGCATGACGGACCGGGTGAATGGAAGCAAGATAGTGGTGGTCGCCAGTCACAACGATTCACTGCTTCGGAAGCTCTGCAACCGTGCATTGCTGGTCGATGATGGAAAAATTGTGTCCGATGGCAGTGTGGCGGACGTGATGGCCGAGTATCGCCGTCTGCACCCGATCATCGAGACGCCCGAGGACGCAGCACGCCGGCGTGCCGCCCGGAAAGCCAAGCTCAAGGCGGCCGAGAAGCTGGTCGCCAAGGCCAAGGCCAGGGAGCTGGCAAAAAAAGAGGCAAAGGCGACTGCCATGGCGGAAAAGAAGAAGGCGAAAGCGTCGGCTCTGACTACTGAAACCGAAGTTGCAGGGCAGGAGATGGTTGCAACAAATGGCAATGCGGATGCGCGAGCCAGCGTTGGGTCGCATGAATCACATGGCGAACTCCAAGGCAAGAACAATCCTTCCGCCACTTGAGCCGCGATATGCGCATCCTGCTTATCGCCTATGAGTTTCCGCCCAGTCCATCACCGCAGTCCTTGCGTTGGACCTACCTGTGCCGTGAACTGGCGCGGATGGGGCATGAAGTCCATGTGCTGACGGCTGAGCTGGGTTGGGAAACCGCTGGATTGCCTGAGTTGCCGGGGCAGGTTCGAGTACACCGCGTGTTCGGAGGACCGATCACCGGTGTGGTAGCCATGCTGGCACGACGCCATGCGGGCAAGGTGGCGAAAGCTGCCCGGAATCGACCGGCTGCAATGGATATCGTGGTGGGAATGGCAGTGCCACCGGTGGATGGCGCCGTGGTGAAGCCGGTGATGGCCCTGCGCGAGTCACGGCTGAACTGGAAGGGAAGGCTGGTAGAGAAACTGAGGAAGATCGCAACGCAGGCAATATTCCCGGATGCGCGTGGCGAATGGTATTTCCCTGCACGGCGCGCTTCGATGAGCCTGCTTGGGGATATACGTCCGGACATCATCGTGAGTTCGCATGAACCGGCAACGACGCTGGAGTTGGCAATCAACCTGAAACGGCGCTACCGGGATATTCCCTGGATTGCCGACCTTGGCGATCCTGTGCTTGCCGATTACACGCCAAGGCGCTGGCGGCGCCGGGCGTTGCGGCTCGAACGCCGGGTCATGGAATTGGCCGATGGCGTTACCGTCACCGCACCGGGGACGCGTGATTTGCTCCTGGAACGGCATGGCGCGGCAGGACTGGCACCAAACAGGGTGCAGATACTGACGCAGGGTTTCGAGGATGATGCGCCGCCGCCGATTTCTTCCGCCGCGGGGTTCTTCGATACCTTGCGGCTCGAGCTTCTCTATACCGGTTCGTTCTATCAGTTCCGGCGTCCGGATGTGTTGCTGGATGCGGTCGCGCAGACGCCTGGGGTCAGGCTGAACATTGCGTCGTCGAATATTCCGGAGTGGCTCAGGCCCAGGCTGGAGGCGCAACCGGAACGATTCCGGATGCTCGGCTTCCTGCCGCACCGCAATGCCGTGGCTTTGCAGCGGCAGGCGGATGTATTGGTCAATATCGCCAATGACAATCCATGCCAGGTGCCGGGCAAGATCTATGAATATCTTGGGTCAGGGCGCCCGATCATCCATGTCGGCAATGTCGTGGAGTCGGATGTCTCGGCGGCTCTAATCCGGGGGCGACGGAGGGGATGGGTATGTGGCAATGATCGGGAGGCGATGGCTGGGCTTCTTGAGGCGCTGGCCGAGCGAAAGCGGGCTGGAAGGCTCGATTCAATCGATCTGGATCTGGACGACCGGGTTGTCGCGGAATTTGGCTGGAGCCAGGTGGCCCGTCATATGGCCGCGATGATGGAACGCCTGGTGGCAACGGGCGAACGGGCCCCGCCGGAACAAGGGCAAGGGTGCTGAGCGAATGGATCGATCGAATACACAGATTCTCGGTAGGCAACTGGCGGAGGCTCGCCGGGACGTGCAGCGGCTGGAGTCTACGCTTGCCAATGAGAAGGGAGCATGTGCGGCCCTGCTCCAAGAGCGTGATGCAATGCTCAGGAGTCGTTCCTGGCGGCTGACGGCTCCACTGCGCTGGCTGGTAGCCAAATTGCAGCGTGGCTCGGCCGGACCGGCTGTGCATGCTCCGGTAGCGACCGCGGTGGCGGGCGATGAAGGCATGGCAGCCAAATGCGGGCTGTTGGGCCTACCGGCGGGTTTGCGCCGACCGCAACTGGACGATCTGGAAGCGGCCAATGCCACCTGCCGGATGCTCAACTTGTACCCCGGGTTGGAAGGGGTCGTGCAGACCAAGGTATTGCATGCTCTAGATGGTCTCGGATCGGAACCGGGTGATGAATACTTGGGCTGGAGGGATGACGCGCCAGCCATCGGTTTCATCGGCAGTGCCGAGCTACGTACCGAACTGTCCTTCGATGCCAAGGTGGCCATGCTCGATGAGGCGAACTGGCGGACCAGGCTGGTTCCCGGTGCGCTGCGTTTCCTGATTATCGAAACCGTCTGGCATGTCGAGCACCGGAACTGGCGCTATGCATTCACGAGTGAGGGTGATCGCAGCGAGTGCCAGCATCTATTGGATCATTGCAAGGCGGTGGGGCTCCCGGTCATCGTATGGTTCCGGGAAACACCCGGCAACTACCGGCATTTCGCATGGTTGGCCGGCCAGGCCGATCTGGTCTGCGTTGCAGATGCGGAGGTTGCCGCGCAACTCCACAAGGATTTTCCCGAAGCCAGAATCGAGTACCTGCCTCCGGCGATCCAACCGGCGCTGCATAATCCCTTGCGTAGTTGCGGGTTGATGGGGGCTGCCGATGCTTTGCGCACCAACATCGTGTTCGATGGTTGGTGGGATCTGCATAACGGGCTTGCCGAATTGCCCCGTTTGCATGAATTGAAGGCTCATGGCCTGCTCGTTGCCGAGAGCCATTGGGATTTCGGCAAGGTCCGGCTTGCCGATTGCGCCGCTTTCGAAAATTTCACCATTGGGTGTCTCGGGTGGCAGGAAAAACTGGTCATGAACCGCCTGCAGGGGGCGGAAGTCTTCGCCGCGGCTCCGCTTGCGGGTGGCTGGCGCAGTGAGCTGGGAATGGCTCGTGCTGCTGCTAGTGGCGCGATGGTTCTGCGTCTGGATGGGAACGAACCGTGGTTGCCGGAGTTGAGGCTGCCTGACGACACCCATGGGGAAGGGCCATTGGCGGGACTGTTGAAGTTCATGGCCGATCCGTTGCTGCATGCGCGCCGGGGCCACTTGGCATGGCGCAGGCTGATGTCGGCCCACACCATTGCCCATCGGCTCCAATACATGGCCGATAAGCTTTCGATAAAAGTGGATTTCATTCCCTCCTGCCCACGCATCGCCTGCCTGCTGGTGACCATGCGCCCCGATCGGTTGGAGGAATGCATTCGGCGTTTCCGCAGTGACCTGTACCCGAATAAGGAATTGGTGATCGTCATTCATGGCGACGACGTGGATATCGACAGATACCGAATCTTGGTGCATGAAGGCGAGCCTATCCGCTTCTTCCGGGCCGGCAAGAGCCTCAGCCTTGGCGCGTGCCTGAATTTTGCCGTCAGCCAGACCGATGCCCCCTACTGGACCAAAGTGGATGACGATGATCTATATGGAGCCAATTACCTGAGCGACGTCATGCTGTACCAGCAAACGGGGCAATTCGACGTTTTCGGCAAGCCCCCGATGTTCAATTATCTGGAAAGCCGTGACGAACTGTTGTGGGATGCGGAGTGGGCAAGGCATGCCAACCTCGTCCATGAGGCCACCAAGGCACGCTCGGCCTTGGTGGCGGGCGGAACCTTGGGGGGACACCGTCGTGTACTGGAAGCGATTCCATTCTCGGAGCGTCGTCGCGGAGGATCCGACTCCGATTTCATCAGGCATTGCTACGAAGCGGGGTTGAATGTGTTGTCCATGGATGGATTCAACTTCGTACGCTGCCGCAGTGCACAGCCGGGATTCCATACCTGGAGCATCGACGAGCAGGATATCCGACTGAGATCGCGTCGAGTCGGTGGCCTGGTGGACTCTTCCCGAGAGGCATTGTGTTGATGCCTCAAACGTACATGTTGCCTGTGCGGCCCCAGCGCTCCCCGGGCCAGTCGTTGGCGAATAGTCTTCGTTCATCGCATGGCAGGCAATGTCGGATGCGACGGGGAGGATGTTTCATGGGAAACCTTCGTTTCACATGTGGTGGCAGACATTGGCAAACTGCGAAGAATGCCGCGTCCACAAGGAGTCAAGGGTGCCATAATGTCGGATGGCACAGCGATTGCGTCCTGGTGGAGTATTGAGTGTCCCGGCAACTATGCCTCGGCCAGTTGATGATGGAGTCGAGAATGCGTACTTGCGCGGGTCGAGTGCTTCCAGCGGTCTCTCGGATCACAGACAAGGCATCCGCCGACCACCAGCCGTGGATGCCGCATGATGTTGAGTGGATTGCTGCTCGTGCGTCTCCTTGGGCCTTTGCGGAGAGTCGATGCCCGAGGCAGGCTCTATTGGAATGAGAGTGATACATGGGCGGGTAATCGACGCTTGTAATGGATTGCCGCCTGTTTTTTTATGGCCTGAAACTGATGAAGAGGGAATGATGGGAAAGACTGTTTATGTCGGAATGAGCGCGGACCTGGTACATCCCGGGCATCTGAACGTGATTCGCAAGGCGGCGGAGCTGGGCGAGGTGACGGTGGGGTTGCTCACGGATCGTGCCATCGCCAGCTACAAGCGGCTTCCCTACATGGCGTATGAACAGCGATGCCAGGTAGTGGAGCAGCTCAAGGGCGTAAGCCGCGTCGTTCCGCAGGAGACGCTTGATTACGTGCCGAACTTGCGTCAATACAAGCCGGATTACGTGGTGCATGGTGACGATTGGCGTGAGGGCGTCCAGCGTCAGGTTCGACAGGACGTCATCAATGCACTGGCCGAGTGGGGCGGGGAACTGGTCGAGGTCAGCTACACCGACGGGATATCTTCCACCCAGCTCAACAAGGCACTGCGCGAAATCGGCACCACCCCGGACATTCGTCGCAACAAATTCCGTCGCCTTCTGGATGCCAAGCCACTGGTGCGGCTGATGGAAGCGCATAACGGCCTCACTGGCCTGATTGTGGAAAACGCCTACTTCGATGGCCCGGAAGGGCGCCGGGAATTCGATGGCATGTGGGGCAGCAGCCTCACCGAGTCCACGGCCAAGGGCAAGCCCGACATCGAAGCGGTGGACGTGACTTCGCGCACCAATACCCTGCACGACATACTCGAGGTCACCACCAAGCCGATCGTCTATGACGCCGATACTGGTGGCAAGGTGGAGCATTTCCAGTTCACCGTACGGACTCTTGAGCGCCTTGGCGTTTCGGTGGCGATCATCGAGGACAAGGTGGGCCTGAAGAAGAACTCGCTGTTCGGTACCGATGTGCCGCAGATGCAGGACTCGATCGAGGGCTTCTGCGAAAAGATCAAGGCGGGCAAGGCCGCACAGGTCACCGACGATTTCATGATCGTTGCCCGTATCGAAAGCCTGATCCTGGATCAGGGCCTGGAGGATGCGATCACGCGGGCGGATGCCTACATCAAGGCCGGCGCCGATGGCATCCTGATCCATAGCCGCAGGAAGACCCCGGACGAGATCTTCGAATTTTGCGATCTGTATGCAAAGTTGGAGCGACGCCCCCCCCTCATCGTGGTTCCTTCCAGTTACAACCAGGTTACCGAGCAGGAGTTGATCGATCGTGGTGTACGGGTGGTGATCTATGCCAACCACCTGTTGCGTGCCGCCTATCCGGCGATGATGGATACCGCGCGCTCGATCCTGGAGCACGGTCGCTCCAAGGAAGTTGATTCCAAGCTTCTGTCCATCAAGGACATCCTTGAACTGATTCCGGGGACCAAGTGATGTTGCAGCCGGAGAAGACCTTCGAGCAGATCCGCGCTCAGGGCGTGCGCTTGTTCACCGGGGTGCCGGATTCGCTGTTGGCCGATTTCTGCGCATATGTCACCGACCATGCGCCGGACAGCGATCACGTGATCGCTGCCAACGAAGGCAATGCCATCGCGCTGGCGGCGGGACACTATCTCGGCACTGCCGAGCCGGCTCTGGTTTACATGCAGAATTCCGGGCTGGGCAATGCGGTCAATCCGCTGCTGTCGCTCGCCGACGCAGAGGTGTACAGCATTCCGATGCTGATGCTCATCGGTTGGCGTGGCGAGCCCGGCGTCAAGGACGAGCCGCAGCACGTCAAGCAGGGACGCGTGATGACGGCGATGCTCGATGCCATGGAGGTGCCGTGGTTCGAGCTTGACGCAAGCATGGATGACGCAGGGGACGTGATAGCCAAGGCGTGCGGCCTGATGCGGGAACGCAAGATCCCGGTGGCGCTTCTGGTGCGGAAGGGGACATTCGCCAAGTACAAGCTGAAGAAGGATCAGATGACCGACTTCCCGATGAACCGGGAAGGAGCGGTGAAGTGCATCGTCGACCTGCTTGGCAGCGAAGACGTCGTCATCTCGACTACAGGCAAAACCTCCCGGGAGCTTTATGAATACCGGGCGTCGCGAGGCGAGGGGCA
Source organism: Stenotrophomonas daejeonensis (assembly GCF_001431505.1). Lineage (GTDB taxonomy): Bacteria > Pseudomonadota > Gammaproteobacteria > Xanthomonadales > Xanthomonadaceae > Stenotrophomonas > Stenotrophomonas daejeonensis. Next base: position 11,806 of record NZ_LDJP01000072.1, read on the forward strand.
GGGCAACGATTTCCTCACGGTCGGTGCCATGGGGCACACGGCCTCTATCGCGTTGGGAATGGCCAGGGTGCAGCCGGGACGCCGGGTCGTGTGCATGGACGGCGATGGGTCGGTACTGATGCACATGGGTTCCCTGGCGATCATCGGCCAGTCAGGCCTGTCGAACTTCGTGCATGTCGTTATCAACAATGGCGCGCATGATTCCGTCGGTGGCCAGCCCACCGCGGGCTTCGACATCGACTTGGTGGGGATTGCCAGGGCCTGCGGATACAAGCAGGCGCTTTCGGTGTCCACGCGCGAGGATGTCGCTTCGGCACTGGCAGAGCTTTCGCATGCCCAGCAAGGACCGGTGCTGCTCGAGGTCCGGGTGAACAAGGGCGCGCGCGATGACTTGGGCCGCCCGAAGTCGAGTCCGGTCGAGAATCGCGATGCTCTGATGAAGCAGATCGGCTTGTGATCGTTGCGGTGGCGGCCAAGCCGCCACTTCTTCCTTGAAGCCGAACCATGGAAATACAGGTGTGATCGTGACGAATTGGACGTATTTCAACCCAGTGCGGGTGATTGCCTCCGCGGGAAGCTCCGCGCGATTGGCCGAGCATTCCGGCTTCCGGCGGATGGTATTGGTGACCAGTCCAGGTTTTTCCCGGCGAGGTGTCGTCGATCGCATCCGTGCTTCGTTGGGCGACCGTCTGGTGGCGGTACTCGATGACGTCAAGCCGAATCCCGATGTCCGCGATGTGGACGCACAGGCGCATGTGCTGCGCGGGATGGAGCCGGATTGCATCGTGGCGCTGGGCGGGGGCAGCAGCATGGACACCGCCAAAGGGGTGGCGCGCCTGCTTACCCAGCCGGCGGGGACAACTTTGGCCGGGCATTTCCGCGAGGGCATCGCCATGCCCTCGCCGGTGAAGGCACTGCCGGTAGTCGCCATCCCCACGACCGCCGGGACAGGCGCCGAGGTGACCCCGTTCGGTACGATCTGGGATTTCGAACTGGGCAAGAAGTATTCGGTGACCGGCGTCGATCTCTATCCGGCCATCGCAATCCTGGATCCCGAACTGACTCTGGAACTACCCGAGGAGGTGACCATATCCTCGGGCCTGGATGCCGTGTCGCATGCCCTAGAGTCCACCTGGAACCACAATGCCAATCCCATTACCCTGGGACTAGCGGCGAAATCGTTGCAACTGTCGCTGCCCGCGCTGCTCCGCCTGAAGGGGAACTCCCGCGACATCGAAGCCCGTGGCCTGATGATGCAGGCCAGCCTGCTGGCGGGCATGGCGATCAGCCAGACGCGCACGGCGCTGGCACATTCGATCTCGTACCCATTGACTACGAAGTTCAACCTTCCGCATGGGGTCGCATGCAGTTTCACCTTGCCGGTGCTGATGAGGTTCAACGCCGGGGCCGACGATGGAAGGCTCCATGACCTTGCGCGTGCGGTTGGGCATGCGGATGTCGATGAGTTCGTGGGCCGGTTGGGCGAACTCTTTGGGGAACTGCAGGTCGCGGAACTGTTCCGCAAGTATGTACCCGATAGCGGGGATGCGATGGCCCTCGTTGGTGAGATGATCACGCCGGGAAGGGCCGACAACAATATCAGGAGCGTTTCCACCGGTGAGGTGGCGGAGTTGCTCGCGGCAGCGTTGGAGCAGGTGGAAACTGACTACGGGTTGCAGGTTCGGCAGGGTGCCGCTTCTCCGATTTGATGCCTGGCTTCCGGTCCTGCCGTCTTTTTGTGAATTGGATAACATCTCGTCATGCGCATAGGTTTTCTCGTCTGGAACCAGTTCCAAGTCGCCCATTCCGTCGAAATCGCCAGGCATTTCGACGAGCCGGATTTCATCTTCATCGACCGCAGTCCCGAGGCGTTAAGGGATTTTGATCCTGCTTGGCTTGTTCCTTACGGTGCGTATTGCCGGTTCCTGTCGGAACTTGACCTGCACTCTCTGGATGGCCAGTACGATGCCATCGTCAGCCAGTTCCGCCCGCCGCTGAAGCAACCCTGGAAACTCACGAAGCTGGTCATGCAGCAATACTCGCTGGCCAAGCCTAAGACCGCATACAACGCCCGCTGGTTCACCGCGGAACGGGGCCTTGTATACGGCGCCTACAGTGAGTCCCTGATCGGACAGATGTGCCAAGTCTCCCAGACCGGCAACCCCCGTTTCGATCCATATTTCGAACATCGGCTCAACCCGGACCGGCTGGACTTGGTGCGGAGCCGCCTTGATCCAGAAAAGAAGACCTTGGTCTACCTGCCTACATGGGGGGACTTGAGCACTTCGGATGCGTTTGCGACGGCACTTGGCGGGTTCAGCGACGAGTTCAATGTCATTGTTCGTCCGCACCACCTGAGCTCGATCAGGGACAAGGAAGATGGCGCGCGTTCGTCGGGGCTCATCTATGCCGATTCCTTTCCCCCGATGCTTGATCTGGGCCTCCATCTGCAGGAGGTCGCCGACGTCGTTGTTTCGGACATGTCCGGCGCGATATTCGATGCGCTCTATTGCCGCAAGCCTGTCGTGCTGGTTGGCGACGAGGATGCCGACTTCGCCGGGCACAGGAAAGCGGACGATTCGGCGCTCGAGATATCACAGCGGCATCGCATCGGTCCCTATATGACGGACAAGGGAGATCTCAGGCGTGTTGTGGATGAACTGGTCGAGCACCACCCCTACCATGATGTGAACGAAGCGCTCGTGGAAGAGTGCTTCGTGCAGCGCGGCGGATGTGGCGCACTGGCGGCGGCAGCCATCCGTGAGACAGTTGAGGTCGAACCTCGGCGTCCCTTGCTGCAAACCTATGCTGCGCCCGATTTTTCGGCTCTGCTGCTGTCCCGCTCAGTTGCCGCTGCAAAGCAGCGCAGGAGCAAGAGCAGGAAAAACAGATTGTCGGAGAATGGGCAGGATGCCGTCGCAAAGACAGGGATTGCAGCGGGTCAAGTTCCCATGACTGCATGGTCCATGCGCACGACACAGGGAGAAAGGGGGGGGCAGGCCGCCAGAAAGGCCGGCGCCGAACCTGTGACGATGAAGGCGCTGGTAAAGAGTGGGCGCTTCTTCGAAGCAGGACTCAAGCTCGAGGAGTGGAGCAGGCGTCCCCAGGAGGCGCGTGCGCAGAACCTACTTCAGGCTCATAGAACCACATCGTCGATCAGATTCAGTCGTACTGCCTGGAGGGACATTCTGGCCAGGTTGTTCCACGGCGCGTATTCGCCATCCACGGCGGATGGCCGGGCGCTGCTTCAGAGGCTCGGCATGCTCAGGAGCGCCGAAGCACTGTACCTGCAGGAACAACAGGTGGAACCGCAGGAGCTCATCGAGCGCGTGCAGATGCTCGGGTCGCTTTCCGGTGTCATCGACCTGGCCGCACGCAACGAGGTCGCATGTGCCGATGAGCAAATGTGCATTACTCCGCGGGGAGAAGTCGTGGAACTGGCCGGCCGTGAGGGAAACCGGGCGGTCGAGCTCTATCTGCTGTCGAGCCTGTCGCTTCAACTCAATGACGAGGAGCAGCGCGCCTACCGTTCATCGCAGCTGAGGTTCGCGCAACATCTGGTCGAAGGGCTTCTGGCTGCGGGGTACAGCGTCTATCCGCGTCTGCAGGCCGGCGTCGATGGTGCCACCCCGGTTTCCGCGCTACGGCCTGCATTTACCTGGCATACGCTGGACTCAGGCCGGCGTGGGCAGTTCCACCTCAAGATCGGAACGCTGTTCGGCTATTTCATCGTCGACTCAAAGGGCTATAGCGGCTGGAGCTCGGTTGCTGGCAGGCCGTTGCCGGAACTCGTTGCGGAGGTCGACCAGACTGAGGCCGACGCGCATTGGCGACAATTGAATGGAGAACTGGTCGCGGGCGGGAAGTCGAAGTACGCGCAGGCGGAAGAGGAGCTTCCCGCGGAATTGGGTGAGTACATCTTCCTGCCGATGCAGGTTGCCAACGACACCGTCGCGCGCCTGGCCGATATCGATACGCTGTCACTGCTACGCGCGCTCGTGAGCTGGGCCAGCACGAGGGGTTCCACCGTGGTCGTGAAGCGCCACCCGATGTGCCGCAGCGACGAAATCGCCCAGACCATCGAAGAGGCCGAGCTCGCAGGACACATCCGCGTTTCCAATGCGAACATCCACCAGTTGGTGGCTGGTGCTGCCTGCGTGGTGACCGTCAACTCCGGCGTTGGCGCCGAAGCGTTGCTCCAGCTCAAGCCCGTAGTGAGCACCGGACGATCGGATTATGCAGCCGCCACGAGGCGGGTGAGGACGGAAAATGAGCTTTTCACCGTACTCGATAACAAGGATTGGTCGCCCGCCAGCGAGGGCGACATAAAGAAGTTCCTCTGGTTCTACACCAAAAGATATATGGTCCGCTTTGATGATGTCCCGGCCATCGGGGATCGTCTGCGCGAACTGCTTGCCGGGGTGGGCCATGCGGTGCCCGGTGCCGAGCCGGACGGGGGGATGGCCTTGGATCTTCCGGGCATTACGGCCATCCCCTTCACGTCTCCCAGGGAGATGCCTGCCGAAGGCCTGCATGCTGGCGATGATCCATTGCTCGGCGAGCAGTGCGAGCAACTGCTGCGGATGTTCAACGCGGAGGGCGTGCGCTGCTGGATGGACAGCGGCTCGTTGCTTGGCCTGGTGCGTCATGGGCGGCTGAACCACTGGGAAAAGGATATTGATCTCGGGATTTGGATCGACGACTATGAGAAGGCACGGGATATCTGTCGTGAAGTCGCGGAAAGATATTCGCTCTGGTATCGCGAGAAATGGCTGAAGGGGGCACCCTATGCATTCCTGCTGTGCTCGCATCCCGGTGGGAAACGGACGACGCTGCCCCTGTCGGTTCATGTGTTCTACAGGCACGGAGATGCTGCTTGGTCACCACAGAAATATTCGCTGGTTTCCGCCAGGTCGAAATATCCCCGCTACGTCTACAGATCGGTCAACGGCGAAGGTAGGGCAAGCCTCCGGAGGAAACTGGCATTCATCGCCCGCCGTCCCGCCTACAGCCTTTGTATTATTGCGGAGAAACTCAACCTCACCAAACGGATAGGTCAACCGCTGATGAGGATTGAGCAAGGCGATTCCCTGAAGGACCGATTGCTCACGCACCTGTTCGTCGAAATATTCCAGTGGAAGATTCCAGGGCGGTATTTTGACGATCTGCAGCCGATATCCGAGAGTCATCCATACATACTCGCCCCGAGCGACGTTAATGGGTATCTGAGAGCCAGATATGGCGATTGGCAGACGCCCGTGAAGAGCTGGTTCTATCTCGTCGATGATGGTTGCATCTCGTCAATATCGGGCGACGAACTCAACATTCGCTTGGCCGATGCCAGGAGGCAGGTGCCGGTTCCCCTGCCGACGCGAGGGTGAGTTGTCGCCCGGTCTGATGCTGGGCTTTGCGCGCCTGGGGACCTCGGGGAATTGCGAATCCCGCAATTGGATGTAGGAACTGGAAGAGGTGATCGTGCGAAACCAGGCCATATAGGTGCAGCAGGTGAGGACGAAATCTTTTCGGAAGCTATGGTGCGCGGATAAGCTGATTTCCGTCCCTGTAATGCAATAGTTTTTTCTCTCCGGAGGCAATGAGGCAGAAGAGGGGAGAGTCATCCTTGAACATGGTCTCCTCCGCTTCGGCCTGCGATGCAAAGGCAATATCAGCCATTGGAAGGGCCGTTCTGTACCTGGAAAGTCGCTTTTCCCAGTTATGGCGCTTGAGCTCTCCGTTGAAATGGAGGGGCGACAGAACCATGCTCTGCGGGAATCCGTCTTTCATGTCGTCCGGAATGACGTCAGCCAATCTTGCGATGATGCTCACGTTGTAGCCATATCGAGCCAGGCGCGCGGAGCCCATGTCGAATCCCGACATGCCGAAGTTGAGGAGCAGCATTCCGGGGTTCCAGAAGCTCAGATGATTGAACGCCATCTTCTCACCGCGAATCGGCGGGACGGTTGCAACGCAATAGCCATCCGGCGCCAGATCCAGGGTCATTTTGTCGATGAACAAGCCGACGTTGCGGACATGCTCGAGTACATGGCTTGACCATACGACGTCATAAGGCAGGCGCGGTTTGAACTGAAGATAATCCCCGACGAATGCCGGGGGTTCATCACCGGCGACCATATCGACGAGGTCCACATGGATACCATGGTCACGAAAGAATCGCGCATGGACCCCATGTGACCCTCCTATATCGAGCAGACGTACTTTCCTGTTCGCGTGCGTACGTTCCAGATCTGAAAGCAATTGGTAAGCGGCAAGACATGCACGGAAGGCGTGTACCCCCGTTCCGACCTTGGGATTTTTCCTGGCAGCCATGGGGGGATCTCCTGATATCTCAATTCAAGAGCAGTGGTATGCCTGGTCTTGGTGGTTCGATCAGGCCTGCGGTCCACGCGGGAATCGTTGGCCCGAAATCATATGCGCCATCCTTGTTCGATGCAGGTATGTCGCCATCATTCGTTTGCGGCGTCAATGGGCAGGCACGCCATGAACTGGAATATGCCGCTGGCCAATGAAGCTCATGTGCCAAGGAGCATGCCGGGGAGCTATCGTGCAGTGGTTTGTCCTGCAAGGTCGAGGTGGCATGAATGAACATATATTCGGCTTCCATCATATATCGAGTCGAGCAACCTCGGTCTGTCATTTCATCGCCTTGAAGGCAGGGGGAGCTTCGACGGCCTCGCCGCTTGCAATCCTTGATTCGAGCACCTCCAGTGCTTGTGCCGGCTTGTCGAAGGGGAGCCCGGAGAGCGTCTTGGCATCGAACCTCCACCACTTCGTTTCCAGAAGTTGTTGGATGGTATTTTCGGGGAACCTCATGCGAATTACCTTCGCAGGAACCCCGGCGACTATTGCATAGGGTGGCACGGACTTGGTCACGACGGATCCTGCCGCGATGATCGCGCCATCTCCGATGCTTGCTCCATTCAGTATGGTGACGCCGGTGCCGATCCAGACATCATGGCCGATGGTTGTCGGCAGGAGCTTCCTGGTCGGATCATTCTCTGTTGTCCTTGGAGTAAAGTGGAATCCTTCGTGCCAGTTGGAAAATGCGAACTTCTTCTTCGAATACTGGAAGGGCGAAGTGCTCAACCAGTTGGTCGGGTGATCGGAAGGGGCTGCATTCAGGCCGGGAGCAATGCTGCAGTATCGACCGATGGAGCGTACGTTTCCGATTCTGGCTGGCCCCACGATATAGGTATAGGCGCCAATCATTATGGAGTTCGCAATCTTGATCGAGCCAATCAGGTTGACTGGTGCTTCATACTGGACTATCACTTTCTTGCCGGGCCTGACCCCGGGCGCTGAATATTCGTCAATGTGACTCATGCTTTGGTCCATGTATTCGTGGTGATTGTAAATCCGTGTCAGCCTGCCCGGGGCATGAGCGTAACGATGCGATGCGTGCAGAAGTGGACAGGCATATTAAAGTGCACTTTGCCCGGTTGTTTGCGGGCAGGGCCTGCCATCTATTTTCCCGCTGCGGCCGCAGGCTTCCTTGGTGGTTGATGGTAGCAGGAGACGAAGATCGATGATCGAGCTGCAGTTATGGGGGAGCGTCGGCCAAGCGGGCTCCCCTCCTGCACATGGGCAGCGCCCATTCTGCTGTGATCGCCCAGGTCTTGGTATCATGATGAAAGTGCCCGATGGACGTGATGCCGGCGGGATTCCATGGCTCCATTTACAGGCAATCCTTTCAAAGTGAGAAGCTTCAGAAAGTATCTGCGGAAATTCATCGATTCGCGTGGACCACGTACGCGTTTCGTCATATTCAAGGCGGTCATCATGGCCGGCCGGCCGTTCGACGTGGAGATACTGCATCGGCTGGCGATCGAGTTGGAGCGCGAAGGCCCGTTCCGGCTGGCGCTGCAATGCTGGGAGTTGATCCACCGGGTTGCGCCTTATGGTTCGGATGGGTTGATCGATCACCTGCCCGTGGCAGTGACATCGGGCGAAATGGCTCAAGTCCGCTGGTTCACCGAGCAGGCGAGACGGGAGGTTGGCCTCCCACCCGGGCAGACGATAGGACTGGCCGGGATGCTGGCGTGTGCGGGACATCATGGCGAAGCCGGTCGGGTACTCGGATTCCTCGCCCATGCGTCCTCCGACGGGCGGCGGGCGGTATCGCAGTCTCCTTCGGTGCTTCTCGGCAGCATGCCAAAGGACCTGACGCGCTTGGCACAGGAACTGGAACGGCCGAGGTCAGGTGCGGAAGAGGGTGGGGTGCATCCGTATCTGGAACTGGCGCGGCTTTGTTTCACCTTCAGGAAGATGGAAGTGGCGGCGAAGCTGTTCCGGCTTGCTGCCAACCATGTCGACTTGACGGCGCTCGATTCGGTGGCGATGTCGTACGCAGGTGCCCGCGCCGGTATGGCGACTGATTTCGCCACTATCGATGAAGAGGCGCTTGCCTGGCTAGGCAAGCGTATGTCCACCAATCCTGACGCGCTCGCGATGCTGGCCCATGTGGCATTGGTTTCGGGAGATGGCAGGTCGGCTGCGCGGGCCATGGAGCGAGCTGTCCGGGTGAAATACGCGGGTCTGGAGCAGGTGGAAGAGATCGTGGGCGACTGCCTTGCGATGCTCGGGATCATCGATACCTTGAAGGAGCGGCCATCCGAGTTGCCCGGAGAATTGCTCGAGGAACCGGACGGGAACCGGGACGACGGCGTGCCCAAGGTTTTCATCTGTGGCTTTGGCTGGTCGGGTTCCGGCGCCGTATATGACGAGATCCGCGGCAGCGAAGGCTTCAGCGAATTCGAAGGAGCGGGTGATGCCCCCCTTCTGAACGCCGATTCCGGTACCGAAGCGACATTCATCCAGGCGGACGCGGGTCTGGGCGACTTCTGGATAGCCGCAAGGTCAACGCGACGAGTGGCGTGGCAACGGCTCTGGGACATGCTCTGCCTCCATGTGACAGGTCTGTCGGGGATCGGTTACAACAGCTACAAGAGCTGTGCGGCGGCGACGAACAACGTACAGCGGCATGCCCACGCCTACACGCGCCCTTTCCGCGAATTCTTCGAGGGGTATGCCGCCTTGCTGGAAGCCCCTATGCGTGCCGGGCTCGGTGATCTTCTTGGCCGGACCACGGAGTCCCTCTGCCGCATGTTGCTCGAGCAGAAGGGAGGCAGGGCCGTCCTGTTCAACAATGCCATCTTCGGGCGTGAGGTCGAGATGCTGCAGATATTCAAGGCCAGCCGGGCCGTCGTAGTGTTCCGCGACCCGCTGGATGTCTATGCGGATCGCAGGCTCAAGGACAAGAACCATTGGCGTAGCCCGCGCCAGCTTGCGGAACTCTACGGATGGGGATTGCAGAAATACATTACCTATCGCCAGGGCAGGCAGGAACGGGTGCTCGGGAACCTGCGCGAGGTACCTTTCGAGCGCTTCGTGCTGGATCGGGTGTACCGTGAGCAGGTACGGGACTGGCTGCTGTCGGGGACGGTGGACAATGTGGGCAGGAGCCATTTCGATCCCGTGGTCTCAAGCGGAAACATCGGGATCCACCGCGGGATGCTTGACGCTAACGGGTGCAACCAGATGCAGGCCATGACCGCTTCCTATCGCAGGATGCAGGAACTGGCTGCCATGGCATGGGATGCAGGGGAGTAGGAAAGCATGGTGCGAAATAGCCCCGCTACGGCGCAGATGTTGACGCAGATATTCCTGTTGATGTGCCATTGTGCCGGGTCTCATGAGGCCCGGTGAATCTTTAAGGCATGGGCATACCACGGGATTACATGGATCCCGAGCACCGGATCCGATGCGCACGCGCCCCCTGGAATGACGTGCATTCATTGCCGGGGGCGGCCCCTGGTTGGGGTTGAATCAAGGGTCCAGCGGCAATTTCCATCTGCTGGCTCACGTTATCTCAATTGTGGCGGCGGAGTTGCACGGCTTGGCCGTTGGGCGAGGTGGGGCAACAGATTGCCGGCCGGCTGGAACCCATGCGCTTGGACACTGCACGTGACAGGCACCGACTACCGGGTATCTTATTGCCGCCTATCGACGGCGAACACGACTACTACTGCATGGCTCGGCACGATGCAGGCCAGTTCATGTTGCCGCCGCGCGGGATTCGTGCCCTGGCTGCTCACCGGCATGAGGCTGTGAAGTCTGCAGCGACAGGTGCGCGGCCTGCTCCAGGTAGCTGAAGGCCAGCAGCATGGACTTCCGGTTAAATGCATGCTTGCCGCGGCGTCGTGATGCACAAGGTGCGGCAACGGCCTAGGATATCGATAAATATCATCGCGCCGGATCATCCGAAGCTGGCGGGCCAAGGCGAAATGCAAGGGAACGAGAAGGGCGGCAACATCAGGATGCGCCCCGAGATACAAGGGCTGCGTGCGATCGCCGTCGCCGCCGTTCTTCTCTTCCACGTCTGGCCTGCCGCCATTGGTGGAGGCTACGTCGGCGTAGACGTGTTTTTCGTGATATCGGGCTTTCTGATCACCTCGCTTCTGCTCAGAGAACTTGAACAAGATGGAAGCATAGGCTTAGGAATCTTTTACCTGAAGCGGATGCGCCGCCTTCTACCTGCGGCGACGATCGTACTGGCTGTGATTGCGTTGATGACGCCGCTACTGCTCCCCCCGACAGCGTGGAGGGATACCGCGTTCGAGGTGATCTCCAGTGCGTTGTACGTGGAGAATTGGAGGTTGGCGCATCTGTCCATGGATTATCTGGGGGCGGAAAACCCGGCCAGTCCGGTTCAACACTATTGGTCATTATCGGTCGAGGAGCAGTTCTATCTGTTCTGGCCCGCTTTGATGGCGATCTTGGCGTGGGGGGCGAGGAGGGCAGGGCTGCCATTGCCCGGGTGCCTGCGGATGGCTTTGGCAATCGTCACCATGCTGTCGCTGGGCGCCTCGGTCTGGCTGACCCGAGCTGATCCGGCACATGCCTATTTCGTCACCCATACGCGGATCTGGGAACTGAGTCTGGGAGGCTTGCTCGCGGTAACTCCGATCCCATGCCGGCAATGGTCACGGGATCTGGTGGGCTGGATCGGCCTGATCGGTATCGCTCTGGCGGTTTTTGCATTCGATGCGGCTACCCCCTTTCCAGGATATGCGGCGTTGGTGCCCACGATCGGAGCGGTCTTGGTCATCGTTGCGGGAGGCAGCGATTCCCGTTTCAGCGCGTATGCGTTGCTGGCAAGCCCACCATTTCGCTGGATGGGGGATGCGTCATATTCGATCTACTTGTGGCATTGGCCAATCGTAGTGTTCTTCATGGCGAAGGCCGGTGACGGAGCGATCGGCCCAGTGGCTGGTGCCATTGTGATCGTGGCGACACTGGGGCTTGCCTCGTTCAGCAAGGTGCATGTCGAAGACCGATTCCGTCACCATGGCGCGGGCGCCACATCAATCCACCGGCCGATCCGGAGCATTGCCACAGGTGCCTTGGTTCCCGTATTGCTGGCTGGCGCGTTGCTGGGGGGTGTTGCCCGCGAGGAGGCGGAAGCGCAGCGGCTGCGGGATCGCTATCCCGGAGCCGGGGTGCTTGCACGGGGAGGTGATCCGCCCACGCAGGGCAATGACTATGTTCCCTCGTTGGCAGCACTGAAGCAGGACCGGGCGGCAGCCTACGACAACGGATGCCATCTGCGGTTCAAGGATTCCGAACCCGTTGCCTGTCGTTATGGTGATCCGCAGGGAAAGTTCAAGGTCTTCCTGATTGGAGACTCCCACGCGGCGAACTGGATTCCTGCTCTTGAAGAGGTTGCGGAGCAGAAGGGCTGGAACGCATTCAGCTATACCAAGTCGTCCTGCCCACTGATGCCGGTGATGCTGAGGCGGGCCGGCAAACCCTATGGTGAGTGCCTGGCGTGGGGACGACAGGTGCTTCGGATCATTGCCGAGGAACGTCCCGATCTGGTGATCCTTGCGCAAATGCATAGTGGCGTCCGTACGTGGTCTGCGGAAGGAGATAAGCCTCCGTCGCCACGGAAAGCGATGGTTGGGCTATGGCGGGAGATCATGGCCGGGGGATCCCGGGTGGTGGCGGTGGTGGACACGCCACGCTGGCGTGATCCCAGTCCCGAGTCCTGCCTTGCGAACGACAGGAAATGCCGGATCAGGCTTCAGGAGATCGCTGCCTCGAAGCCGGATCCGGTGATTGCCGCACGTCGGGAGGAGAGGGAGGTCGCACTGTTGGACTTCACCGATCTGGTTTGTCCGGACGGAATATGTCCGGCGGTCATCGGCAACGTCGTCGTTTGGCGCGATAGCCACCATCTGACCGCGACATACTCACGGTCCATGGCCAACTTCTTCGCTGAGCGCCTTGAAAAGGCGATGGCGGGAGCCGCCGGAGTTCCAAATCCGGAGCGTACCGAGGCGAGCGTACGACCCTGAGGGAGATGGACCAGTCGGATTGGGATGGGACCGATAGCAGTCCATCACCGGTGATGCCGCACGGCTGCCACGTGGGCCTTCTTGGTCGCGGGATATCGGGGTATGTCAAACCGCTGGCAGAGGGATGAGGCCCACAGCCTGCCTCACTCTCTGGTGGTGGCCGTGATCGTGCAGTGCCTTCCCCGCTTGGAAACGATGCGGATACGTCCGTCGTCGAGTCGCTTCGGCTCACCGGACGGCCGGCGACGGTGATGGCAATTGCGTCGGTTACCTAATGCTGTTCCAGACATGGCTATTCGATCCAGATTCTGAGCTGGAGCCTGCAAGCCACGGCCTCTTTGATCCGATCGCGCCGAAGGCAACAGGCAAGGTGCAGGTTGGATCCCGTAAGAGAGCCTTTTCGGCTGTCTGGCCTGACCAGCGGCATTGGTGACCGCGGAAGCGGATTTGTGGGGCTTCTGCATGGCGTTGCCCGTCCGGGAGCAACCGATAAAGGCCTTTGTCGGCAGCAACGGGGCGACAAGCAGGATTGTCATCCTCTTTTGTTACTTTCCGGAGATGGCTGATGACGGCACGGGGGCGATTGTTGCAAGGAGCCCGGCCGCGATATCCGATGGCTCCGAATCTCCACATGATGCCGTCCGGGAGTATGTGGTCCTTCAGATGGGCGGATGCATCCAAGCGTGGATCGTGTCGACGATCCTGGCGGCGGCAAGACCGTCACCATAGGGATTGTGTGCCCGTGCCATGACGGTGTAGGCATCGTCATCATCGAGTAATCGCATCGACTCGGCGACGATCCTTCCCCGGTCAGTGCCCACCAGTCTCACTGTTCCCGCTTCGACTGCTTCGGGCCTTTCGGTGGTGTCCCGCATGACCAGAACCGGCTTGCCCAGCGAAGGTGCTTCCTCTTGGACACCACCTGAATCTGTGATTATCAAGTGGGTGCGGCTCATCAGGTGAACGAAAGGTAGATAGTCCAAAGGTTCGATCAGGTGGACCCGAGGGATGTCGCCAAGCAACCGACGCATGGGTTCCTGCACTCTGGGATTCAAATGCACCGGATAGACCACTTGCACGTTGCCGGATGCGGCGATATCGGCAAGGGCGCGAGCGATGTTTTCCATGCCTGTGCCGAGGTTCTCGCGACGATGCCCGGTCACCAGTACGAGACGATGGCCTGGCTGTAAGAAAGGAAACATCGCATCCAATCTGGATCGCAGTTCTCCATCCCGTTCGATGCGGGCAACTACTTCCAACAGCGCGTCGATCACCGTATTGCCCGTGACATGAATGTCGCTGGCGGCAATGCCCTCCGTGATGAGATTGTCGCGGGCACGAGCCGTGGGGGCGAAGTGCAGCGACGACAGTGGAGCGGTCAGACGGCGATTGGCTTCTTCCGGCCACGGAGCGGTCAGGTCACCTGTGCGCAGTCCTGCCTCCACATGCGCCACGGGGATACGGGCATAGAAGGCAGCCAAGGCGGTGGCCAGGGTCGTACTGGTATCGCCATGTACTAATACCAAGTCGGGCTTCCTGCGTGCCAGCACTTCGCTCATCCCGGCAAGGATGCGGGCGAACAAGTCTGGAAGTGTCTGCGATGGAGCCATCAGGTCCAGATCCTCGTCCGGGACGAGATGGAACAACTCAAGGACCTGATCAAGCATTTGCCGGTGTTGCGCGGTGACAACTACTTGCGGCGTCAATCCTGGATGGGCTTGGAGGGCTCGAACTACCGGAGCCATTTTGATGGCTTCCGGCCGCGTGCCGAATACCGCCATGATCTTCTTGCTATCCATCGATCTGTCAGCCTTCCGATACGCCATGAAAAAGGGCCACCGTAGTGGCCCTTGCCTCAGTGCATCGATTATAGCGCCGCATCCAACTCAGGCAGGATCGCGAACAAATCCCCCACCAGCCCGATGTCGGCCACCTCGAAGATCGGCGCGTCGCCGTCCTTGTTGATGGCGACGATGGTGCCGGCGTCCTTGATGCCGGTCAGGTGCTGGATGGCGCCGGAGATGCCCACGGCGACGTACAGTTCCGGGGCGATGATCTTGCCGGTCTGGCCGACCTGCATGTCGCTGGGGACGTAGCCGGCATCCACCGCCGCGCGCGAGGCGCCCACCGCCGCGCCGAGCCTGTCGGCCAGCTTGTAGATGATCTGGAAGTTCTCTTCCGAGCCGACGCCGCGGCCACCGGAAACCACGCGCTTGGCGCTCTGCAGGTCGGGGCGGTCGCTCTTGCCGGCGGCCAGACCGATGAAGCGGGTGTGCGAAGGCAGTGCGGCATCGATGCTGATCGCCTCGACCGGGGCGTTGTTGCCCTTGGCCGCTTCCGGCCACGAGGCGGCGCGCACGGTGGCCACGACCACCTGGTCGGCCGGCACTTCGACGGTAACGATGGCGTTGCCGGCGTAGATCGGGCGCTTGAAGGTGTGCGGGCCTTCGACGGTCATCAGGTCGGATACCTGGTTGACGCCGAGTAGCGCGGCCACGGCCGGCATCAGGTCCTTGCCGGTGGTGGTGGACGGGCCGAACACGTGGCTGTAGCCGGCGGTGGCCTTGGCGATCTGCGGGGCCTGCACTTGGGCGATGGCGTGTTCGTTGGCCGGGTTGGCGAGGGTCAGCACCTTGCCGACGCCGGCGATCTGCGCGGCTTCGGTGGCGACGGCGGTTGGGTCGGCGGCCAGCACCAGCACGTCGATGTCGCCACCGATGGCGGCGGCGGCCGAGACGGTCTTGGCGACGGCGCTGTTGAGCTTGCCGTCCAGGTGTTCGGCGATGACGAGAATCTTGGCCATTACAGCAACCCCTTCTGCTTGAGTGCGGCCACCAGTTCGGCGGCGTCCTTCACCATCACGCCCTTGCTGCGCTTGGCGGGGGCGGCGTAGTGGGTGGTCTTGAACGTGTCGGCGGCCTCGACGCCCAGGTCGGCCAGCTGCAGGGTCTCGAGCGGCTTGGCCTTGGCCTTCATGATGTCCGGCAGCTTGATGAAGCGCGGTTCGTTCAGGCGCAGGTCGGTAGTGATGACCGCCGGCAGATCGACTTCCAGCGTTTCCAGGCCGGCGTCGACTTCACGGGTGACCGTGGCCTTGCCGTCTGCAATCTCGACTTTGGAGGCGAACGTGGCTTGCGGGCGGCCCCACAGCGTGGCCAGCATCTGCCCGGTCTGGTTGGCGTCGTCGTCGATGGCCTGCTTGCCGAGGATCACCAGGTCCGGCTGTTCCTTCTCCACCAGCTTGAGCAGGGTGCGCGCGGCGGTCAGCGGCTGGATGGCCTGGTCGGTGACCACGTGGATGGCGCGGTTGGCGCCCATGGCCAGGCCGTTGCGCAGGTGCGCCTGGGCATCGGCCGGGGCGATGGTGGCGACCACGACCTCGGTGGCGATGCCCTTGTCGCGCAGGCGCAGGGCTTCTTCCAGCGCGATTTCGTCGAACGGATTCGGCGAGAGCTTGACGCCGTCGGTGACCACGCCGGAACCATCCGGCTTGACCTGAATGCGGACGTTGTAGTCCACCACGCGCTTGTACGCGACGAGGATTTTCATGTGCTGCGGGATCCTTCGGTTGCTGGGGGCCGGCGCCATGCCGGACGGATGAAAGCCCGATTCTAGCGGGTGGGGGATTTCCATGCGAACGCGTATGGAAGCCTGTGCATTCACCGGCGCGGCCCGCCCGGCATCGGCCACGGCGGGGCGAATGCCGCAGCCTGTATCCTTGCGGCCTGAAACAGGCTGCGGATCGACGGAAACCGGGCACAGTGAATGAAAACGGAGAACGGGCAATGCCCACGTGGCTGGTGACCGGTGGCGCCGGTTTCATCGGCGGCAATTTCGTGCTGGAGGCGGTGGCCCGCGGCATCAGGGTCGTCAACCTCGATGCCCTGACCTATGCCGGCAACCTGCGCACGCTGGCGGCGCTGGAAGGCAACCCGGGCCACGTGTTCGTGCAGGGTGACATCGGCGACCGCCAACTGGTGGCCCGCCTGCTGGCCGAACACCGGCCCGATGCGGTGCTGAACTTCGCCGCCGAGAGCCACGTGGACCGTTCCATCGACGGCCCCGCCGCCTTCATCCAGACCAACGTGGTCGGCACCCTGGCGTTGCTGGAAGCCGTGCGCGATTACTGGAAGGCGTTGCCGGCCGGC
This sequence comes from Stenotrophomonas daejeonensis, assembly GCF_001431505.1. GTDB lineage: Bacteria > Pseudomonadota > Gammaproteobacteria > Xanthomonadales > Xanthomonadaceae > Stenotrophomonas > Stenotrophomonas daejeonensis. The sequence continues at coordinate 28,328 of NZ_LDJP01000072.1, forward strand.
AACGGCGCGGCGTTCCGCTTCCTGCACGTCTCCACCGACGAGGTGTACGGTAGCTTGGGCGAGACCGGCAGGTTCACCGAGACGACGCCCTATGCGCCCAATTCGCCGTATTCGGCATCGAAGGCGGCCTCGGACCATCTGGTGCGCGCGTTCCACCACACCTATGGCCTGCCGGTGCTGACCACCAACTGCTCGAACAACTACGGCCCGTACCATTTCCCGGAGAAGCTCGTTCCGCTGGTGATCGCCAAGGCGTTGGCCGGCGAGCCGCTGCCGGTGTACGGCGATGGCAGGCAGGTGCGCGACTGGCTGTTCGTGGCCGACCACTGCGAGGCGATCCGCACCGTGCTGGCCAGGGGCCGGGTGGGCGAAACCTACAACGTCGGCGGCAATTCGGAGAAGCAGAACATAGAAGTGGTGCAGGCGATCTGCGAACTGCTCGACGCGCGCCGGCCGCGTGTGGACGGCCAGTCGCGCAGCAGCCAGATCACCTTCGTCGCCGACCGTCCCGGCCACGACCGCCGCTACGCCATCGATGCGTCCAAGCTGAAGAACGAGCTGGGCTGGGAGCCGAAGCACAGCTTCGAGCAGGGCATCGCCTTTACCGTCGATTGGTATCTGGACAATCAGGAATGGGTGAACGGCGTGCTCGACGGCAGTTATCGCCTGCAACGCATCGGCACCGCGGCTTGAGGATGGATGACATGACCCAACGCAAGGGCATCATCCTCGCCGGTGGCTCCGGCACCCGGCTGTACCCGATCACCAAGGGCGTCAGCAAGCAGCTGCTGCCGGTGTACGACAAGCCGATGATCTACTACCCCTTGAGCGTGCTGATGATGGCTGGCATCCGCGAGGTGCTTATCATCAACACGCCGCACGAGCAGGCGCTGTTCCAGGCGCTGCTGGGCGACGGTTCGCAGTGGGGCATGGACATCCGCTACGCCGTGCAGCCCAGCCCTGATGGCTTGGCCCAGGCCTACCTGATCGGTCGCGAGTTCGTCGCCGGCAAGCCCAGCTGCCTGGTGCTGGGCGACAACATCTTCCACGGCCACGGCCTGCGCCAGTTGCTGCGCAATGCCGGTGCGCGCACGCAGGGCGCCACCGTGTTCGGCTATTGGGTCAACGACCCCGAGCGCTATGGCGTGGCCGAATTCGATGCCGCCGGCAAGGTCGTGGGCATCGAGGAAAAGCCCGCGCGGCCGCGCTCGAACTACGCCGTGACCGGCCTGTATTTCTACGACGGCAACGCCAGCGACCATGCCGCCGAACTGCGGCCCTCGCCGCGCGGTGAACTGGAAATCACCGATCTGAACAAGCGCTACCTCGACGCCGGTGCGCTGTACCTGGAGCAGCTCGGCCGTGGCTACGCGTGGCTGGACACCGGTACCCACGCCTCGCTGCTGGAAGCCTCCAATTTCATCGAGACCATCCAGACCCGGCAGGGCCTGCAGGTCTGCTGTCCGGAGGAAATCGCCTATGGCCAGGGCTGGATCAGCGACGCGGAGCTGGAAGCGCTGGCCGCGCCATTGCTGAAGAACGGTTATGGCCAGTACCTGCACACGCTGCTGCAACGTGGAATAGTGCCGTGAAAGTGATCGAAACCTCCCTGCCGGGCTGCAGGGCGATCGAGCCGGCGGTATTCGGCGATGCGCGCGGCGTGTTCTTCGAAACATGGAACGCCGAGCGTTTCGCCGAACATGGCCTGCCGACGCAGTTCGTGCAGAGCAACGTCTCCACCTCGGTCAAGGGCGTGCTGCGCGGCCTGCATTACCAGTGGCCGCGGCCGCAGGGCAAGCTGGTCAGCGTGCTCGAAGGCGAGGTGTATGACGTGGCGGTGGATATTCGCCGAGGTTCGCCGACCTTCGGCAGGTGGGAGGCGGTGATCCTCAGTGCCGAAAACCGTCGCCAGTTCTGGATACCGGAGGGTTTCGCCCACGGCTTCGCGGTGCTGTCCGAGCGCGCGGTGTTCAGCTACCTGTGCACCGACGTGTACGTGAAGGAAGCCGATGCCGGCGTGCGCTGGAACGATGCCGACATCGCCGTGGACTGGCCGCTCAGCGCGCCGGTGCTTTCGGCCAAGGACGAAAAAGCGCCGTTCCTTGGCGACATTGCGGAAGACCGCCTGCCGGTTTACCGGCCATGACCGTGCTGGTGTTCGGCGGCAACGGTCAGGTCGGGCAGGAACTGCTGCGCGCGCTGGCGCCGCTGGGCGAGGTGATTGCGACGACCCGTAGCGGTGCATTGCCCGATGGCAGTGCCTGTGAAGTGGCCGATTTCGACCAGCCCGGCAGCTTGCCGGCGTTGCTGGATCGGCTGCGGCCCTCGCGGGTGGTCAATGCCGCCGCCTGCACCGCGGTGGATCGCGCCGAGCAGGAGCCGGAAGCGGCATACCGCGCCAATGCGCAGGCACCGGGCGTGATCGCGCGCTGGTGCGCGGCGCGCGGCGCGCCGCTGGTGCACTACTCGACCGATTACGTGTTCGATGGGCGGGGAACGCGCCCCTATCTGCCCGGTGATGCAACCGCGCCGCTGGGCGTCTACGGCCGCAGCAAACGCGACGGCGAGGAGGCAGTGCGCGTGGCCGGTGGCCGCCACCTGATCTTCCGCACCGCGTGGGTCCATGCCGCGCATGGCCACAATTTCCTGCGGACCATGCTGCGGCTGGGCGCCGAGCGCGATGAACTGCGGGTGGTCGCCGACCAGATCGGCACGCCGACGCCGGCGGCGCTGATCGCCGATGCCACCGCGCGGGCATTGCGGCATCCGGGTGGGTTGTCCGGCACCTGGCACCTGACTGCCTCCGGGCAAACCAGTTGGCATGGTTTCGCCGAAGAAATCTTCAGGCAGGCATTGGCTGCCGGCATGATCGAACGCGCGCCGCGGGTGACGCCGATCACCACGGCGGAGTACCCGACGCCAGTGCGGCGCCCGGCGTATTCGCGCCTTGATACCTCGTCGCTGGAAACCGATTTCGGTATCGAACTACCGGATTGGCGCGACGGCGTGGGCAAGGTGCTGCGCGAGTTGGCGCAGCGCTGAATCGAAAGGGTGACGTAGATGCGGGGCTTGCCCCGCATGGGGCATTCTCGATACAGCTTCATGCGGGGCAAGCCCCGCATCTACCAGAAAAACGGCATCGGCGAGTGGCACCCGACAGTTGGTCGGGCAATGGCGCGGCAGCGCCGTGGGGCATTCATGCGGTCGATGGGACAGTGCCGGCCAACGGCCGGCCCCCACCGGAGATCGCTGCTGTGCTCAGCTGCGCCCGTAGGTGTCCTCGAAACGCACGATGTCGTCCTCGCCCAGATAGCTGCCGGACTGCACCTCGATCAGTTCCAGCGGCAGCTTGCCGGGGTTGCGCAGGCGGTGGGTGACGCCGAGCGGGATGTAGGTGCTCTGGTTCTCGCCCAGCAGCAGCACCTCGTCGCCGCGGGTGACCTCGGCGGTGCCGCTGACCACCACCCAATGCTCGGCGCGGTGGTGGTGCATCTGCAGGCTCAGCGTGCCGCCGGGCTTCACGGTGATGCGCTTGACCTGGAAGCGCGCGCCGTTGTCGATCGAATCGTAGGCGCCCCACGGGCGATAGACCTTGCGATGCCAGCTGGCCTCGCTGCGGCCCTCGGCCTTGAGCCGCGCCACCACGTCCTTGACCTCCTGCATGCGGTCGGCCTTGCCGACCAGCACCGCATCGTCGGTCTGCACCACGATGACGTCGTCCAGCCCGACCAGCGCCACCAGCTTCTCGCCATAGGCGTAGGTGTTGCGGCAGTCGATGGCGATCACGTCGCCGCGATGGGCGTTGCCGTGGCTGTCCTGGGTGGAAACATCACGCAGCGCGGTCCACGAGCCGACGTCGTTCCAGCCTGCGTCCAGCGCCACCACCACCGCGTCGGCGGTCTTTTCCATCACCGCGTAGTCGATGGAGTCGGACGGCACCGCGGCGAATGCCGCGGCATCGAGCCGGGTGAAGTCGGCATCGCGGCGTGCGCCCTGCCAGGCGCCGCGGCAGGCCTCAAGCATGGCCGGGTTGAAGCGCGCCAGCTCGTCCAGGTAGCGCGAGGCGCGCAGCAGGAACATGCCGCTGTTCCACAGGTAGTGGCCGCTGGCGACGTAATCGGTGGCGGTGGCCAGGTCGGGCTTCTCGACGAAACGCTCGACCGCGCGCGCGCCATTGCCGGGTGCGGCCTTGATGTAGCCGTAGCCGGTTTCCGGGCCGCTCGGCACGATGCCGAAGGTCACCAGCTTGCCGGCTTCGGCCGCGGCCGCGGCCAGCCGCACCGCGGCATGGAAGGCGGCCTCGTCGGCGATCACGTGGTCCGAGGGCAGCACCAGCAGCAGCGGGTCCTCGTCGTTGCCGGTGGCTTCCAGTGCGGCCACGGCGATGGCCGGTGCGGTGTTGCGGCCGACCGGCTCAAGGATGATCGCCTGCGGCTGCGCGCCGACCTGTTGCAGCTGTTCGGCGGCGACGAAGCGGTGCGCCTCGTTGGCGATCACCAGCGGCCCGTGCGCGGCGATGGCGGCCACGCGCTGCCAGGTGGCCTGCAGCATGGTCGCCGTGCCGGCCAGCGGCAGGAACTGCTTGGGGTAGGCCTCGCGCGAGAGCGGCCACAGGCGGGTGCCGGAGCCACCGGACAGGATGACGGGAGTGATGGCGTTCATGGCAGGGCCTCAGGCCGAAAGCAGGGTGGAGATTTCGTCGGTGCGCGCGCGCATCAGCGCGGCGTCGCCGCGCGCTTCGACGTTCAGCCGCAGCAGCGGCTCGGTGTTGGAGCTGCGCAGGTTGAAGCGCCAGTCGCCGAAGTCGGCACTGATGCCGTCGGTGTGGTCGAGTACCGGCGATTGCGCGGCGAAGTGCCGCATCACCCGTTCGACGGCGGCGGTGGCGTCGGCGACCTTGAAGTTGATCTCGCCGCTGCACGGGTAGGCGGCCATGCGGTCCTCCACCCAGTCGGCCAGCGAGCGGCCCGATTCGCTGACCAGCGCGGCGATCAGCAGCCACGGGATCATCCCCGAATCGGCATAGGCGAACTCGCGGAAATAATGGTGGGCGCTCATTTCGCCGCCGTAGACCGCGTTATCGGCGCGCATCTTCTCCTTGATGAAGGCATGCCCGCTCTTGCACAGCACCGGCACGCCGCCGGCCGCCTCGACCATCTCCACCGTGTTCCACACCAGCCGCGGGTCGTGCACCACCTTGCCGCCCGGATTGCGCGCCAGGATCGCCTGCGCCAGCAGGCCGACCAGGTAATAGCCCTCGATGAAGCGGCCGTTGTGGTCGAAGAAGAAGCAGCGGTCGAAGTCGCCGTCCCAGGCGATGCCGAAATCGGCGCCGTGCGCGCGCACCGCCTCGGCGGTGGCGGCGCGGTTCTCCGGCAGCAGCGGGTTGGGGATGCCGTTGGGGAAGCTGCCGTCCGGCTCGTGGCAGATGCGCACGAATTCAAACGGCAGATGCGGCGCGAGCAGGTCGATGATCGCCCCGGCGCCGCCGTTGCCGGCGTTGACCACCAGCTTCAGCGGCTTGAGTTTGCCTGCATCGACGTAGGACAGCAGGTGCGCGATGTAGGCGCTCTTGTCGTGCCGTTCGACCTGCCCGGCATGCGGCGCGGTGGCTGGTGATTCATCGGCGGCCACCGCATCGGAAATGGCGAACAGGCCGGTATCCGAGCTGATCGGCCGCGCCTGCTCCTTGACCAGCTTCATGCCGTTGTAGTCCATCGGGTTGTGGCTGGCGGTGACCATCACCCCGCCGGCTGCGCCGAGGTGGTCGGTCTGGAAATAGACCTCCTCGGTGCCGCACAGGCCAATGTCGACCACCTCTCGGCCCTCGCCGCGCAGCCCGGCAGCCAGCGCTTCCTGCAGGCCGGGGCTGGTCAGGCGCACGTCGTGGCCCAGCACCACCGCGCCTTCGCCCAGCCGCGCCGCCAGCGCCTTGCCGATCTTTCTTGCGAGGTCCTCGTTGAGTTCCCCGGGCACGCGGCCGCGGATGTCGTAGGCCTTGAATGCGGGAAGCGGCATGGATTACTCCTTGGGAATGCGGGATGCGGTACTCGGACCGGCGGGTATTGTCCCACTTGCCTCCTCAACCTGCGGCAAACCAAGCAGCTGCTGCAGCGTGCGCCGTGCCAGGGCCGAGGAGAAATGGGCTTCGATGTTGCGGTAGCCGTTGCGCGACAGCCGTTGCCACAGCTCGCCATCCCGGTACAGGCGGGCGGTGGCCTCGGCGAAGGCGATGGCGTCCTCGGCAATCAGCGCGTTCTCGCCATGCGCGAGGAACATGCCCTCGGCCGCGACGGGCGTGGCGACCACCGGCAAGCCGTGGCTCATGGCCTCGTTGATCTTTCCCTTGACGCCGGCACCGCTGAGCAGGGGCGCGAGGCTGATCCGGCAGCCCAGCAGGAACGGCTCGACTGTCGGCACCTGCCCGTGCACCCGGATGTCGTCGCTGCGCAGCCCGGCCGCGGCGGCCTCGGGGATGTCGCCGACCAGGTGCAGGACCACGCCGGGCAGGTGCTTGCGCAGTTCCGGCATGATCGCCTCGCACAGCCATGCGATCGCCTCGCGGTTCGGGTGGTGCTGGTAGCCGCCCACGAAAAGCAGGTCGCGGCTGTCCTCGAAGCGGCGCTCGCCCGCCGCCACGTCGTGCACGTTCGAAAGTACCCACAACGGGGTGCCGACGCCGGACCGGCGCAGGTAGTCATGCTCGGCATGGCTGACCACCACGGTGGCGTCGCACGCCCGGATCAGCGCGAATTCCTCCCGGCGGGCCCGCTCGGCCTCGGCCTGCAGGTCCGGCGCGGCCTGCAGGGCGGCGGCGCGGTGCAGCCTGACGTGGTGCAGGTCCACCGTGTCGAACACCACCTGCGCGCTGGTCATCGCGCGCAGTAATTGCAGGTGGCGGCGGGCGACATGGTGCCGGCAGAGGAACACGGTCCAGACACGTTCGCCATTGCGCGCCAGCCATCGGTCCAGGCGCGGGCGGCCGGGAACCCCGATTACTTCCACGCCCAGCTCGCCGAGCAGGCGCGCGGATGGCTCCGGCACCTGGCCGTTGTCCGGCATGAAGGCCAGTTGCCAACCCAGCTCGCGGCACGACTGCAGGATGCGCCAGGCGCGCACCGAGCCGGAATCGCGCTCGGGCGTGGGCGCGCCGGCATCGATGAACAGCAACAGGGGGCCGCCGGAAGATGCCAGCTCCGGCGTGGCCGCTGCCGGCGTCGGCACGTCCACCGGTTGCAGCCGCCTGCGGATGGTGGCCGCCGTGCCGCCGATGCCGCGGTTGGCCAGGCTGCGCAGGGCGCCCGAAAGCAGCATCCCGTGGCGCGCCAGGCGCCAGCGCAGGATGGCCAGGAAACGATGGAGGGAAGGACGCATGGATGCCGTTCGGTGGCCTACCTGCATGCAGGCCGGAAGACAGACCGATGGCCGGGCGGACGATTCTGCGCAAAACCCGCCGGGCAGGCAAACCGCGCGCGGTGGATGCGCCGGAGCCCGTCGGCTGGACGAAGGTCCAAGGGGGGCGGCATGCGAGTGCGGCTAGAATGCGGGCATCTTTCGACTGCGGGCGTGGTGCAATGAGCGATCCCTCAACTTCGAGCGGGCGGCGCGGCAAGGTGTATGCCAGCGCGGCCCAGGCCCTGGACGGCATCGTCGCCGACGGGCAGACCCTGGCGGTCGGTGGCTTCGGCCTGTGCGGCATCCCCGAGGCGTTGATCGCCGCCCTGCGCGACAGCGGGGTCAAGGGCCTGACCGCCATTTCCAACAATGCCGGCGTCGATGGCTTCGGCCTCGGCCAGCTGCTGGCCACGCGCCAGATCAGGAAGATGATTTCGTCGTATGTAGGCGAGAACAAGGAGTTCGAGCGGCAGTTCCTGGCCGGCGAACTGGAACTGGAATTCAACCCGCAGGGCACCCTGGCCGAGCGCCTGCGCGCCGGCGGCGCGGGCATCCCGGCGTTCTTCACCGCCACCGGCTACGGCACGGTGGTGGCCGAGGGCAAGGAAATCCGCGAGTTCGACGGCAAGCACTACGTGATGGAAACCGCGCTGCGCGCCGACGTGTCGCTGGTCAAGGCGTGGAAGGCCGACGCGGCCGGCAACCTGGTGTTCCGCAAGACCGCGCGCAACTTCAACCCGGCCTGCGCGATGGCCGGCAAGGTCTGCGTGGTGGAAGTGGAGGAGATCGTGCCGGTTGGCGCGATCGACCCGGACCAGGTGCACCTGCCGGGCATCTACGTGGACCGCATCGTGTTGAACGCGACGCCGGAAAAGCGCATCGAGCAGCGCACCGTGCGCGCGGAGGAGAACTGAAATGGCCTGGACCCGTGACGAGATGGCGCAGCGCGCCGCGCGCGAACTGACCGACGGCGCCTACGTGAACCTGGGCATCGGCCTGCCGACGATGGTCGCTAACCACATCCCCGAGGGCGTGGACGTGTGGCTGCAGTCGGAAAACGGCCTGCTCGGCATCGGCCCGTTCCCGACCGAGGCCGAGATCGACGCCGACCTGATCAACGCCGGCAAGCAGACCGTCACCGCGCGTGCCGGCGCCAGCTACTTCGGCAGCCATGACTCGTTCGCGATGATCCGTGGCGGCCACATCAACCTGGCCATCCTCGGCGCCATGCAGGTCACCGACAAGGGCGACCTGGCCAACTGGATGGTGCCCGGCAAGATGGTCAAGGGCATGGGCGGGGCGATGGACCTGGTGGCCGGCGTGCAGCGCGTGGTGGTGCTGATGGAGCACACCGCCAAGAACGGCGAGCACAAGATCCTGCCCGAATGCACGCTGCCGCTGACCGGCGTGGGCGTGGTGGACCGCATCATCACCGACCTGGCGGTGTTCGACGTCACCGAGGCCGGGCTGAAGCTGGTGGAAACCGCGCCGGGCGTGGAGCTGGAAGAGCTGAAGGCCAGGACCGGCGTGGCCTTCGCCTGAGCTGTCACAGGGCCCGGACGGGCCAATGGTTCCGGGCACCGCCGTGCCCGGAGCCATCCGCGATCCATCGGGTGCACATCGAAACCGTCCGCCGGGGAAAGTCGCCTACAATCCGCGGCCTTCCGACTGGATGACGATGTGTTGATGCCCGCCAAGCCGATGTCCCCTGCCGGGAAACTGTTCGCCGCCGCCGCCTTCATCGAGGGTGCCACCTGGGCTGGGCTGCTGGTCGGCATGCTGCTCAAGTACGGTACCCAGACCACCGAGCTGGGGGTCTGGCTGTTCGGCCGCCTGCACGGGCTGGCCTTCCTGCTCTACGTGGTGGCCAGCGTGTACGCCGGCATCCGCCAGCGCTGGCCGCTGTGGGCGCTGCTGCTGGCCCTGCTGGCGGCGGTGCCGCCGCTGGTCACCGTGCCGCTGGAATGGTGGTTCCGCCGTCGCGGCCTGCTGTCGCCGCCGCGCTGAGCGATTCGCTGCCCCGCGAGCCGGGGCTGGGACGAACCCGGAGGATGGCGTCCGGGGAAGCCGACATCGGGGGCGATCGGGCGCACACTATGCCGTTTCCATCGGGGCGTCTTCGCGGTCCGTTTAGGTTTGATCTTCTAGATTTCCCCGTTTGCCTGTCCCTGGAGCCCCACGTGAACCACGGAAGCCGTGTTTCCCGCCATGCCGCCTGCCCGTTGGCGGCGCCCCCTTCCCGAAAGGCGCCTGCCGGCGCGTGGCATCGCCCATGACGGCGGGGCAAGGCACGGCCGTCGCCGTGGATGCCGGCAACGCGGTCCTGCCGGCGGAGCATCCGCTGCCGATGCCCGAGCAGTCGCTGCGGCAGGGGCGGCTGCAGGGACGCCGGCAGGACACCTCGCCGCCGAACATCGCATGGCGGCGCCTGTACGTGTTCGGCACCACCATCGCGATGACGCTGGTGGCGACGTGGATGATGGTGCAGGTGCTGGCCCGGGGCGGCATCGGCGTGCTCGAAGCCTGCCTGCTGGGCCTGTTCGTGCTGCTGTTCGCCTGGGTCGCGCTGTCCTTCGTCAGCAGCCTGGCCGGCCTGCAGGCGCTGCTGCGCGGGCGCCGCAAGCTGGGTATCCACCCCGATGCGCCGTTGCCGGAACTGCGCAGCCGCACCGCATTGCTGATGCCGACCTACAACGAGGACCCGCGGCGGATGATGGCCGGCCTGCAGGCCATCTACGAATCGGTGGCGGCTACCGGGCAGCTGGACCGCTTCGATTTCTTCGTGCTCAGCGACACCACGCGCGCGGCCATCGGCGAGGCCGAGGAGCAGGTGTTCGCGCGCCTGCTTGCCGCCACCGGCGGGGCCGGGCGGCTGTTCTACCGGCGTCGCGCCGACAACAGCGGACGCAAGGCCGGCAACATCGCCGACTGGGTGCGCCGCTTCGGCGGGGCCTACCCGCAGATGCTGATCCTGGACGCGGACAGCCTGATGACCGGCGAGGTCATCGTGCGGCTGGTGTCGGCGATGGAGAACCACCCCGGCGTCGGCCTGATCCAGTCGCTGCCGTCGGTGGTCGGCGGGCGCACCGCGTTCGCGCGCATGCAGCAGTTCGGCGGCCGCGTCTATGGCCCGGTGATGGCCTATGGCGTGGCCTGGTGGCATGGCGCCGAGAGCAACTACTGGGGCCACAATGCGGTGATCCGCACCCGCGCCTTCGCCGAGCAGGCCGGCCTGCCGGAGCTGCCGGGGCGCAAGCCGTTCGGCGGCCACGTGCTCAGCCACGATTTCGTCGAGGCGGCACTGATGCGCCGCGGCGGCTGGGCCGCGCACATGGTGCCCTACCTGCACGGCAGCTACGAGGAAGGCCCGCCGACGCTGACCGACCTGCTGATCCGCGACCGCCGCTGGTGCCAGGGCAACCTGCAGCATTCCAAGGTGGTCGGCAGCGCCGGCCTGCATTGGGTCAGTCGTGTGCACATGCTGATCGGCATCGGCCATTACTTCACCGCGCCGATGTGGGCGATGCTGATGCTGATCGGCATGGCCATCCCGCTGTTCCAGGGCGGCATCGACCTGGCGGAGGAACTGCATCTGCGGCTGTCGCCGCTGCATTACTGGCGCGGCTTGGACGAGCGGGGCGTGCTGTGGGTGTTCGTGGTGACGATGGCGGTGCTGCTGGCACCCAAGGCGATGGGCTACGTGGCGATGCTGGCCTCGCGGAAGGAGCGCAGTGGTTGCGGCGGTGCGTTGCGCGCGCTGTTGAGCGTGCTGCTGGAAACGGTGCTGGCCGCGCTGATGGCGCCGGTGGTGATGTACGTGCAGTCGCGCGGCGTGGCCGAGGTGCTGTCCGGCAGGGATTCGGGCTGGGATGCGCAGCAGCGCGACGATGGCAGTGTTTCCTGGGCGGCGCTGCTGCGCAGCTACGGCGGGCTGAGCATGTTCGGCGTGGCGATGGGGGCGATGGCCTACGCGGTATCGCCGTCGCTGGCGGCGTGGATGGCGCCGGTGGTGATCGGCATGGCGCTGGCGGTGCCGGTGGTGGGGATCACGTCGTCGCGCAAGGTGGGTGACTGGTTGCGCCGGCATCGGTTGCTGTCCATTCCGGAGGAAAGCGTGCCGCCGCCGGTGTTGGTGCGGGCGGCCGAGTTGCGGGCCGCGGCGATGGTTGAGCCGCTTTAGGCCGCTCTGAAAGCCCCGCTTCCTCCGGGAGAGGGGTTGGGGTGAGGGGCGGCGAAGTCCTGATGTCCCTGTTGCTGGTTGGAAGTAGGTGAAAGCAAAGGCTTTCACTCCTGCTTCGCAGGAGCGAGCCACCTTTCTTTGCTCGTGCAAAGAAACGTGGCCCAAAGAAAGCACGGCCGGACGCGAGCCGATGCGGCTGCGCCGCATCGGTTCCCTGCGCTCCTCGCGGAACGAGGGGACGGCGCACAACTCGCTTCGCTCAGACACGTGCGCCTCTTCGCCCCTCGTTCCACTGCGGTGCTCGGCTCGCTTTACGGCGGGGAAGTCAAAAGCCGGGAAGCAAAATCACGAGCAACGGCAACGGCAACGGCAGGCGTTCCGTTGGCGCAGGCATAATGCGTCCCGGTCCCTTGGAGTCGCATGCAATGCTGGAAACGGTGGAACAGCAGACCGGCGCGTCGCCGGAATGGTCGGTGATCTGGCTGCATGGGCTGGGGGCGGACGGGCATGATTTCGCGCCGATCGTGCCGGAGCTGGTGCGCCCGCACTGGCCGGCGATCCGCTTCGTGTTCCCGCATGCGCCCAAGCGCCCGGTCAGCATCAACAATGGCCTGCCGATGCGCGCGTGGTACGACATCACCAGCATGGATTTCCGCAATCGCGCCGATGCGGCGGGCGTGGCCGAGTCGGTGGCGCAGGTCGAGGAATTGATCGCCCGTGAGCAGGAGCGCGGTATTCCGCTCGAACGCATCCTGCTGGCCGGCTTCTCGCAGGGCGGGGCGATCACCTTGTCCGCTGGCTTGCAGCGCCGCCAACCGCTGGCCGGGCTGGTTGCCCTGTCCACCTACCTGCCGGAAGTGGATGCCGCCGCCGCGCAGCTGGCCGCAGGCGCCACCGCGCAGCCGGTGTTCATGGCCCACGGCAGCGGCGACCCGGTGATCCCGGTGCAGGTCGCCGAACACAGCATGCAGGTGCTGAAGGAACTGGGCTTCGGCGTGGAATGGCACCGCTACCCGATGGCGCACCAGGTCTGCGCCGAGGAAATCCACGCGCTGGGCGACTGGTTGCAGGCCCGTTTCGCGCAGCCGTGAGCCGCATCGCGGAATAGCCCCGCCGGCCGCCCGCGCCGTACCGGGGATGGCTAACATGGGCGCCTCGGGGAACTGGCAGACGAGAGAAGGGCGATGCAGGTGCTCATTGCCGACGATGAACCGCTGGCGCGCGGGCGCCTGCGCGCGCTGCTCGCCGCGCACGCTGACGTGAGCGTGGTGGCCGAGGCGGGCAATGGCGCCGATGCGCTGGCGGCCTGCATGGCGGCGGCGCCGGACCTGGTGCTGCTGGACATCGCCATGCCCGGCAGCGACGGGCTGACGGTGGCCCGGCAACTGGCGCAACTGCAGCCGCGGCCGGCGGTGGTGTTCTGCACCGCCTACGACGCGCACGCGCTGTCGGCGTTCGAGGCGGCGGCCATCGACTACCTGATGAAACCGATCCGCGCCGAGCGGCTGGCGGCCGCGCTGGAGCGGGTGCGCACCTTCCTTGCCGGCCGCGCCCCGGCACCGGGCACGCCGGCGCGCAAGGCGCTGTGCGCACGCCTGCGCGGCAGCCTGCGGCTGATCCCGCTGGAGGACGTGCTCTACCTGCAGGCCGACGAGAAGTACGTGGTGGTGCACCACGTCCACGGCGAGGACCTGATCGAGGAACCGCTGCGGGCATTGGAAGAGGAATTCGCCGCGCAGTTCGTGCGCATCCACCGTAACTGCCTGGTGGCGCGGCCGCGCTTGCGCGAGTTGCGGCGCACGCCGGCCGGGCAGGTGCAGGCGCTGCTCCACGACGTGCCGCAACCGCTGGAAGTCAGCCGCCGCTGCGTTGCCGCGCTGAAGGCGGAACTGGCCGGGGCATGACCGCTGCGCCGATAATGGCGCCATGAACACGCTGCGCATCGCCACCCGAAAGAGCCCGCTTGCCCTGTGGCAGAGCGAACACGTCGCCGACCGCCTGCGCCGGGCGCACCCGGGGCTGGTGGTCGAACTGGTGCCGATGAGCACGCGCGGCGACGAGGTGCTGGACCGCTCGCTGGCCGCCATCGGCGGCAAGGGCCTGTTCCTCAAGGAACTGGAACTGGCGATGCTGCGTGGCGAGGCCGATTGCGCGGTGCATTCGCTCAAGGACGTGCCGATGGAACTGGATGCGCCGTTCGCGCTGCCGGCGATCCTGCAACGCGCCGACCCGGCCGACGCCTTTGTCTCCAACCGCTACGCCACGCTGGACGCGCTGCCGCAGGGTGCCTGCGTCGGCACCTCCTCGCTGCGCCGCCAGGCGCAGCTGCGCGCGCTGCGCCCTGACCTGCAATCGCGCGACCTGCGCGGCAACGTCAACACCCGCCTGGCCAAGCTCGATGCCGGCGACTACGACGCCATCATTCTGGCCTGCGCCGGGCTGGAGCGGCTGCAGCTGGGCGCGCGCATCGCCGACCGCCTGCGCGCACCGCAATGGTTGCCGGCGCCGGCGCAGGCAGCGGTGGCGGTGGAATGCCGGGCCGATGCGAACGCGGTGGTCGCGCTGCTGGCGGTGCTGGACGACGCCCGTACCCGGCCCTGCGTGGAAGCCGAGCGGGCGATGAACCGCGCGCTGGACGGCAGCTGCCACGTGCCGGTGGCCGGGCTGGCGCAGTGGCGCGGCGACGACCTGTGGCTGCAGGGGCTGGTCGGTGGCGTTACCGACGGCCGCAGCGTCCGCGCCGAGGCGCAGGGGCCGGGCAGCGACCCGGAGGCGGTGGGCCGGGAAGTGGCGCGGCAGCTGCTGGAGGCCGGTGCCGGCGAGTTGTTGCGGTAAGGCGGGGAATGGGGAATGGAAGTGCGGTGAGAGCTCGTGATGTCCCGCAGGGAATCATTTCCCCGCCTGGCCCCTAGGCCGAATCGACA
>NZ_LDJP01000073.1 GCF_001431505.1 Stenotrophomonas daejeonensis
ACCTGATTAGCACGAACTCTCAGCGCACTCGCAGGTTCTGCGACGGACTCAAGCCAAGCTGGGTCATCCTTTCCTTCGGAGCGATGACATGGCATTGAATCGCGTGCAGTTTCAGGCGGGACTGTCGCTGCCGGCGTTTCTGGCCCGGTACGGGGATGAAGCGCAGTGCGAGCAGGCGGTAGAGCAGGCGCGCTGGCCGGAAGGCTTCGTCTGCCCGTATTGTCAAGGCCAGCGCCACAGCCGCTTCCGTCGAGGACATCAGAGCTACTGGCAGTGCAGCCAATGCCACCACCAGACCAGTCTGCGTGCCGGGACGGTGATGGACAACAGCAAGCTGCCCCTGCGCACGTGGTTGCTGGCGATGTACCTGCTTGGCCAGAGCAAGACGAACCTGTCGGCGTTGGAGCTGATGCGTCATCTGGGGGTGAGCTATCCGGCCGCCTGGCGGCTCAAGCACAAGCTGATGCAGGCCATGCATGAGCAGGAAGCCGGGCGGCGGCTGTCGGGGATCGTCCAGCTCGACGACGCCTATCTGGGCGGGGAGCGCAACGGGGGCAAGCCCGGTCGCGGCTCGGAGAACAAGCGCCCTTTCTGATTGCCGTGGCCACCTCGTCCTCGGGGCGGCCACGGCAAGCGGTCATCGATCCGGTCGCCGGCTTCACCAAGGCGGCGGTGAGCCAATGGAGCCAAGCCCGGCTGGCGCCGGGCTGCCAGGTGTATAGCGACGGCACCAGCGCCTTTGCCCTGCTGGCCGAGCATGGGCATCGGCACACAGTATTGCCGGGCAAGCGTCGGCAGGCCACCGAGCAGCCTCACAGCCGCTGGGTCAATGTCGTGCTGAGCAACCTCAAACGCTCGCTGGACGGGGCCTACCACGCCTTCGCTTTCGGCAAGTATGCCCATCGCTACCTAGCCGAGACCGCCTGGCGCTTCAATCGGCGCTGGGACCTGACCCAACTGGTCCCGGGCTTGCTGGCCGCTACGGTGAGCTTGCCACCGTGGACGGAACGGGCGTTGCGCGATGTGCCGGTATTTCATGCTGAAAGATCGTGCTAATCAGGTACCGGGAAAGCCTCATCGCGCACCAAGGTGCGCTCCTAAAGCTGGTCA
>NZ_LDJP01000074.1 GCF_001431505.1 Stenotrophomonas daejeonensis
CCCTCACCCCAACCCCCGCTCCGCGCCCCGGCCCACGCCAGCGGCGTGGGCGCTCAACCGCACGCGCACCTCTTGGTGCGCAAGCCGTGCGGCCTCGCCCCGGCGGGAGAGGGGCTTATACTCCCTGCAGACTGCTGTTTCCCAAGCCCTGATTCCCCCCGGAAAACCCAACGGTGCCGCCCGACCGGCCCGGCACTGGAACCCTGTTGCCCCATGCGCCTATCCACGATCAAGCTTTCCGGTTTCAAGTCGTTCGTCGATCCCACGACCCTGCACCTGCCGACCAACATGACCGGCGTGGTCGGCCCCAACGGCTGCGGCAAGTCCAACATCATCGACGCGGTGCGCTGGGTGATGGGCGAAAGCTCGGCCAGCCGCCTGCGCGGCGATTCGCTGACCGACGTGATCTTCTCCGGCTCGGCCGGGCGCAAGCCGGTGTCGCAGGCCACGGTCGAGCTGATCTTCGACAACTCCGACCACACCATCGCCGGTGAGTACGCTTCGTTCAACGAAATCTCGGTCAAGCGCCTGGTCAGCCGCGACGGCAGCAGCAACTACTACCTCAACGGCACCAAGTGCCGGCGCCGCGACATCACCGACCTGTTCCTCGGCACCGGCCTCGGCCCACGCAGCTACTCGATCATCGAGCAGGGCATGATCAGCCAGATCATCGAGGCCCGGCCCGAGGACCTGCGCGTCTACCTGGAAGAGGCCGCCGGCATCTCCAAGTACAAAGAGCGGCGCAAGGAGACCGAAACCCGCATCCGCCACACCCGCGAGAACCTCGACCGCCTCAACGACCTGCGCGAGGAGATCGGCAAGCAGCTCGAACACCTGCGCCGGCAGGCCAGGCAGGCCGAGCAGTACCAGACCCTGCAGGAAGAACGCCGGGTCAAGGACGCCGAGTGGAAGGCGCTGGAATACCGCAACCTGGATGGCCGTTTGGGCGGCCTGCGCGAAGCCCTGTCGCGCGAGGAAACCAAGCTCCAGCAACTGATCGCCGAGCAGCGCGATGCCGAGAGCCGCATCGAGACAGGCCGCCTGCGCCGCGAGGAGGCAGCCGAGACGCTGGCCCGCGCGCAGGCCGACGTCTACCAGGTCGGCAGCACGCTGGCGCGGCTGGAACAGCAGATCCAGCACCAGCGCGAGATGGCGCAGCGCCTGCACAAGGCGCGCGACGAAACCCGGCAGGCGCTGGCCGAGCTGGGCCAGCACATCGGCAGCGACGAGGCGCGGCTGGTGGTGCTGCGCGAGGCGGTGGCCGATGCCGAGCCGCAGCTGGAGCAGTTGCAGGAAGAGAACGAGTTCCGCCAGAAAGGGCTGCGCGAGGCCGAAACCGCGCTGCACGACTGGCAGCAGCGCTGGGAGTCACACAACCGCAATGCGTCCGAGGCCACCCGCTCGGGTGAGGTGGAACGTACCCGCGTCGATTACCTCGACCGGCAGATCCTTGAAGCCGACCGCCGCCGCGAGGCACTGGCCGGCGAGCGCGCTGGGCTGGACATGGACGCGCTGGCCGAGGCGTTCGAGCAGTTGCAGTTGCAGCACGAGTCGCAGACCGCGGCGCTGGACGAACTGAACGAGCAGGTCGAGCAACGCAAGGAAGCGGCCACGGCATTGCAGGAGCGGCAGCGCGCCAGCCAGGCCGAACTGGCCGAAGTGCGCAAGCATGCGCAGGCTGCACGCGGCCGGCTGTCGTCGCTGGAAACCCTGCAGCAGGCCGCGCTGGGTCAGGAGCAGGGCGCGGCGGTGGCATGGCTGAAGGCGCGCGGGCTGGATTCGGCTGCACGCGTCGGCGAGCGCATCAGCGTCGAAAGCGGCTGGGAAAACGCGGTGGAAAGCGCGCTCGGCCAGTTGATCGAGGGCGTGCTGGTGGATGCGCCGGAAACCCTGGTCGATGCGCTGGGCGAACTCGGCGAAGGCCGCATCGCGCTGGTGTCCGGCGCCGAGGGCGAGGCCGATTTCGCGCCGACCTCGCTGGCCGCGCGGGTGCAGGGCCCGTTGGCGATCCGTCGCCTGCTGGCGCGCCTGCATGGCGCCGAAGACCTGGTGCAGGCGCGCGAGCTGCAACGCACGCTGGGCGAGAACGATTCGGTCATCACCCGCGGCGGCGAACGCCTCGGCGAAGGCTGGGTACGGGTGTCGCGCTCGGGTGCGGCGAGGCAGGGCGCACTGCTGCGCGAACGCGAGATTGTCACCTTGCGCGAGCAGATCGAGGGCCTGCACGAGCGCGAAGGCGAACTGGAACGCCAGCTCGGCGCGTTCCGCGAGCAGTTGCTGGCTGCCGAGCAACAGCGCGAGGAAGCGCAGCGCACCTTGTACCTGGCCCATCGCGGCGTGTCGGAACTGGCCGGGCAATTGCAGGGCCAGCGCGGCAAGCTGGAATCGGCGCGCGCGCGCATCGACCGCATCGAAGGCGAGATGGCGCAGGTGCTGGAAACGCTGGACAACTGCCGCGAGCAGGCCGGCGAGGCACGGGTGCGGCTGGAGGACGCCGTCTCCAGCATGGGCGACCTGGAAACCACCCGGCAGGCGCTGGAAGCCGAGCGCCGCCAGCTGACCGAGGCCCGCGACCTGGCTCGCGACGCCGCGCGCAACGTGCGCGACAGCATGCATGCGCTGGCGCTGACGCTGGAATCGCAGCGCGCGCAGATCACCTCGCTGGCGCAGTCGCTGGAGCGCATGAGCACCCAGCGCGGGCAGCTGGATTCGCGGCTGGACGAACTGCATTCGCAACTGGACCAGGGCGATACCCCGGTGCAGGCGCTGGAGGTCGAGCACCAGAACGCACTGGGCGAGCGCGTGCGCGTCGAGCGGGTGCTGGCCGAGGCGCGCACGCAGCTGGACGGCATCGACGCCGAGCTGCGCGGGCTGGAACAGACCCGCCACCAGCGCGACGAACAGGCGCTGGCGCAGCGCGAGCGCATCTCCCAGCGCAAGCTCGACCAGCAGGCGCTGGTGCTCAGCGCCGAGCAGTTGCAGCAGGCGGTGGAGAAGGCCGGCTTCGTGCTGGAAGACGTGGTCAACACGCTGCCCGACGAGGCCCGCATCGGCGAGTGGGAACAGGCGGTGCAGCAGATCGATGCGCGCATGCGCCGCCTGGAGCCGGTCAACCTGGCGGCCATCCACGAATACGGCGAGGCCTCGCAGCGTTCGGAATACCTCGAATCGCAGAACGTGGACCTGACCACCGCGCTGGAAACGCTGGAAGAGGCCATCCGCAAGATCGACCGCGAGACCCGCGGCCGCTTCAAGGACACCTTCGACCGCGTCAACGCCGGCGTGCAGGCGCTGTACCCGCGGCTGTTCGGCGGCGGCCACGCCTATCTGGAACTGACCGGCGAGGACCTGCTCGACACCGGCGTGGCGATCATGGCGCGGCCACCGGGCAAACGCGTGTCCAGCATCTCGCTGCTGTCCGGCGGCGAGAAGGCGATGACCGCGGTGGCGCTGGTGTTCGCCATCTTCCAGCTCAACCCGGCCCCGTTCTGCCTGCTCGACGAGGTGGACGCGCCGCTGGACGAGGCCAACGTCGGCCGCTTGGCCAACATGGTCAAGGAGATGAGCGAGAAGGTGCAGTTCCTGTTCGTCAGCCACAACAAGGCGACGATGGAGGCCGCGCACCAGCTCTCCGGCGTGACCATGCGCGAGCCGGGCGTCAGCCGCCTGGTCAGCGTCGATCTGGAAGAGGCTGCGCGTTTGGCGGGCGCGGCCTGACGTGCCATTCTTTGCCGACCTGAACACGTTCACCGGAGACACCACCGCATGTCCGACATGGCTCTGTTGCGCATCGGCATCCTGGCTGCCGGGCTGCTGCTGATCGCGGCGATCTTCCTGTTCGGCCGGCCGAAGAAGCCGGCGCAGGGCAAGCGCCGCGAGCCTGCCGAAAGCGAGCGGACGCGCCGCGAGCCGATGTTCGCCGGCGACGGCGATGGCGAACCCGCCGAAGGCGGGGAAGGTGCCGGTCCGGACGGGGACGTGACCCAGCCCGAACTGGGGCTGCCGGAAGTGGAGCCATCCGGGGGCAGCGAGCTGGGCAAGCGCGCCAACCAGGATTTCGACAAGATCGTCTCGTTGTACGTGGCCGCGCGCGCCGGGCAGGTGCTGCGTGGCGAGGACATCGTGGTCGCCGCGGAGAAGACCGGGCTGGTGTTCGGCTACATGAACGTGTTCCACCGGCTGCTGGAAGGCCATCCCGAGCGCGGGCCGGTGTTCAGCATGGCCAGCATCATGAAGCCGGGCAGCTTCGACATGGCCCGCATCCGCGAGATGGAAACCCCGGCCATCGCCTTTTTCCTGACCCTGCCGGCGCCGCTGACCGCGCTCGACGCCTGGGAAAAGATGCTGCCCACCGTGCAGCGCATGGCCGAACTGCTCGACGGCGTGGTGCTGGACGACAGCCGCAATGCGCTGGGCCGCCAGCGCATCGCCCACATCCGCGACGAACTGCGCGCCTACGACCGCCAGCACCAGGCGCCGCCGCTGAGCAAGCCGCCGCGTTGGTAGGCCGGGACCGGCCCCCATGCCTGATGCCCGAGTAGGTCGGGGCTACGGCCCCGACGCTCCGCGTATCGGACATGGAACGTCGGGGCCGTAGCCCCGACCTACGCCGTGGCCGATGCATCACGCCACGCGGTTAAAATCGGCGCATGACTTCCGACGCCACCGCCCGCCAGCGCATCAGCGAGCTCCGCCAGCAGTTGTCCACGGCCTCGCGCGCCTATCACGAGCGCGACGAACTGCTGATCCCCGACGCCGAATACGACGCGCTGATGCGCGAACTGGAAGCGCTGGAAGCGGCGCATCCGCAGCTGGACAGCGTGGATTCGCCCAGCCACCAGGTCGGCGGCAGGCCGTCTTCGCGCTTCGCCGAGGTGGTGCACGCGGTGCCGATGCTGTCGCTGGGCAATGCCTTCAGCGAGGAGGAGGTACGCGATTTCGTGCGCCGCATCGACGAGCGCCTTGGCCGGGCGCAGCTGCTGTTCTCGGCCGAGCCCAAGCTCGACGGGCTGGCGATCAGCCTGCGCTACGAGGATGGCGTGTTCGTGCAGGGCGCGACCCGCGGCGACGGCAGCACCGGCGAGGACGTCAGCGCCAACCTGCGCCAGATCAGGGTGATCCCCGACCGGCTCGATGGCGAAGGCTGGCCGGCGGTGCTGGAAGTGCGCGGCGAGGTCTACATGCCGCGCGCCGATTTCGAGAAATACAACGAGCAGGCGCGCCTGCACGGCGGCAAGGTGCTGGCCAACCCGCGCAACGGCGCGGCCGGCTCGCTGCGCCAGCTCGACCCGAAGGTCAGCGCGCAGCGGCCATTGAGTTTCTATGCCTACGGCACCGGCGAGGTCAACGGCGGCGAGCTGCCGGCCACGCATTCGGCCACGCTGGCGCAGCTGGACCGCTGGGGCTTCCCGGTCAGTGATCTGTGCCGGGTGGTCGAAGGCGCGGATGGTTTGCTCGACTACTACCGCGACATCGGCGCGCGCCGCGATGGCCTGCCGTTCGATATCGACGGGGTGGTCTACAAGCTGGACGACCGCGACGGCCAACAGGCGATGGGTTTCGTCGCCCGCGCGCCGCGCTGGGCCATCGCCCACAAGTTCCCGGCACAGGAACAGACCACCACGGTCGAGGCCATCGAGATCCAGATCGGCCGCACCGGCGCGGCCACGCCGGTGGCGCGCCTGCAGCCGGTGCAGGTGGCCGGCGTCACCGTCACCAACGCCACCCTGCACAACGCCGACCAGATCGCGCGGCTGGACGTGCGCGTGGGCGATGCGGTGATCGTGCGCCGCGCCGGCGACGTGATCCCGGAAGTGGTCAGCGTGATTGCCGAACGCCGCCCCGAGGGCACGCAGCCGTGGACGATGCCGGCGGCCTGCCCGGTATGCGGCGCGGAGATCGTGCGCGAGGAGGGCGCGGCGGCGTGGCGCTGCTCGGGCGAGCTGAGCTGCCCGGCGCAGCGCAAGGAAACCATCGCCCATTTCGCCTCGCGGCGGGCGATGGACATCGATGGGCTGGGCGACCGCTACATCGAAACCCTGGTCGATGCCGGCATCGTCCGCGGCGTGGCCGACCTGTACCGGCTCAGCCGCGACCAGCTGCTGCACCTGAAGCTGGTGCTCGATGCCGCCGATCCGTCGGCGCTGGCGGCCAGCCTCAAGCCGCACCTGCCGGCCGAAGGCAGCGGCGCGGTGCTCAACGCCGTGCTCCGGCTTGACGGCGACGCCGCCAACTGGCGCGCGCAGGCATTGGCATTGCCGGTGGCCTTCGAATGGAACACGAAGAAGATCGCCACCAGGTGGGCCGACAACCTGATCGCCGCCATCGACGCCAGCCGCGACGCCACGTTGGAACGGCTGCTGTTCGCGCTCGGCATCGAGCACGTCGGCGAAAGCACCGCCAAGGCGCTGGCGCAATGGTTCGGCGACCTGGAGCTGATCCGCCAGCTGCCGTGGCCGCTGTTCAAGCGCGTGCCCGACATCGGCGGCGAGGTGGCGCGCTCGCTCGGCCATTTCTTCGAGCAGGAAGGCAACCAGCAGGCCCTCGACGCGTTGTTGAAGGTCGGGCGGGTGCGCATCCGCGACAGCCACCTGCCATCGGCGAAGCTGCGCGACGGGCTGGACCTGGCGCAGTTGCTGGTCGAGGCCGAGATCCCCGGCATCACCCGCCTGCGCGCCGAGAAGCTGGTGGCGGCGATGCCGTCGGCGCAGCAGATACTCGACGCCGAGCCGGAACATTTCGTCGCCGCCGGCCTGCCCGAGGACACCGCGCGCGGGCTGGCGCAATGGCTGGAGGGCGACAACCACGGTCAGTTGCTGCTCAAGGGCGAGGAAAGGATGCGGGAACTGCTGCAACTGGCGCCGGAACTGGCCGCGCAACCGGCCGGACCACTGGACGGCAGGACCGCGGTGCTGACCGGCACGCTGGTGCGGCTGACCCGCGATGCCGCCAAGGCGCGGCTGGAGGCGCTGGGCGCCAAGGTCGCCGGCAGCGTGTCGAAGAAGACCGCCTTCGTCGTGGCCGGCAGCGAGGCCGGCTCCAAGCTGGACAAGGCCGTCGAGCTGGGCGTGGAGGTGTGGGACGAAGAGCGCCTGCTCGCCTTTCTCGCCGAACACGGACAACAACCATGAACCTGCGCTTCCGGCTTGCCGCGCCTGCGGATTTCCCGCGCATCATCGCCATGCTGCGCGCGTTCTACGACGAGGACCGCATCGCCTATGACCCGGTGCTGGTCGAGCCGGGCCTGCGCCAGTTGCTGGCCGAACCGGCCTGCGGCGCGGTGCTGCTGCTGGAAGGCGACGACGTGGCCGAGGCCGGCTACATCACCCTGGGCTGGTGCTTCAGCGTGGAGCAGGGCGGCCGCTTCGTGCTGCTGGACGAGCTGTACCTGGCGCCGGCCGCGCGCGGCCGTGGCTGGGGCCGGCAGGCACTGGCGCTGGCGCGCGACTGGGCGATCGTCGAGGGCGCCAGCGTGATGCGGTTGGAAGTGAACCATCACAATGCGCGGGCCAAGGCGCTGTACCTGTCCGAGGGCTATCGCGACGACGCGCGCGACATCCTCACCCTGCCGCTGGCCGCCGTGCCGAAGGGGCTGCACCCATGAAAAAACGACAGGACAGGCGCTTTTCACAGCGGAGCTGCCCGAAGGGTGGCGCACGGCCGGTTTTTGCTCCTGCAAAACCGGCATTCCCGCCATCCGTGGCGGTCAGGTGTGCGCCATGATCGAGGCCCTGCGCCGGCGCGCACGGCTGAATGCGCTGATCCGCGACTTCTTCGCCCGCCGCGACGTGCTGGAAGTGGAAACGCCGATCATGTCGGCCGCCGGCAACACCGAGCCGAACATCGACAGCTTCCAGACCCGTTTCAGCGGCCACGTCGATGCCGGCTCGCCGGTGCGCTGGCTGCGCACCTCGCCCGAGTACCCGCTCAAGCGTTTGCTCGCCGCCGGCGTCGGCGACTGCTACGAGCTGGGCCGGGTGTTCCGCAATGGCGAGGCCGGCGGCCGCCACAACCCCGAGTTCACCATGCTGGAGTGGTACCGGGTCGGCTGGGACCACCATCGCCTGATCGGTGAAACGGTCGAGCTGGTGCGCGCGGCATTGGCGATGGTCGGGCGCGAGGCGTCGTTGCAGGTGCTGACCTACCGCGAACTGTTCATCGACACGGTGGGCGTGGACCCGTTTGCCGCCGACGAAGCGCAACTGCGCGCGCCGCTGGCCGGCATCGGCATCACCCCCGACGGACTGACCCGCGACGATTGGCTGGACCTGCTGATGACCCACCGCATCCAGCCGTTTTTCCCCGCCGACCGCATCACCGTGATCCATGACTGGCCGGCCACGCAGGCGGCGCTGGCGAAGGTCCGGCCGGGCGAGCCGCCGCTGGCCGAACGTTTCGAGCTGTACCTGGGCGCGGTGGAGCTGGCCAACGGCTACCACGAACTGGACGATGCCGACGAACAGCGCCGGCGCTTCCAGCGCGACCTCGCCGTGCGCACTGCGCGCGGCGACGTGCTGCCGCCGCTGGACGAACCGCTGCTGGCCGCGTTGCCGGCATTGCCGCACTGCGCCGGCGTGGCGCTGGGCGTGGACCGGCTGCTGATGGCGCTGGCCGGCACCGGCCGCATCGCCGACGTGCTGGCCTTCGACTTCGCGCATGCCTGAACCGGCATGCGGCCGTACCGGCTTGCCATGTCGTCGGCATTGATGCTCTGATCGTTCCAGCGGGCGCGCCTGTGCCGCCTGCGATGTTCGTCATGGTTGCCGGGGTGGGACTTCGGATGAAACGTGTGTGTGGCCTGCTGCTGTCGCTGGCGCCCGTGCTGGCGTGGGCGCAACGCGAGACCCCCGATGCCGGGGTGCAGGTGGTGCGCTGCGAATCCGATGGCGCCCTGGAGCGTTGCCCGATGGACGTATCGCGCGGCGTGCAGCTGGTCCGGCAGGTTTCCGAGGCACCCTGCATCCGCGAAACCAGCTGGGGCGTGGACGATGGCGGCATCTGGGTCAGCCGTGGGTGCGATGCGGAGTTCTCCGCCGTGGCGGCTTCGTCCACCAATGGGCGGAAGGTGCGGCGCGTCGTCCGCTGCGAGTCCAAGGGGCGCGTGGTCAATTGCCCGGTCCTGCTGCGCGGTGCGCCGGTGCGCCTGCTGCGCCAGCAATCGCTGCTGCCGTGCAGGGAAGGGCACACCTGGGGGTATGGGCGCAACGAGATCTGGGTGAGCCGTGGCTGCCAGGGGCAGTTCGAGGTCGGCGCCGAGGACGGCTCCGGCTTCGTGGACATCCCGCGCCAGGTCACCTGCGAATCGAAGAGCGAAATGCGCCGGGAATGCGGGGTGACCATCGAACGCAGGGCCACCCTGGTCAAGCAGCTGTCGAACGCCCCCTGCGAAGAAGGCCGCAGCTGGGGCTGGAGCCGCAACGGCATCTGGGTGGACAAGGGCTGCCGCGCCGAGTTTTCCGCCGATTGAACATGCCCGGCGGCCACTGGCCGGCAAGCGCAGGAACGCCGGGGGATACGAGGTTTCCGGCCGGCTACAATGGCGCGATGAACGACACCGACGCCATCGATTACGCCCGCTACGACCACATCCGCCCGATCCGCTGGACCGGCGATGCGCTGGAACTGCTGGACCAGCGCAAGCTCCCGTTCGTCGTCGAGCACATGGCCTGCCACGAAAGCGACGCGGTGGCCGCGGCCATCCATTCGCTGGCCGTACGCGGTGCGCCGGCCATCGGCATCGCCGCGGCCTGGGGCGTGGTGCTGGCGGCGCGTGAAGTCGAGGCTGGTGACGGCGGCAGCGCGTTGCAGGCACTGGAGCCGGCGATGGCGCGGCTCAACGCCGCCCGTCCGACCGCCGTCAACCTTGCATGGGCGCTGGCGCGCATGCGCCGCGCATTGGCCGGGGCAGGGCAGGACTGGCGGCAGGTGCTGGCGCTGGAAGCGCAGGCCATCGCCGACGAGGACCTGGCCGCCAACCGCCACATGGGCATGCTCGGCGCCGGCCTGATCGCGCCGGGCAGCGGCGTGCTGACCCACTGCAACACCGGCTCGCTGGCCACCGCCGGCTTCGGCACCGCGCTGGGCGTGATCCGCGCCGGCGTGGCGCAGGGGCACGTCGAGCGCGTGTTCGCCGGCGAGACCCGACCGTGGCTGCAGGGCGCGCGGCTGACCGTGTGGGAACTGCAGCAGGACGGCATCGACGCCACCCTGGTCGCCGACTCCGCCGCCTCGCACCTGATGAAGACCGGCGCGGTGCAATGGGTGATCGTCGGCGCCGACCGCATCTGCGCCAACGGCGACACCGCCAACAAGATCGGCACCTACCAGCTGGCGATTGCAGCGCGCCACCACGGCGTGAAGTTCATGGTCGTCGCGCCGTCCTCGACCGTGGACATGGACACCGCACATGGCGATGCGATCGAGATCGAGCAGCGCGATCCCGGCGAGTTGTTCGGCGTCGGCGGCGTGCGCACCGTGGCCGAGGGCATCGCCGCCTGGAACCCGGTGTTCGACGTGACCCCGGGCGGGTTGATCGACGCCATCGTGACCGAGAAGGGCGTGATCCAGACCCCGGACCGGGACGCGATGCAGGCCGCGTTCAGCGGCTGAAGCCGGGTGCGGCGGGGCAGTGCCGCCGACACCGTTTGCCACTGCTCCGCAGGCTGCCGGGTGCGGCTGCTAAATCCTTGGTTCATGCAGGCAAAACCCCTGCAAATACAGGCGTGAAAGCGGCTGTTGTGATAGAATCCGCCGCTTGAATCGAGCATCGGCGCAGTGGCCCTCCGGGGCGCCCGCGCGCCGGGCCGGACCGCTACCAGAAGACGGAATCCGAATGGCAGAAACCGCCAAGGAAATCATCCAGGTCAACCTGGAAGACGAGATGCGCAAGAGCTACCTCGATTACGCCATGAGCGTGATCGTGGGGCGCGCACTCCCCGACGCCCGCGACGGCCTCAAGCCGGTCCACCGCCGCGTCCTCTTTGCGATGCAGGAGCTCGGCGCGCACGCCAACAAGCCGTACTACAAGTCGGCGCGCATCGTCGGCGACGTCATCGGCAAGTACCACCCGCACGGCGACAGCGCGGTCTACGACACGCTGGTGCGCATGGCGCAGCCGTTCTCGCTGCGCTACATGCAGATCGACGGCCAGGGCAACTTCGGCTCGGTCGACGGCGACAGCCCGGCGGCGATGCGTTACACCGAATCGCGCCTGTCGCGGATCAGCCACGAGATGTTGGCCGACATCGACAAGGAAACCGTCGATTTCCAGCCCAACTACGACGAGAAGGAACTGGAGCCGACGGTCCTGCCGACGCGCTTCCCGAACCTGCTGGTCAACGGCTCGGCCGGCATCGCGGTGGGCATGGCCACCAACATCCCGCCGCACAACCTCACCGAGTCGATCAATGCCTGCATCGCGCTGATCGACAACCCGGCCATCGATGTCGATGGCCTGATGGAATACATCCCCGGGCCGGATTTCCCGACCGCCGGCATCATCAACGGCACCGCCGGCATCATCGCCGGCTACCGCACCGGCCGCGGCCGCGTGCGCATCCGCGCCAAGGCCGACATCGAGGTGGCCGACAACGGCCGCGAGTCGATCATCGTCACCGAAATTCCCTACCAGGTGAACAAGGCGCGGCTGATCGAGAAGATCGCCGAGCTGGTCAAGGAGAAGAAGCTCGAGGGC
Source organism: Stenotrophomonas daejeonensis (assembly GCF_001431505.1). Lineage (GTDB taxonomy): Bacteria > Pseudomonadota > Gammaproteobacteria > Xanthomonadales > Xanthomonadaceae > Stenotrophomonas > Stenotrophomonas daejeonensis. The sequence continues at coordinate 11,693 of NZ_LDJP01000074.1, forward strand.
ATCAGCGAGCTGCGCGACGAGTCCGACAAGGACGGCATGCGCATCTACATCGAGGTCAAGCGCGGCGAGTCGGCCGAGGTCGTGCTGAACAACCTGTACCAGCAGACCCAGATGGAGTCGGTGTTCGGCATCAACATGGTGGCGCTGGTCGATGGCCGCCCGCAGTTGATGAACCTCAAGCAGATGCTGGAGGCGTTCGTCCGCCACCGCCGCGAGGTCGTCACCCGCCGCACCATCTACGAACTGCGCAAGGCGCGCGCGCGCGCCCACGTGCTGGAAGGCCTGACCGTCGCGCTGGCCAACATCGACGAGATGATCGAGCTGATCAAGACCTCGTCCAACCCCGCCGAGGCCAAGGAGCGCATGCTCGCCAAGGTGTGGGAGCCGGGGTTGGTCGGCGCGTTGCTGGGCGCCTCCGGCGCCGAGGCGTCGCGCCCGGAGGACCTGCCCAAGGGGATTGGCCTGGTCGACGGCAACTACCAGTTGTCCGACGTGCAGGCCACGCAGATCCTGGAAATGCGCCTGCACCGCCTCACCGGGCTGGAGCAGGACAAGCTCACCGAGGAATACAAGCAGCTGCTGGAAACCATCGCCGGGCTGATCCGCATCCTGGAAAACCCGGACGTGCTGCTGCAGGTGATCCGCGAGGAACTGGAGGCCGTGCGCGCCGAGTACGGCGACGAGCGCCGCACCGAGATCCGCCACAGCGAGGAAGACCTCGACATCCTCGACCTGATCGCGCCGGAAGACGTGGTGGTGACGTTGTCGCGCGCCGGCTACGTCAAGCGCCAGCCGGTATCGGCCTACCGCGCGCAGAAGCGCGGCGGCCGCGGCCGCAGCGCGGCGGCGACCAAGGACGAGGATTCGATCGAGCAGCTGTGGCTGGTCAACACGCATGACACGCTGCTGACCTTCACCAGTTCCGGCAAGGTGTTCTGGCTGCCGGTGCACCAGTTGCCGGAGGCCGGCTCCAACGCCCGCGGCCGCCCCATCATCAACTGGATCGCGCTGGAGAACGGCGAGCGCGTGCAGGCGGTGCTGCCGGTGCGCGAGTACGACGACAACCATTTCGTGTTCTTCGCCACCCGCAACGGCACGGTCAAGAAGACCCCGCTGAGCGAATTCGCGTTCCGCCTTGCGCGCGGCAAGATCGCCATCCACCTCGACGAGGGCGATGCGCTGGTCGGCGTTGGCCTGACCGACGGCGAGCGCGACATCCTGCTGTTCGCTTCCAACGGCAAGACCGTGCGCTTCGGCGAGGACCGCGTGCGCTCGATGGGCCGTACCGCCACCGGCGTGCGCGGCATCAAGATGGCCAAGGGCGAGGAAGTGGTCAGCCTGATCGTGGCCGAAAGCGCCGGCGGCGCCGAGGACGAGAACGAAGACGACAACGGCGTCGAGGACGTCTCGGGTGAGAGCCTGGCGGGCGAGGGTGGCGAGACCATCGATGCGGGCATGGACGATGCCGGCGTGCAGTACATCCTCACCGCCACCGAGAACGGTTACGGCAAGCGTACGCCGCTGGCCGACTACCCGCGCAAGGGCCGCGGTACGCAGGGCGTGATCGGCATCCAGACCAGCGAACGCAACGGCAAGCTGGTCAGCGCGGTGCTGCTGGGCGACGGCGACGAAGTGCTGCTGATTTCCGACGGCGGCACGCTGGTGCGTACCCGCGGCTCGGAGATCTCGCGCGTGGGCCGCAATACCCAGGGCGTGACCCTGATCCGACTGTCCAAGGGCGAGAAGCTGCAGGCGGTCGAACGGCTGGATGCCTCGCTGGAATCCGGGGATGACCTTGCCGACGAGGAAGCCGTGGAGGAGAGCGGTGCCGAACAGCCCGCCACGCCACCTGAAGCCTGATCCACGGGCTTCGCGATGACAGAAGAAAGCGCCGGCATTGTCGGCGCTTTCTTCATCCAGCCGCTCGGATTTACGGCTTGTCCTTGTCCCGCCCGGTTCCGGCCTTGCGCCTGGCCAGCAGGTTGGCGGCCGGGTTGTCGGTCACGCTGCCGGCCTGGAAATAGCCGACCACGCTGGCGATGGAACGGTGGTCGGTCATCGCCATCAGCGCGGGCAGGGCGACGCCCTGGCGCGCACCTTCGGTGACGAAGCCGGAGCGCAGGCTGTGTCCGCCGAAATCCCCGTCCAGTCCGGCCAGCGCTGCACGGCGCTGCACGATGTCGGCCACCGCCCGTGGCGAAATGCCGGGGCCGATGGTGTCGCCCCACAGACGGCGGAAAATGGGGCCTTCCTGCAGACCGCTGGCCTCCAGCCACGCGGTGAGCGCATCGGCGGCGACACCGAGGATCGGCTTGTCTGGCGTGGCGTTGGCCTTGGGGCCATCCTGCAGCGTCTTGCCGTGTTCCAGACGGTAGAGATAGGCATCCGGGGCAATGCGACGCAGGTCGGCCAGATCGGCCGCGGCGACTTCGCTGCGGCGGCGCCCGCCGCTGGCGAAGGCGAAGTAGAGCAGGGCGCGGTCGCGCAGCCCTTCCAGCGTGTCGTCGCAGGTGGCGATCAGGGCTTCCAGTTCGTTGCCGGTGATGGCGGTCTTCTTGCGCGGACGTTCGCCGCGCTTGTGGGCCGCGCGGCGGCCTTTGGCAAGCAGCTGGCGAACTTCGGGCGTTTCGCAGGGATTGGGCAGCTTCTTGAACTGGTGCGCGGCCGACAGTACGGCAATGCGGTGGATGATGGTGCTGAGCTTGAATGGTCCGGGGCGCTGCTTCAGTCCGGCCGCAACCAGTTTTTCATCAAGCGTCTCCGGCAGCTCCCATGCCAGCCCGGTTTTTCCCTTGCGGGCCAGGTGGTCGACGATGAACTGCACGACCGTGCTCGAATGCATCGGCAATTCGATCGTGCGACCGTAGCGGCCCTGATACCACGCGGTCCAGTAACGCAGCGCGGTCTGGTAGCTGCGCGCGGTGTTGACCGAAGCCGCTTCGTCGAAGATTTCCCGTACGGCTTCGGCGGCACTGCTGGCCAGCTGTTCGGGTAAAAGCGCGGAAGGAAACAGATCGAGAGCGGCGGATTTCATGGACGTGGACAAGGCGGGGTCAGGGCTGTTTTTCGACTCTATCATATAATATTTCCGATAACTATCACTTATCGGAAGTATATAAATGACCGGAAATTACCGGAAACGTCGCCTAAATTGCACGCTTTTATGGCTGATTGGATGTCTTCTGGACAGCCTTCAACGTCGCCCACGCTCGCTACGCCGCAACTCCGCCGGAATCGCAATCTCCACCTTGGCCGGCAACGTCATGATCCGCAGTTCGTTGCCATCCCACTCGAGGGGTTCGCCGTTGATGGTCGCCGCGCCGGGGGCACCTTCGTAGGGCCACGGCAGCACCAGCCCCCCCGTTGGCGGTTGCAGGCCGGCGGCGATCTGCAGGGTCAGCTGCCGGTCGCCGCGGGCCAGCGAATACCCAAGCAGGCCGTGGGTGGTGCGCAGGCCGTCCAGGGCGATGCCCTTGCCCGCCAGCCACGCCGTGGGCACGCCGGCGGCGAGCACGATGCTGGCGTCGACCTCGCGCTCGTAGGCGAACATGTCCAGCGCCGAGCGCACGAAATCCGAGGCCACCCAGGCGTGCGGCAGGTCGCCGAGGAAGAAGGGTTCGCGCGGGGTGTGCGAGACCACCTCGGCCCATTGGTTCCATGCCGGCGGCGCACGGTCCTTGAAGAAGAACTCGCTGGCCTCCCAGGCGCGTTCGCGCCAGCCCAGGCGCACGAACGCGGCGACGTTGCGCCATTCGTAGGGCGTGTAATCCTTCCATTCGCGCTTGCCGTCGCGGCGCGCGACGAACTGCTGCCAATAGCGCTCGAAGGTGTTGTCCAGCGCCGGTTGCGGCAACCTGCCCTGTTCGCCGCCCGGCGCCAGCGCGATGGTGGTGGAGGTGGCGTCGAAATCGCCCAGTTCCACCGAGCCCGGCAGGAAGTCGATCCTGTGCGCAGCCATCGCCGAGCGCAGCGAGTCGTCCAGGTCCCGGCGGAATTCGTCGCGCGAGGCCGCCATTGCGAGGGCTTCCTCTTCCAGCCCCAATGCGGCGGCCAGGTCGGCGGCATCCTTGTAGCCACGCAGCGCCCAGAAATCGTCCCAATACGAATGCACCGGCTTGGCCGAGTAGCCTTCGTGGCTGATCGATGCCGGCATCATCCCGTAGAAGCCGGGGTTGCGCGCATGGTTCTCTTCGGTGCGCTCGTCCAGGCGCAGCTTTTCCATGTAGCGCCACGCGCCCTGCACGTGCGGCCACATGCGTTGCAGGAAGGCGTCGTCGCCGGTGTGGCGCCAGTACTCGGCAATGGCGTGGATCAGTTCGCCGTGGCTGTCGTTTTCCGGCACCGGGTCGCTGCCGCGCGCGTCCACGCAGCACGGCACCATGCCGCTGTCGAACTGGTACGGCGCATACCATTCCAGATACTGGCGCACCGCATCCCCGCGGCCCAGCCGCAGCAGCGCCTCGGAAATCATCGCGCCATCGCGTATCCAACTGCGGGCATAGGAACGGGTGCCCGGTTGCAGGCTCGGGCCGACGCGCGAAATCAGCATGTGCGCCAATGCGGTGCGCAGCGTGTCGGCGAGCGGCTGGCCGGCCTCGGGCAGTTGCAGCCTGACCCGGTCGAGCTTCTGCCGCCACATCGCCGCCACCTGCTGCTGCGCGGTGTCGGCGTCGAAGCCGGCGGCCGGCGCGGCCCATGCGCCGGTCTGCGGCAGCACCAGCACCACTTCCCTGCTCTGCCCCGGTTCCAGCTTCCAGTCGTAGACCAGCGCGCCGGACGCCAGCCCGGTGGCGTCACGGACTTCATGCATGCCCGGCAGGCGCTTGTCCGCCAGATGGGTGACGGCGAGCTTGCTGTCGAAGGCCGTGGCGAATGCGGTGTCCGGAGGCGTCTGCGCGAACACGCGGGGCTGGCCGTTGACGCTGACCGTGCCGTTGTCGATCGCCAACCGCTCGATGCGGCTGACGCCGCCAGGCGTATTGAGGAACTGCCGCGGTGGATTGACCTGCAATGGGCGCACGGCCAGCGCCAGCCGGTAGTCGCGCGTCACCTTGCCGGTGTTGTGCAGGCGGTAGCGGGCGACCAGTTGCGCCTGCTCCGCCCTGCCCTGCACGAAGCCGGTGACCTGCAGGCCGAAATCGTCGTGTTGCCATTGCACCGTGGGAACCGGCAGGTAGCCATCGAGCAGGCTCTGGCTGGCCTTCGCGTCGGCCCAGCCCAGCACCTTGCCGTCCAGCACCACGAACGGCTCCACGCTGAACCCGGAACGCACCGACTCCAGCGCGCCGTCCTCGCCCATCAAGGCCTGTTCGCGGCCGCCATCCAGACCCAGCAGGGTCCAGTACGGCTGCTCGTCGCTGAAGCCGCGCGGCAGCGAGCCGCGTGGCAGGTCGCGCCCCACCGAGTGGATGAAGTCATTGGGCGTGGCGGCGAAATCCAGCGGCTTGAGGCTGATGTCGCGGATGCCGTAGCGCCAGTTGGGGCCGTCGACCAGATCGAAGCGCAGGTAGCGCGCCTCGGTCTCCGGCAGCGCCAGCCAGTCGCGGCCGCCGCCGCCGGCCGTCACGTCGCGGAGTTTGCGCCAGTCGCGGCCGTCGCTGGAGGCCTGCACCACGTAGCGCGAGGCTTCCAGCCCCGGCGCCCACTGGATCACCGCGCCGCCGAACTCGCGCACCTTGCCGAGGTCGAGGCTGACGGTCTGCTGCTTGACCCCGCCGCTGATCCATACCGTGTCCGGCCTGCCGTCGGCGATGCGCTGCTGCAGGGCGGTGGCGGTGTCGGCGATTACGGTGGTGGTCAGCGCCGAGGTGTCTTCCTTCGGCAAGGGCCGCAACGTGAGCTGGTCGAAGCAGACCGTGCCCCTGCCGCCCACCTTGCTATAGACGATGAATTCCACCGAGGCGCTGCGGCGCAGGCGCGTGTCCGGGTCGGGGCCCCAGGCTTTCCCGATGTGGCGCTTGCGGTAGCTCACCCGCGTCCAGTTCTTCGGGAAGTCGTAGCCGGTGCGGTTCACCCACCACACGTTGTCGCCGCTGGCGTCGGCCAGCTTGAACTGCAGGTCGTTGGCCGGCGAATCACCGCGCAGGTTGAACGACACCTGGTAGTTCTCCGGCCAGGTCACGTCCAGCGGGCGGCGGATGCCGGCGTAGCCGGAGACCTCGTGGAAGTCGTAATCCAGGCACAGCGCCCGGCCATTGTTGCCGCTCACGGGCCGCAGCGAGCCGCTGACCTGCGGTGAGGTGATCAGCTGCCATGCGCCGATGTCGTCGAATTTCGCCAGCACCCTGCTTCCGCCGTCGGCCGCTGGCGCATTGCCGGCGAGGACGATGATGGGGAGCAGCAAGATGGCGAGGAGGTTCTTCATCGCGGGGAGTCTTGATACGGCGTCGCAGGATTCTAGTAGGAGCGCACCTCGGTGCGCGATGGGATTCGCCGGGAAAGTTTCATCGCGCACCAAGGTGCGCTCCTACCCTTTCACGCTGCCCAGCAGCAGGCCCTGGATGTAGTAGCGCTGCAGCAGCAGGAACAGCAGCAGCACCGGCAGCACGGTGATGACCGCGCCGGCCATCATCATCTCCACGTCCATGATGTGCTCGCGCGCGAGCGAGGCCAGCGCTACCGGCAAGGTGTAATGCTGCTGGTCGGTCAGCACGATCAGCGGCCACATGAAGTCGTTCCATGCGCCCATGAAGGTGAAGATCGCCAGCGTCACCAGCACCGGCTTGAGCATCGGCAGCACGATCCGGAAGAAGATGCGCGCCTCGCTGGCGCCGTCGATGCGCGCGGCCTCCAGCAGCTCGTCGGGGATCGAGCGCGCGTACTGCCGCACCAGAAAGATGCCGAACACGCTGGCCAGCGCCGGCACCACCACCCCGCCCCAGGTGTTGACCAGCCCCAGCTGCTTCATCAGCAGGAACAGTGGCAGCATCGCCACCTGCGCAGGGATCACCAGCGCCGCCAGCAGCAGCTGGAACACCCGCTCGCGGCCGGCGAAGCGCAGCTTGGCGAAGGCATAGCCGGCCAGCGTGTTGAGCAGCAGCGAGCCCAAGGTGATGCCCAGCGACATGCCCAGGCTGTTGAGGAAGTTGCCGGCCATGCCGGTACGCGCGAACAGCTCGCGGTAGTTGTCGGCGGTGATGCGCGAGGGCAGCAGCGGCGGCGGGAACTGCGACGCCTGCCCGCCGGGCATGAACGATACCGACAGCATCCACGCCAGCGGCGCCAGGCTGACGACGGCCAATACCAGCAACGCGCCGTTGACCCACCAGCCGTATCCGCGCGATTGGCCGATTTCGCGACTCATACCAGCTCCTTGCGCCGGCCAAAGCGCAGCATCAGCGTGGTCACGCCGAGGATGATCAGGAACAGCAGGAACGCCACCGCCGAGGCGCGGCCCAGGTTCCACCACTTGAAGCCTTCCTCGAACATGAAATACAGCACGCTCACCGTGCTCTGCAGCGGGTCGCCGCGGGTCATCACGTAGGGTTCGGCGAACAGCTGGAAGTAGCCCGAGACGGTAATGACCCCGACCACCAGCAGCACCGGCCCGAGCATCGGCAGGGTGATGTGCAGGAACTGCTTCCAGCGCGAGGCGCCGTCGATGCGCGCGGCCTCGTACAGGTCCTTCGGGATCGCCTGCAGGCCGGCCAGGAAGATCACCATGTTGTAGCCGAAGTTCTTCCACACGGCGAACAGGATGATGGTCGGCATCGCCCAGTGCGGGTCGCCCAGCCAGTCCACCGGGTCGATGCCCGCCTGCCCCAGCGTCCAGTTCACCAGCCCGTAGCGGGTGTGGAACAGGTAGCGCCAGATCACCGCCACCGCCACCAGCGTGGTCACCACCGGCGCGAACAGCGCGGTGCGGAACAACGCCTTGCAGCGCGTCACAGGTGCGTTGAGCAGCATCGCCGCGCCGAGCGACACGGCGATCGACAGGGGCACGCCGATCGCCACGAAGTACGCGGTATTGCCCAGCGACTTCCAGAATATCGGCGTGCGCAGCAGGTCCAGGTAGTTGTCCAGGCCGATGAAGCGCAGGTTGTGCGGGTCGGCCAGCGCGTACAGGTCGAAGTCGGTCAGGCTCAGCGCCAGCGCCGACAGCACCGGCAGGCCGAAGAACACGCCGATGACGATCAGCGCGGGGGCGGCGAATACCCAGCCGGCGAGCCTGCCGCGCTTCATCGTGGCGTCTCCTGCGCTTGCTGATCGACGATCCAGCGCCGCTTGGCGAGGATCGCGTCCACGCGGTCATCCAGTTGCGTGACCGCGGCGTCCTGCGCCAGCCCGCCGCGCACCACCTGTTCGGTGACGATGCGCATCTCCTGCGCGATGCGCTCCCATTCCAGCACCTTGGGCGTGGGCTTGACCCGCTCCAGCTGGTCGCGGAACGCCGCGGCCAGCGGGTCGTCGGCCAGTTGCGGCGAATGCCAGGCGCTGCGGCGCGGTGGCAGGTCGCCGATGATGGCGTGCAGGCGTTGCTGCATCGCCGGCCGCGACAGGAATTCAATCAGCTGCCATGCCGCTTCCTTGTGCCGCGAGGAGCGGAACACCACCAGGCTGGTGCCACCGGCGATGCCGGCGCCGGGGCCATCGGGCCCGGGCAGCGGCGCGGTGCCCCACTCGCCCTGCAGCGACGGCGGCTGGCGCTTGTTGAACTCGCGGATGTTCCACGGCCCGGACAGGTAGAACGCGGTGAAGCCGCGGAAGAACTCGTCCCAGACGTTGGAGATCTGCGTCTCGGACATCTTCGGCGCCCAGCCCTGCTGGTACATGTTGGCGTAAAAGCCCAACGCGCGGCGGAAGCCTGGGCTGCGAAAGTTGCCGCGCGTGTCATCGTCGCGCAACAGCGGGTCGTCCTGCTGCAGCGCCAGCGACAGCTGCGGCTCGAACTCGTTGAGCGGCATCAGCACCGGGTAGCGGTCCGCCCCCATGCGCTGCTTAAGCGCGGCGTTCATCCGTTCCCACTCGGCCCAGTCGCGCGGCGGGTGGTCGTAGCCGGCCTCGCGCAGCAGGTCCTTGCGGTAGAACAGCAGCCGCGTGTCCACGTACCACGGTATGCCGACCAGCTGCTCGTCGATGACGTTGGTGTTCCAGATGCCGGGAAAATAATCCTGCGGCGCGACTTCATCGGAAGCATCCACCCAGGGCTGCAATGGCGTCAGCGCCTGCAGCGTGGCGAATTCGGGCACCCAGGTGTTGCCGAGCTGGCACAGGTCCGGCAGGCCGTCGGCGGCATAGGCGGTCAACAGCTTCTCGTGCGCGGCGGTCCACGGGATGTTCTGCACCTCCACGCGGATGCCGGGATGCTCGGCCTCGAACTCGCGCACCAGTTCGCCGACCACCTCGGCCTCGCGCCCCATCGCCCAGAAGCGCAGCGTGGTGCCCTGCTGCGGCCGCGCGCAGGCGGCCAGCAGGATAAGGCACAGCAACGTGGCCAGGCGCAGCATCGTCATTCCCTATTGCTGCGGCCGTGGCGTGGCCGCTTTCTGCTCCTGCGCGGCGGCCGCGCGCGACTCGGCGATGCCCACCGCGCGCGCCGAGGCGGCCTTTTCGTCCTTCTGCAACGGCTGCCAGTCCTCGCCTTCCGGCAGCAGCCAGCCGCCGCTGAAGCCGGCCCGCTCCATGCCCTTGCGGATGTACGGGTTCTTCTTCATCACGTTCCAGACGAATTCGTCGCGGTAGTTGGCGATGCCGGCCAGGATCGGCCCCTGGTCGATGGCGATGTAGTCGCTGGCCACCCAGCCGCGGTTCGGGATCAGCCGCCCGGTCTTGAGCGGGATGTCGTAGTTGAAGCTGGGGTTGAACGAATCGAGGAAGCCGTAGCTGGAATACAGGTAGTCGCCGTAGCGCTTGTGCATTTCCTGCGTGGCCGGGATCACCACTTCCGGCGCGAACGGCAGCGAGGAAATCGCCGCCGAGGGTACGATGGTGCCGTCGTCGAAGTTCTCGCGCAGGCCGGCGCCGCGCGCCGAGTAATGGCGGAACTGGCGCTGCTCGCCCTTGTACTCCTGGGTGGTGTTCTGCGGGCCATCGCCGGCGGTCAGGCCCCACACGTTCTCGCCGTAGTCCTTCCACTGCATCGGGTTGGCGATGGCGTACTCGCGCTGGGCCAGGGTGGCGCGGCGGCTGTTGAGGAAGTAGTCGATGCCGCGTTCGCGCATGTAGGCGTCCTGCAGGTCGCGGAAATCGATCCACACGTGGCTGTACTGGTGCCCGAACAGCGGCCCGAAGGAAAGGTATTCCTGGCCCTGGAACACGCCCCAGTCGTTGTCGTAGGTACGCGTCCACACCGTCCACGCATCCGGCCCGACCGGGTGCGTCGGCGAGCCCAGCGCCAGCACGTAGAGCATCATCGCCTCGTTGTAGCCCATCCAGTCGTGCTGGATGAAGCCGCTCTCGGGGAACCAGCCCATCGACACCAGCGGCTTGTTGCGCTGCAGCCACTGCCAGTCCACGCGCCTGTAGAGCGTGTCGGCGACCTGCCGGATCTCCTTTTCGCGCGGGTCGTTGCCGTCGTAGTACGACTGCGCGAACAGCACGCCCATCATCAGCAGCGCGGTGTCCACGCTGGAAAGCTCCACCCAGCTGTCGTAGCGGCGGCCATCGCGCATGTCCAGGAAGTGGTAGTAGAAGCCCTTGTAGCCGGCCTTGCCGGTGGATTGCGGGCCGGTGGGCACGTCGCGGAAGAAGCGCAGCGTGGCCAGGGTGCGGTCCACCGCCTGGGTGCGGCTGACCCAGCCGTTCTCGATGCCGATCGGATAGGCGGTCAGCGCGAAGCCCACCGAGGCGATGGACGCGAACGGCCGCGACGGGTAGCGGTCCGGGGTCAGCCCGTTCTGCTCGTTGGTGGTGTCCCAGAAGAACTGGAAGGTGCGCCGCTCGATGTCGTCGAACAGCGGCGGCAGCTCCGGCTTCATCGGCCGCGGCGGCAGGTCGGCCTCGATCAGGATCACCTGTGGCGGCACCTTGGGAGTGGCCGGCTCGGGCGGTGGCTTGCCGCACCCGCCGAGCAGGCCCAGCGCGAGGCCGGCGGCGGTACTCGACAGCAGTTGGGTGGTGCGCGGGTTGCTCAAGACGCTTTCCGTTGGGTGGAGCCGTTGGGTGACGCGGATGCCGGCAGACGGGCGCCCCGGCCGCCGCCAAGGGCGGCCGGGCGCCGGGCCTTACCAGTCCAGGCCGAAGGACAATTTGAAGGTGCGGGTCGCATACTGGTCCCAGCTGTTGATCACGCCGGTATTCCAGTTGATGCCATAGCCGCCCCAATTGGTCCAGTTGAACACGTTGATCACGTCGGCACGGACCTTCAGCTTGAGGTCGGTGCCGGTATCCCAGGTCTTGGTCAGCGACATGTCGAACTGCTTGAAGCCGAGGTTGCCGTCCGGCTCCCAGCTGCGCGGGTGTTCGTAGCCGCCGGTGCCGTCGACGTCCCAGCGCTTGATCTTGCTGGCCAGGGTCAGCTTGCCGGACACGTTCATGCCCCACGGCAGGTCGGTGAAGCCGCTCATCACCAGCCGGTGGCGGGGCGCCCACGCACCGTCGTACCAGCCACCGCCCGGGAAGTACCAGCCGTACACCGGGTCCTTCTCGTGGATGTTCTGTTTGGCATCGGTGAAGGTATAGGCGACGTTGAAGTTCCACGGGCTCTCGGCCGTGTAGGGCTTGTCGGCGCTGAGCAGCAGCGCGTTGCTCTTCGACTCGAAGCCGTTGGTCGCCAGGATCAGCCCGCCCAGCCCCGGCGGGTTGGCGCCGCTCCACGGGCTGCCCGCATCGTTGTAGTAGCTGCCGTCGCCGCGGCGGTTGCCGCGCATGATCAGCAGGCCGTTCTTGTAACGGATGTGCTGCAGGGTGGCCGAGGTGTTCCAGTCATGCCCCATCAGCGCGAAGGTGTTGCGCATGCCGAGGCTGATCTGGTCCGAGTACGGCGTCTTCAGGTCGTTGTCGAACATCCACACTTCGCGGCCGGCCTGCGACGAATCCACCAGCGACATCAGGTAGTCGCGGTCGAGCAGCTGCGTGCTCCAGTCCAGGCAGTCGCTGGCCGCCGGGTCGCAGGCGTGGCCGGGCGAGTTGATCTTGAACTCGCGGGTCGGGAACGTCGCCTTGGTCAGTTCCAGCTGCAGGTAGTCGAACAGGTTGCGGTCGTAGGAGCGGCCGATGCCGCCGAACAGCACGTGGCGTTCGTCGCCGGTGAAGTCGTAGGAGAAACCGATGCGCGGCTGGATGGCATCCTTGAACGCCTTGCGGTTGTTGCCGGTGCTGATGAAACGGTTGATGTCGATGCCGCCCAGCGCCAGTGTCTGCGCATAGGTCTGGCCCGCCGCCGCGCCGTCCTGCGGGTCCTGGGTGGCGAGCGCGGCCAGCACGTCGGCATCGGTGGCGTAGTCCAGGTACGACGGGGTTTCCTCGTAGTCCCAGCGCAGGCCGAGGTTCAGGGTCAGGCGCTCGGTGACCTCCCAGTCGTCCTGGATGTAGAGGCCGAACTGCTTGTTCTTCGAGGTGACCGTGCCGCCGCTGGTGCCGGCCGCCGGGCTGCCGAAGCGGACGAAATACGGCACCGCCCCGCCCTGGTTGATGTCGTAGTAGAACTGCGGGTTGTAGGGCTGCTGCTCGGTGGTGTCCAGGTCCACCTGCTTGTACTTCACGCCGGCCTTGACGGTATGCCCTTCCCAGCCGAAGAAGGTGGTGTCGTTCTGGAACGACCAGCCCTTCTGGCCCTTGTCCTGCAGGCCGCCGTTGCCGGCGCCGATGCGGAAGATCTGCTTGCCGTCGTTGGACGAGCCATCGGTCAGCACCATGCCGTTGCCGTAGTTGGCCGGCGCCATGCTCCAGAACGCCTTCTCGTAGGTCAGGTGGGCGTCGTTGAGCCAGTTGGTGTTGGAGAACTGCCAGTGCAGGTCGTAGCGGTCCTCGTCGACGCCGGCGTCGGTGCCGTAGCTGCGCGCGCTCTGCCCGCCGACGTTGCCGATGTCGCTTTCCTCGCGGCGCTTGTAGCTCAGGTCGACCAGGTTCTCGTCGTTGATCGACCAGTCCAGCTTGCCGAAGTACAGGTCTTCCTTGAACGGCGTGCTGGCCGCGCCAAGCTGGTCGCGCCATGCCGGCGGCAGGTCCGCCGCGGCCCGGCCCTCGCCGGGGGTCAGGTCCTGCGGCGCGTTGTATTCCTTGGCCTCGTAGGTGACGAAGAAGTGCGCCTTGTCCTTGACGATCGGGCCGCCGAACGCCGCGCCGTACTGCTTCTCGCTGGAACGGGTCTTGCCGACGCCGTCCTTCTCGCTTTCGCGCGGCTCGCGCCAGTCCTGGTTGGTGTAGTCCCAGAAGAACGAGCCGGAGAAATCGTTGCCGCCGGAGCGGGTCGCCGCGGTCACCGCCGCCGAGCTGATCTGGTCGTACTCGGCCTTGTAGTTGGAGGTGATGACCTTGTACTCGCCGATGGCCAGCTGCGGGAACGGATTGCCGCGGCTGGAATCCTGCCCGGTCAGGCCGCCCTGGGTGACGTAGTTCTTCTGGCCGATGCCGTCGATGTAGACGTTGACGTTGTTGGCGCTCTGCACGCCGCCGCGCAGCTTGGTCGCGCCGTTGGACGGGTTCTGCTCGAAGCTCATGCCCGGCACGGTGTCGGCGAAGGCCAGGAAGTTGCGCGTGCCCTGCGGCAGCGCCTGGATCTGCTGCGGGGTGATGTAGGTGGCGATTTCCGAGGTGCGGGTCTCGATCGGCGCCTGCGCCGTCACCTGCACCGCATCCAGCGTGGTGGCCGCCCCGCCCTGCCCGCTTTCGGCGACGCCGCCGACGCCGAGGTTCATGGTCGCGGTCTGGCCCACCTGCACGGTGACGTTCTGGCTGCTGCTCGCGCCGCCGGCCTCGACGTCCACGCGGTAGGTGCCCGGCGGCAGGCCGGCCAGCGCGTAGTTGCCGCTGGCCGTGCTCTGCACGCTGCGGCTCAGGCCGGTGGCGAGGTTGGTGGCGGTCACCCGGGCCTGCCCGGCCGGCGCCGAATCGGCCATCACCTGGCCGCGGATGGTGGCGCCGGTGCTTTGCGCGAACGCGGGTGCGGCGCCCAGCAGCAGGCAACTGGCCAGCGCGCAGCTGAGCAGCTTGCGGGACGGACGGGTCTTGCGGGTGGTGTGACGGTTCATGTGCTGCTCTCCGGGTGCGGCAGCAGGGCTGCCATTCGGTTCGGTGGTGCGGTGCCCTTGGCGGGCACCGGCTCAGGGCGGTCCCTGGACAGCCGTCGAGTCGCGCGTGACCAGGGTTGGAACCAGCGTCGCGGCGGGGACGGGCGGCATCGCTGCGCCATCGTCGATCAACTGCAGCAGGTGCGAGGTCGCCCGCTCGCCGAGATCGGCAATGCTGATCCGCATCGTGGTCAATGACGGGTGAACGAAACGTGCCAGCGGGATATCGTCGAAGCCGGCCAGCGCCACCTGCGCGGGCACCTTCACCCCGGCCTGGTTGAAGGCGTACAGGCAGCCGAGCGCCATCATGTCGTTGGCCGCGAACACCGCATCGGGCAGCGGCCCGTCCTGCAGCAGCGCCAGCCCGGCGCGGTGCCCGGAGGCCTCGTCGAAGCCGCCGGGCAGCACCCGGCCTTCCGCGTCCACGCCTGCCGCGGCCATCGCATCGCGGAAGCCGCGCAGGCGCCCGCGGGCGTCGTGGTTGTGGCCGGGGCCGGCGATGAAGGCGATGCGGCGGTGGCCGAGGTCGAGCAGATGGCGGGTCATGGCCATCGCGCCGGCATGGTCGTCGATCCCGAACACCGGGTATTGCCCGTCCGGCATCGGCGTGTTGATCAGCACCGTGGGCAGCGCCGGCAGGTTGTCCACCAGGAAACCGGGGGCGGCGGTGCCCGGCGACATGACCAGCAGGCCATCGACCCGCCCGCGCATGGCCTGCAATGCGGCGCCCTGCTGCTCCGGATCGCCGTGGTAGCTGGATACCAGCAGGTGCCGGCGGTGCGCGCGCGCCACGCCGTCGATGCCGCGCATCAGTTCGGAAAAGAATTCGCCGTGCAGGTCCGGCAGCACCAGGCCGAGGGTCTGGGTACTGCGGCTGCTCAGGCTGCGCGCGGCGGCATGCGGGGTGTAGCGCAGCCGGCGGGCCACCTCCAGCACCGTCTGACGCACCGGCGCGGCGACGTTGTCATGGCCGTTGAGCGCGCGCGACACGGTGGCGACCGAGACGTTCGCCTCGCGGGCAACGTCCTTGATGGTGATTGCCGGTTTCGCCACCGCTGTGCCCTCCGCAGGCCGGGGTCGCGGCGACTGTAATCGTTTCCAATGCAGGTTGTAAACGATTCGTTACACGCTGAAGTCACGAGGAGGACGCATTTTGTCCTGACAAGGACAAATCTGTCTCTCCCTCGCGGACCGTGGATGCGGGGCTTGTCGCATGACGCTCTCCCGGCAAAGCGCCATGCGGGGCGAGCCCCGCATCTACAAGATTGCTTCGCAGGTGCCGGGCTTGCCCGGCACGGGTTTTCCCGGGAATGCCCCATGCGGGGCAAGCCCCGCATCTACAAGACAGGTCAGGTCCCCGCTTCCGCCGGGGTCTGCGCCTTGATCGCCAGCGCATGGATATCGGTCTGCATCATCTCGCCAAGGGCCGCGTAGACCGCGCGGTGGCGCGCCAGCGGCGCCTTGCCGGCGAAGGCCTCGCTGACGATGCTGACGTTGAAATGCCCACGCCCGTCGCGTGCGCCGGCATGGCCGGCGTGGCGGTGGCTGTCGTCCTCCACTTCCAGCCGTTGCGGCGCGAAGGCCGCGCGCAGGGCCGCCTCGATCCGCTCCACCCGGCTCACGGCAGCACCTTGCGGAACGGGCGCACGTCCACGCGGTGGTAGACGCCGGCGGCAACGTAGGGGTCGGCATCGGCCCAGGCGCGGGCGGCGGCCAGGTCGTCGAAGCTGGCGATCACCACGCTGCCGCTGAAGCCGGCCTCGCCGGGGTCCTCGGCGTCGATGGCCGGGCACGGGCCGGCCAGCAGCAGCCTGCCCTCGTCCAGCAGCGCCTGCAGCCGTTCCAAATGGGCGGCCCTTGCCTGCATGCGCGCGGCCAGCACCTGCTCGCCGTCATGCCCTTCGATCACGTACCACACCGGTCCACTCTCCTTGCCACTGATGAATGCGAAGGTGGCCAGTCTAGCGCCAAGGCTGGACACCGGCGGCCCGGGGCGATTACTCTTTGCAGCATTGCACGCAGCCGGCCCGTAGCGGCCCGGTGCGGCGGCAGGCAAGGCCACCGCCGTCCGACCGTTCCGCCTCCCTCCCCGGCCTGCGTATGACGACCTCCTCGTGATGACGTTGCCGCATTGACCCAGCGGCATGTCGCGTTGTTGATGTGCACGCGCGCCGGCCGGTGCGCACGATTCGCAATTGCTGAAGGCAGGACCCTGCTCCGGGCGGGAACCCGGAACACATAAGGCTCGCAACACCCGATGTCGCCCTGATGACTTCCGAACTCGCGTCCGTCGCGAACCCGCCAGCGCCGCCCACCGTTCCGCAGCAGCAGGAAATGCCGCTGGCGGTGGTGCATGGCCAGCCGGTACTGCAGATCCCGCAGGACTTGTACATCCCGCCGGATGCGCTGGAAGTCATCCTCGACGCCTTCGAGGGCCCGCTGGACCTGCTGCTGTACCTGATCCGCCGGCAGAACCTGGACATCCTCGACATCCCGGTGGCCGAGATCACCAAGCAGTACGTCGAGTACATCAACGTCATGCAGGAGCTGCGCTTCGAGCTGGCGGCCGAGTACCTGGTGATGGCCGCGATGCTGGCCGAGATCAAGTCGCGGATGCTGCTGCCGCGCCCGCCCAGCGAGGACGGCGAGGAAGCCGACCCGCGCGCCGAGCTGGTGCGGCGCCTGCAGGAGTACGAGCGCTTCAAGCAGGCCGCCGAGGACATCGACGCCCTGCCCCGGCAGGACCGCGACACCACGCTGGCGCATGCCTTCGTGCCCGACCGCGCCACGGTGAAGCTGCCGCCGCCGGTGGACCTGAAGGAAATGCTGCTGGCCCTGCACGACGTGCTCAAGCGCGCCGAGCTGTTCAGCGGCCACGCGATCAAGCGCGAGGCGCTGAGCGTGCGCCAGCGCATGGGCGACGTGCTGGAGCTGCTGGAGGACGGCAAGTTTCAGCGCTTCGAGAGCCTGTTCACCGCCGAGGAAGGCAAGCTCGGCGTGCTGGTGACCTTCCTGGCGCTGCTGGAGCTGGCCAAGGAGCAGTTGCTGGACATCGTGCAGGAGGCACCGCTGGCGCCGATCTACGTGAAGTCGCTGGCTTCCGGCAACACCAACGCGCCGCTGCAGTTTTCGAGCGAATTCGATGATGGCGAATTCGACAACAACGACGCACCCTGAGCCCAACCCCGACTCATCCGACGCATGGATCAAGCACTGATAAACCGCATCGTCGAAGGCGCGCTGCTGGCGTCCAGCCAGCCGTTGACGCTGGCGCAGTTGCAGGAGCTGTTCCCGGAGGAGCAGCCGGCGCCGCCGGGCAGCATCGAACGCGCGTTGGAGCAACTGCGCGAGGCCTGCGACGGGCGCGGCGTGGAACTGGTCGAGGTCGCCTCCGGCTTCCGCTACCAGGTCACCCGCGAGGTGCATGGCTGGGTCAGCCGCCTGTGGACCGAGCGCAAGACCCGTTACACCCGCGCCACGCTGGAAACGCTGGCGCTGATCGCCTATCGCCAGCCCATCACCCGCGGCGAGATCGAGCAGGTGCGTGGCGTGGCGGTCAGCAGCAACATCATCCAGGCGCTGGAAGAGCGCGAGTGGATCCGCGTGGTCGGCCACCGCGACGTGCCGGGCCGGCCGGCGCTGTTTGGCACCACCCGCGGCTTCCTCGATTATTTCGGCCTGAAGCGGCTGGACGAACTGCCGCCGCTGTCCGAACTGCGCGACATCGGCGAGCTGGAACCGCAGTTGCCGCTGGGCGACGACGGCCAGCCGGCCGCGCCGCTGGCCGCCGGCGCGGGTACGCCGGAAGACGCCGGCACGGACACCGACGCCACAGGTCAAGCCGATGGCGATACCGAGGCCACCCCGCCCGCCGGGGATGCCGATGAAGACACCGCCCCCACGGGCGAACCCGACGCCGCGCCGGGAGAGCGCGCGGCGGAAGTGGAAGACACCGGAAACAACGCCGTCGCGACGACGACCGTGGCTGTTGACGAAGCCGATCCCGAACCAGAGGCCGAGCAGACAGATGCCGGCCGGAGCCAAACAGAATGAGTGACACCCCCCGCAAGCTGTCGTTGAACAAGCTCTCGCTCAAGCGCGAAGCCGCCGCCGAACAGCCCAGGCTGGAAGAACGCCTGCACAAGGTGCTGGCGCAGGCCGGCCTCGGCTCGCGCCGCGCGCTGGAACAGCGCATCGCCGACGGCCTGGTCAAGGTCAACGGCGAAGTCGCGCAGACCGGCATGTCGGTCAAGAGCGGCGACAGGATCGACCTCGACGGCCGCAGCTTCGTCGCCAGCGCGCTGACCGAGCCGGCGCGCGTGCTGATCTACAACAAGCCCGAAGGCGAAGTGACCACCCGCGAGGACCCCGAAGGCCGCCCGACCGTGTTCGAGGCGCTGCCGACGCTCAAGGGCGCCCGCTGGATCGCCATCGGCCGCCTCGACATCAACACCACCGGCCTGCTGCTGCTGACCACCGACGGCGAGCTGGCCAACGCGATGATGCACCCGTCCTTCGAGGTCGAGCGCGAATACGTGGTGCGCGTGCGCGCCCCGGAAGGCCAGGAGAAGGTGCCGGACAACATCGTCGACCGCCTCGCCCGCGGCGTGGCGCTGGAAGACGGCCCGGCCAGGTTCGACGAGATCGAGCGCATCGGCGGCACCGACTCGCACGACTGGTTCCGCGTGGTGGTCAAGGAAGGCCGCAACCGCGAGGTGCGCCGACTGTGGGAGTCGCAGGGCTGCCAGGTCAGCCGCCTCAAGCGTACCCGCTACGGCAAGGTCGGCCTGCCGCAGCCACTGCTGCGCGGCCAGTCGCAGGAACTGCCGGCCGCCCAGGTCGAGGCACTGCGCGCCGAGCTGAAGCTGGAGGAAGGCACGCCGTCGGCGCTGACCCTGCAGCCGGTGATCGGCCAGCGCAGGGCGGCCAAGACCACCGTGCGCGTCGGCCGCGAGGGCGGCCACGGCAATGCCTACGTCAACGGCCACAACACCGCCGACGAAGGCCGCGAGCTGCGGCGCTTCGACAACGTGCGCGAGGACCGCGGCCGTGGCCGCGGCAAGGGCGGCTTCAAGGGCGGCCTGACCGTCAGCGGCGAAGCGGCGGCCAAGCAGTCGCAGAAGCCGTTCAAGCAGCGCAAGGTCAAGGGTGACCGCAGCCTGCCGGAAGGCAACCCGGCCGCATTCCGTACCTGGTACGTGCCCGAGGGCGTGAGCACCGGCCCCAGCGGCCACCGCAACGCCGGTCCCGGCGCACGCGGCACTGGCCGTCCGGGTGGCGGCAAGGGTGGCAAGCCCGGTGCCGGTGGCGGCCAGAGCCGTGGCGGCTTCGCCGGTCAGGGCCAAGGCCAAGGCAAGGGGCGCGGCCCCGGCGCCGCAGCCGGTGCGCAGCAGGGCCAGCGCAAGCATCCCTATGGGCATCCGGGCAATGCCCCGAGCTTCCCGTCCGACCATGCCACCCCGGCGTTCAGCCCGTATGGCGCGCGCCCGGCGGGCGGTCGTCCCGGCGGCGGAAATCGTGGCCCGGGTGGCCCGCGCGGCGGCAACCGCCCGAGTGGCGGTCCCGGTGGCCGTCCGCCGGGTGGCGGCAATCGCCGCGGCGGCCCGCGCGGCGGTTGATCCGCATGCGGAACGAAGCCCCGGAAACGGGGCTTCGTTTCATGCATTTGCTTCTGTGTTTGCAGGAGCGACGTCAGTCGCGACGAAGCTTTTCCGGTGAAGTTCCGGTCGCGACTGACGTCGCTCCTACAAAAGCACAAATAGAGAGCCGTGAACGAAAAAGGCCCGGGAAGAATCCCGGGCCTTTTCGTTTCGCGTTGCCGCTGGATTACTTGATCAGGCGCAGCGCGAACGGGTAGCGGTAGGCTTCGCCGTTGTTGGCCTTCATCGCGGCCAGGATGCACAGCACCAGGTTGGCGATGCCGATGGCCGCCAGCATCAGGAAGCCGATCAGCACCAGCGTGAGGATGCCGGAGACGAAGGAGGCGATGATCAGGGTGATCTGGAAATTCAGCGCCTCCTTGGCCTGGTCGGTGACGAAGCCCTTTTCCGGGTTGTCCTTGTTGACCAGCCAGATGATCAGCGAGCCGATGAAGCCGGTGAAGATGCCGAGGATGTGCGCCAGCAGCGCCATCGTGCGCTGATCCTGCGGGACCTCGCCCTCCGGTGCCGGCGGCGGCGTGGTGAGGTTGTCGAAATCGCTCATGAAACTCCCCTTTTCCTGTTGGTCCGTATGTGGGTGGTGAACTGCAATCTCCCGCGTACCGATCATGCTGGTTCCGCAGCAGCGAAAGAATACTTCAATCGTTGCCCGCCACGGTCATCTTTCCGATCAATATCGAGCCGGTGGCGACGTGTGAGCGCGGATCGACGTCGCTGCCCACCGCCTCGATGCCGGCGAACATCTGCTTCAGGTTGCCGGCAATGGTGACGCCGTCCACGGAATAGGCCACCTGCCCGTTCTCGACCCAGAAACCGGCGGCACCGCGCGAATAGTCGCCGGTCACGCCGTTGACGCCCTGCCCCATCAGTTCGGTGACCAGCAGGCCGCTGCCCATGCCGGACAGCAGCGATGGCAGGCCGCCGGCGTTGGCCGCCACCTTCAGGTTGTGCACGCCACCGGCATTGGCGGTGGTGTGCAGGCCCAGCTTGCGCGCCGAATAGCTGCCCAGCACGTAACGCTGCAGCACGCCGCCGGTCACCAGCGCCGAGTCGCGGGTGGCCACGCCTTCGCCGTCGAATGCGGTCGAGCGCAGGCCGTGGCGCAGCAGCGGTTGCTCGTCGATGGCGAACCA
Organism: Stenotrophomonas daejeonensis; assembly: GCF_001431505.1. Taxonomy (GTDB): domain Bacteria; phylum Pseudomonadota; class Gammaproteobacteria; order Xanthomonadales; family Xanthomonadaceae; genus Stenotrophomonas; species Stenotrophomonas daejeonensis. The sequence continues at coordinate 32,654 of NZ_LDJP01000074.1, forward strand.
CTCCGGGAACAGCCGCGTCCCCACGCTGTCGAGCAGGAAGCTGGCGCGGCGGTACAGTGCGCCGCCGGAAACGGCCGAGAGCAGGTGGCCGACCAGCGAGCGCGCCACCTCGGCGGCGAACAGCACCGGCACCTGCCCGGTCGGCAGCGAGCGCGGTTGCAGGCGGGCGACGGTGCGCTCGGCCGCGCGCCGGCCGATGGCCTGCGGGTCCTGCAGGTCGGCATGGGCGATCGCGCTGCTGTACCAGCCGTCGCGCTGCATGCCGTCACCCTGCCCGGCGATCAGCGCGCAGCCGATGGAATGGTGGCTGCTGCGCTCGCGGCCGATGAAGCCGTGCGAATTGGCATAGACCGACAGGCTCTGCGCGGTCGCCACCGAGGCCCCATCGGAGTTGCCGATGCGGGCATCGGCCTCGCGCCCGGCCGCCTCGCAGGCCAGCGCCAGGTCGACCGCGTGGCGTGCGTCCAGCGCCCACGGGTGCCAGGTGTCCAGGTCGGGGAATTCGCGCGCCATCAGCGCGGCATCGGCCAGCCCGGCGGCCGGATCGTCCTCGGTATGGCGGGCGATGGCGCAGGCCTGGGCGACGGTGGCGTCGAGGCTGGTTTCCTGCAGGTCGGCGGTGCTGGCGCTGCCCTTGCGCTGGCCGAAATAGACGGTGACGGCGATGCCGCGGTCATGGGTGGATTCGACCGTCTCCACCTCGCCCAGGCGTACGTTCACGTCCATGCCGCGGTCTTCGCTGCAGCTGACTTCGGCCTGGCTGGCGCCGAGCGCACGGGCCTTTTCCAGCAGCCGCTGCGAGATGCCGGCCAGTTGCTCCAGCCGTTGCAGGCTGTCGTCGGTGGCGCGGGTTTCGGTGGGGTTGGTGTTCAATGCTTTATCCTTTCGAAAATCCAGCCGAAGCCGATGATTTCCTTCTCCTCTCGGGAGAAGGTGGCGCGAAGCGCCGGATGAGGGTACGGGCGAAGCCTCGCACTACCTGATGGCACGAGGCTTCGCCCGTACCCTCACCCCAACCCCTCTCCCGGAGGGAGAGGGGCTTTCCAAAGCAGGCTGCGGTACACACGAACTTTAATCGAGTAACAAGGCAATGCGCGGACGCGACGAGGAAACCGGCGAATTTTTCAGCGAGAGCCGCAGCCAGAACCGGCGCGAGGCGCTGGAGGTACTGGCGCTGGGCGAGAAACTGGTGGAGTTGACCGCCGCGCAGTTGGCGCGCCTGCCGATACCCGAGGACCTGCTGGAGCACATCGAGTACAGCAAGCGCATCACCGCGCACGGCGCGCGCAAGCGCCAGCTGGCGTTCCTGGCCAAGCAGATGCGGCGCGAGGACGACGCCGTGCTGGAAGCCATCCGCGACGCACTGGAGGCCAACAGCGAAACCTCCAAGCGCGCGGTGGCGCTGATGCATCGCATCGAGCACGTGCGTGAGCGCTTGCTGGCCGAAGGCGACGTGGCGCTGGCCGAATTGCTGGACGAATACCCGCAAGCCGACCGCCAGCAACTGCGTACATTGGTGCGCAATGCGCTGGCGGAAAAGGCGAAGAACAAGCCGCCGCGCGCGTTCCGCGAGATTTACCAGGTGCTGCGCGAGCTGATGCTGCCGGCGCAGGCGGCGGTCGGGCTGGATGACGAAGACGCCGGGCACGACGTCGATGACGAGGCCGACGAATCGTAGGGGTGGGCTTGCCCCACACGAGGCTTTCCCGCGGATGCGCCATGCGGGGTCCCGAAACGTAGGCGCGGGCTTGCCCCACGCGAAGCTTTCACGGAAATCCGCCATGCGGGGCAAGCCCCGCATCCACGACAGGTGGCGGCCTACGCCTGCGTACCACCCACGGTAAGCCCGTCGATCAGCAGCGACGGCTGGCCCACGCCCACCGGCACGCTCTGCCCGTCCTTGCCACAGATGCCCACGCCCTCGTCCAGCGCCAGGTCGTTGCCGACCATGCGCACCTTCTGCATGGTTTCCGGGCCATTGCCGATCAGGGTGGCGCCCTTCACCGGCGCGGTGACCTTGCCGTCCTCGATCAGGTAGGCCTCGGTCGCCGAGAACACGTACTTGCCGCTGGTGATGTCGACCTGGCCGCCGCCGAAGTTGACCGCGTACAGGCCCTTCTTCACCGAACGGATCATTTCCTGCGGGTCATGCTGCCCGGCACGCATGTAGGTGTTGGTCATGCGCGGCATGGTCATGTGCGCGAACGATTCGCGACGGCCGTTGCCGGTCGGTGCCACGCCCATCAGGCGCGCGTTGAGCGTGTCCTGCATGTAGCCGACCAGGATGCCGTCCTCGATCAGCGTGGTGCATTGGGTCGGGGTGCCCTCGTCGTCGATGTTGAGCGAGCCGCGACGGCCATCGAGCGTGCCGTCGTCGACGATGGTCACGCCCGGCGAGGCCACGCGCTCGCCGATGCGGCCGGCGTAGACGCTGGTGCCCTTGCGGTTGAAGTCGCCCTCCAGGCCGTGGCCGACCGCCTCGTGCAGCAGCACGCCGGGCCAGCCCGGCCCCAGTACCACCGGCATCACCCCGGCCGGCGCCGGGATCGCCTCGAGGTTGACCAGCGCCTGCCGCAGCGCCTCGCGGGCGAAGGCCTCGGGGCGCTCGCCGGCGAACAGTTCCTCGTAGCCGTAGCGGCCACCGCCGCCGGCATAGCCGGATTCGCGGCGTCCGTCCTGCTCGACGATGACCTGCACGTTCAGCCGCACCAGCGGGCGCACGTCGGCGGCCAGCACGCCGTCGCTGCGCGCGACCAGCACCGTGTCCACGCCGCCGGACAGGCTCACCATCACCTGCTGCACGCGCGGGTCGGCCGCGCGCAGGTAGCGGTCCAGGCGCTTGAGCACCTGGACCTTGGCCTCGTTGCCGAGGCCGTCCACCGGGTCCAGCGCCGGGTACAGGGCGCGGCCGTTGCCGCGCACCAGCGCATTGGCGTTGCAGGTGCCGCCATCGCGCGAGATCGCCCGCGCCGATTGCGCCGCGGCCAGCAGCGCCGCCGGCTGGATGTCGTCGGAATAGGCGAAGCCGGTCTTTTCGCCGGCGATGGCGCGCACGCCCACGCCCTGTTCGATGGAGTGCGCGCCGTCCTTGACGATGCCGTCCTCCACGCTCCAGCTCTCGCGCCGCGAATGCTGGAAATACAGGTCGCCGAAGTCGATGCCCGGCCCCAGCAGGGTGCCGAAGGTGCGTTCGAGGCGGTTGGCGTCCAGCCCGGCGGGCAACAGCAGGCGGGATTCGGCGAGGGCAAGGGCGTTGTCGGTCATGGCACCAGCATGGGGATGATGGACGGGCGGCACAAGCCGCGCGGGGGTCAGTGCGTCGCGGGCGGCGGCGACCAGCGGCGGCGGTACATCAAGGCATGCACGCCGCAGACCCAGGCCAGCGCCGCGCACCAGCCGCCAAGGATGTCGGAGGGGTAATGCACGCCCAGGTGGACGCGCGACAGCCCGACCAGCGGCACGAACAGCACGGCGGCCAGCAGCGCCGGCCAGCGCCAGCGCGTGGGCCAGGCCAGGAACACCACGGTGGCGGCCAGTGTCATCGAGCCCATCGCGTGCCCGCTGGGGAAACTGAAGGTGCTCTCCGGCGCGATCGATTCCCACAGGCTCGGGCGCTCGCGCTGGAACAGCTGCTTGCTGCCGAGGTTCAGCACCGCCGAACCGACGAAGGCGGTGGCGGCGAACAGGGCATTGCGCCAATGTCGCTGCCACGCCAGCAGCGCCACGACCAGCACGTCCAGCGGAATCACGCCCCACTGGTAGCCCAGCTTCGACACCAGAACGAAGAAGGCGTCCAGCGGCGGCGATGCCAGTCCGCGCATGCGCCACAGCAGCGCATCGTCGAAATGCAGCGCTTCGGCCTCGTGGATTTCCTCGGCGAGCATCACGAAGCCGGCCAGCGGCAGCAGCAGGCCGACGAACAGCACGGCGATGCGCCATGCGTTGTGGGCCAGCCAGTCGCGCAGGCCGGCGGCCTCGCGGCGCGACTCAGCCGGCGTTGCGCGCATAGCGTGTCTCGACGTAGTCGTCGATCAGCGCCACGAACTCCTGCGCGATGTTTTCGCCCCGCAATGTCACCTTCTTTTCGCCATCGACGAACACCGGCGCGGCCGGTGCCTCGCCGGTGCCGGGCAGCGAGATGCCGATGTTGGCCTGCCGCGATTCGCCGGGGCCGTTGACCACGCAGCCCATCACCGCCAGCGTCATGCTCTCCGCGCCGGGGTGGCTGACGCGCCACACCGGCATCTTCTCGCGCACGTGGTTCTGCACCACCTTCGCCAGCTCCTGGAAGAACTCGGAGGTGGTGCGGCCGCAGCCCGGGCAGGCGGTGACCATCGGCGTGAACGCACGCTGGCCGGTGGTCTGCAGCAACTCCTGGGCGACGATCACTTCCTGCGTGCGCGGCTGGCCGGGTTCGGGCGTCAGCGAGATGCGGATGGTGTCGCCGATGCCCTCCTGCAACAGCACCGCCAGCGCCGCCGCCGAGGCGACGATGCCCTTGCTGCCGATGCCGGCCTCGGTCAGGCCCAGGTGCAGGGCGAAGTCGGAGCGGCTGGCGAGGTCGCGGTACACCGCGATCAGCTCCTGCACGCCGCTGACCTTGGCCGACAGCACGATGCGCTCGCGCGGCAGGCCCAGTTCGACCGCGGTCTGCGCCGAATCCAGCGCCGAGCGGATCAGCGCCTCGCGCAGCACGCGCGCGGCATCCAGCGGTTGTTCGAGGCGGCTGTTCTCGTCCATCAGCTTGGCCGCCAGCGACTGGTCCAGCGAGCCCCAGTTGGCGCCGATGCGCACCGGCTTGCCGTACTTGATCGCGAATTCGATCAACTGCGCGAACTGGGTGTCGCGCTTCTTGCCGAAGCCGACGTTGCCGGGGTTGATGCGGTACTTGGCCAGCGCCTCGGCGCAGGCCGGCTCGCCGGCGAGCAACTGGTGGCCGTTGTAGTGGAAATCACCGATCAGCGGCACGTCCACGCCCATCATCCGCAGCTTCTCGACGATGCGCGGGATGGCCGCGGCCGACTCGGCGTTGTTGACGGTCAGCCGCACCATTTCCGAACCGGCGCGCCACAGCTCGGCCACCTGCTTGACGCTGGCGGCGACGTCGGCGGTATCGGTATTGGTCATCGACTGGACGACCACCGGGTGGCCGCCGCCCACTTTCACCCCGCCGATGTCGACGGCGTGGGTGATGCGGCGGGGCCAGGCGCTGGCGTCGGTGGGCGGTGTCGGGCGGGTGACGGCGTCGTGCATGGCGCGCATTTTAGCGCGCCGCCTGCGCCCGCGGCATGAACCCCGCGCGGCGCGGGCCGCAAGCGCATACGATAGTGCGGATGGATTCCCCGGACACCTCTTTCCTGCGCACCCTGTGCAGCCTGCGCTGGCTCGCCACCGCCGGCCAGGCCATCGCCATCGTCATCGCCACCTGGCTGCTGGGGCTGGACCTGCCGCAACTGCCGCTGTGGAGCGGGGTCTGCGTGCTGGCGCTGTTCAACCTGTACGTGCAGCTGCGCGTGCACGGCAGCAACCCGGCGCCGCTGACCGCCTTCGGCCACATCCTCGTCGACGTCATCATGCTGACCTGGATGGTGGGCTGGAGCGGCGGCATCGCCAATCCGTTCGGCTCGCTGTTCCTGATCCTGATCGCGCTGGCCGCCCTCGCCCTGCCCCGGCGCTGGACCCACGCGGTGGCCGCCACCTGCGTGGCCGGCTATGCGGCGAGCGCGGCGTTCGGGCGGCCATTGCACGGCGGCCATCTCGACGCGGTGCACCTGCTGCTGTGGGGCACGGCGACCAACTTCCTGCTGTCCAGCGTGGTCGTGCTGGTGTTCGCCACGCGGCTGGCCGCGGCATTGCGCGAGCGCGAGAACCAGCTGGCGCTGCTGCGCGAGCGCTTCGTCCGCAACGAGGGCATCGTCGCCCTGGCCACCCACGCCGCCTCGGTGGCGCACGAGCTCAACACGCCGCTGGCGACGATGACCCTGCTCACCGACGACATCGCCGAGCAATGCGCCGACACCCCCGAACTGCGCGACGACCTGGAAACCCTGAGCGGGCTGCTGGTGCAATGCCGCGAGCGGGTGCTGGCGCTGGCCGCGCCGGCCGAAGGCGCGCGCAACCGCGCCCGCACCACCATCGGCAACGTGCTGGAGCAATGGCGGCTGGTGCGGCCGACCGTCCAGCTGCAGCGCAACGCCGACGCGCCGCTGCAACTGACGCTGGACGCCAGCGTCGGCCACCTGCTGCAGGTGCTGCTGAACAACGCCGCCGATGCCGGCGAACAGGCCGGGCAGGCGCAGGTGGACCTCGACATCCGCGTGCACGACGGCCAGTTGCACGGCGAGGTGCGCGACTATGGCCCCGGCTTCAACGCCAACCAGGCCGCCCTGCCCGGCACCCTGTTCAACAGCGGCAAGACCCACGGCATGGGCGTGGGCCTGGCGCTGTCGCATGCCACCATCGAACGACTGCATGGCGAGTTGTGGATGCGCCCGGCCGAAGGCCGCGGCACCCGCGTCGGCTTCCGCCTGCCCCTTGCCAACCTGGAAGCGAACGCATGACCGACCTGCCCACCCACGGCCTGCTGGTCGATGACGACCCGCTGTACCTGCGCACCCTGCAACGCAGCCTCGCCCGGCGCGAGATCGAGACCGTCACCGCCCACGACATCGCCAGCGCGCTGGAGCAGGCCACGCAGGCGCCGCCGGCCTTCGCCCTGATCGACCTGAAGCTGGGCAGCGAGTCCGGGCTGGCCCTGATCCAGCCGCTGCGCGAACTGCGCGCGGACATGCGCATCCTGCTGGTCACCGGCTACGCCTCGATCGCCACCGCGGTGGAGGCGATCAAGCTCGGCGCCGACGACTACCTGCCCAAGCCGGCGACGGTGCAGATGATCCTGCGCGCCCTCGGCGAAACCGACGAGGACGGCGGCGAGGAGCACGAGGAAGTCGAGCCCCCCGACGCGATGACCCCGATCAGCCGGCTGCAGTGGGAACACATCCAGCAGGCCCTGCACGAAACCGGCGGCAACATCTCCGCCGCCGCGCGCCTGCTCGGCATGCACCGCCGCTCGCTGCAACGCAAGCTGCTCAAGCGGCCCAGCCCGGAGCGCGATCCGAACCGCTGACGGCACCCGTCTCCGGTGCAGGCGGGTGCCGCCGCGGAGCGCGCGGCTCAACCGCGCTGGACCGACACCCCGCCATCGACCCGCATCGCGCTGCCGGTGACGAACGAGGACGCCGGCGATACCAGGAACAATGCCGCGGCCGCGATCTCCTCCGGCCGGGCCAATCGCCGCAGCGCATGCAGGCGCGCGACCGCGCCCAGCGCGGCCTCGTCGGGGTTCATCTCGCGTGCCATCGGCGTGTCGGTGCCGCCGGGCAACAGCGCGTTGACCCGCACGCCGGCCGGCCCGAACTCGGTCGCCAGCGCATGCACCAGGCCGATGACGCCGGCCTTGCTCGCCGCATAGGCGGCCGTGCACGGGAAGCCCGTGGTGTGCCCGACGACGGTCGAGGTGAATACCAGGCTGCCGCCATTGCCATTGCGCAACAATGACGGAATCTGGTGCTTCGCGCCGAGGAAGGCGCCGGTCAGGTTGACGTCCAGCGCGTCCTGCCAGTCGTGCAGCGCGACGTCGGGCGTGGGCTGCAGCGGCCCGAGCGTGCCCGCGTTGTTGAACGCCGCGTCGAGGGGGCCATAGGTTTCCTCGGCATGCCGCACCAGCGCCTGCGCATAGGCCTCCTCGCGCACGTCGCCGGCCAGCCAGGTGGCCGAACCTCCCTCGGCCCGGATCCGCGACGACAGCGCTTCCAGCCTGTCGCCACGCCGCGCGCCGAGGACCACGCGCGCGCCCTCGGCGGCGAACAGCAACGCCGTGGCGTGGCCGATGCCGGAACTGGCGCCGGTGATCAAGATGGTCTTGCCGTGCAATGCCTTCATGTCCTGCTCCTTGGTGATGGAGTGCGGAGATTGGCCGGCAGCCGCGCGCCGCGCTCGCCGGTATCGGACCTGGCAGTGGCGGCGGAAACGACGAAGCCCGGCGTGCGCCGGGCTTCGTCGTTCAGCAGTTGCCGTGGATCAGGCGGCGACGGTGTCGGCCACTTCGCGGTATTCCTCGATCTGGTCGAAGTTCATGTAGCGGTAGATGGTGTCGCCGTTGGCGTTGATCACGCCGATGTCCGCCATGTACTCCTCCTTGCTCGGGATGCGGCCCAGGCGCGCGCAGATCGCCGCCAGCTCCGCCGAACCCAGGTACACATTGGTGTTGCGGCCCAGCCGGTTCGGGAAGTTGCGGGTCGAGGTCGACATCGCGGTGGAGCCTTCGCGGATCTGCGCCTGGTTGCCCATGCACAGCGAGCAGCCTGGCATCTCGGTGCGCGCGCCGGCGTTGCCGAAGGTGCCGTAGTGGCCTTCCTTGGTCAGCTCGCTGGCGTCCATCTTGGTCGGCGGCGCGATCCACAGGCGCGTGGGCAGGTCGCGCTTGCCTTCCAGCAGCTTGGCGGCGGCGCGGAAGTGGCCGATGTTGGTCATGCACGAACCGATGAACACTTCGTCGATCTGCGCGCCGGCCACTTCGGACAGGGTCTTCACGTCGTCCGGGTCGTTCGGGCAGGCCACGATGGGTTCATGCACGTCGGCCAGGTCGATCTCGATGACCGCGGCGTATTCGGCGTCGGCGTCCGGCTCCAGCAGCTGCGGGTCGGCCAGCCACGCTTCCATCTTCTCGATGCGGCGCGCCAGCGAACGGGCGTCGGCATAGCCCTCGGCGATCATGTTCTTCAGCAGCACGATGTTGCTGTTGAGGTACTCGATGATCGGTTCCTTGTTCAGGCGCACGCTGCAACCGGCGGCCGAGCGCTCGGCCGAGGCGTCGGACAGCTCGAACGCCTGCTCCACCTTCAGGTCCGGCAGGCCTTCGATCTCGAGGATGCGGCCGGAGAAGATGTTCTTCTTGCCGGCCTTGGCCACGGTCAGCAGGCCCTGCTTGATCGCGTACAGCGGGATGGCGTTGACCAGGTCGCGCAGGGTCACGCCCGGCTGCAGCTGGCCCTTGAAGCGCACCAGCACCGACTCGGGCATGTCCAGCGGCATCACCCCGGTGGCGGCGGCGAAGGCGACCAGGCCGGAGCCGGCCGGGAACGAAATGCCGATCGGGAAGCGGGTGTGGCTGTCGCCGCCGGTGCCGACGGTGTCGGGCAGCAGCATGCGGTTGAGCCAGCTGTGGATCACGCCGTCGCCCGGGCGCAGCGAGATGCCGCCACGGGTGGAGATGAACTCCGGCAGGGTGTGGTGAGTCTTCACGTCCACCGGCTTCGGGTAGGCGGCGGTGTGGCAGAACGACTGCATCACCAGGTCGGCGGAGAAACCCAGGCAGGCCAGGTCCTTCAGCTCGTCGCGGGTCATCGGGCCGGTGGTGTCCTGCGAACCCACAGAGGTCATCTTCGGCTCGCAGTAGGTGCCCGGGCGCATGCCCTTCCCTTCCGGCAGACCGCAGGCGCGGCCGACCATCTTCTGTGCCAGCGAGTAGCCCTTGCCGGTGTCGGCGGGCTGCACCGGCAGGCGGAACAGGTCGGTGGCCGGCAGGCCCAGCGCTTCACGTGCCTTGGCGGTCAGGCCACGGCCGATGATCAGCGGGATGCGGCCACCGGCGCGCACTTCGTCGAACAGCACGTCGGACTTGACCTGGAATTCGGCGATCACCTCGCCGTTCTTCAGCGCCTTGCCTTCGTACGGGCGCAGCTCGACGACGTCGCCGTGCTCCATCTTCGACACGTCCAGCTCGATCGGCAGCGCGCCGGCGTCTTCCATCGTGTTGTAGAAGATCGGCGCGATCTTGCCGCCCAGGCAGACGCCGCCGGCGCGCTTGTTGGGGATGTACGGGATGTCGTCGCCCGTCCACCACAGCACGCTGTTGGTGGCCGACTTGCGCGAGGAACCGGTGCCGACCACGTCGCCGACGTAGGCGACCAGGTGGCCCTTGTCCTTGAGGTCGAGGATCTGCTGGATCGGGCCGCGCTTGCCGTCTTCCTCCGGCTGGAACGGGGCGTCCGGGCGCGCGTTCTTCAGCATCGCCAGCGCGTGCATCGGGATGTCCGGGCGGGTGGTGGCGTCCGGGGCCGGCGACAGGTCGTCGGTGTTGGTTTCGCCCGGCACCTTGAACACGGTGATGGTCAGGCTCTGCGGCACTTCCGGCTTGCCGGTGAACCACTCGGCATCGGCCCAGCTCTGCAACACGGCCTTGGCGTTGGCGTTGTCGGCCTTGGCCTTCTCCTCCACGTCGTGGAAGGCGTCGAACACCAGCAGGGTGTTCTTCAGCGCGTCGGCGGCAATGGTGCCCACCTCGGCGTCGTCGAGCAGCTGGATCAGCGGGGCGACGTTGTAGCCGCCGAGCATGGTGCCCAGCAGTTCGGTGGCGCGCGCGCGGCCGATCAGCGCGTTCTTCTCGCTGCCGAAGGCGATGGCGGCCAGGTACGAGGCCTTGACCTTGGCGGCGTCATCGACGCCGGCCGGCACGCGGTGGGTGAGCAGGTCGAGCAGGAACTCGGCCTCACCGGCCGGCGGGTTCTTCAGCAGCTCGATGACGTCGGCCGTCTGCTGTGCGGACAGCGGCAGCGGCGGGATGCCGAGGGCGGCGCGCTCGGCTACGTGGTGGCGGTAGGCTTCCAACATGACAACTCCCGGTGGTACGGACAGGTAAAGGATGGGGCTCAGGCTTGCGGCACGATCAGCTTCAGGCCCTTGAAGTAGTCGCGATAAAACGTGTCGTTCCAGGTGATCAGGCCGTCGCACTGCAGCAGTGCGTGCGAGCCGACCATGAAATCGTCGATGCGGCGGGTGTCGCCGGCGTTGCGCTGGCGGTGGCGGCGGTGCATCTCGCCGGCGCGCAGCGCGGATTTGGCTTCCAGCGGGCTGAAATGGATGCCCATTTCCTCCAGCGCCTCCTGCACCTGCGCGCCGCCGCGCAGCGAGGCGCAGATCTCGGCCAGCGTGGTGCCGCAGACGACCACGCGGCCGCCGACCAGCGCCTGCCGCAGGCAGGACTCCACCGCGTCGGCGCGCGCACCGTCGCTGAGCAGCTCGATCAGCACCGCCGAGTCGATGGCGATCATGCCTTGCCGGCCTCGTCGCGGACGGTACGCACGGCGGCTTCCGCGGACTCGAAACCGTCCAGCGCGAACTTGCCGCGGGCACGGGAAATGGCGTCGTCCACGCTCTTGCGCAGGATGATGCGGCTGCCGTCCAGCTCGACCTTCAGCAGCGTGCCCTTGGTCAGGCCCAGCGCGTCGCGCACGGCCTTGGGCAGGGTGATCTGCCCACGTTCGGCTACGGTGGCTTCCATTGGCGGCCCTCCAAAGTATGCGCAAATTATACATACTTTCACACGCATACCCTGACTGAATACCGGCTGGCGCATGGATTCCATGGGTGCGATGGCCCGGTGGGTGCCGACCGTTGGCCCGATTCGGCAATACCCCGGCTCCACGCACCGCCGCCACGACCAGCGGTCGGGCGCTACCGCCGTCGTAGGTGCCGGGCTCGCCCGGCACGGGGCTTTGCCGGTGAAGCCCCCCATGCGGGGCAAGCCCCGCATCTACGGCTGCGGGTTTTGCCGGCCCTACCTCGAACGCAAATTGGCCCGGTAACGGCGGCTGCACGGCAGCACGGTGGCATCGCGCAGGTGGACGCGGGCATCGCCGCTGTCCAGCGGCTCGATCGAGGCCACCTGCGCGAGGTTGACGATGTAGCTGCGGTGGATGCGCACGAAGCGCTCCGGGTCGAGCCGCGCCTCGATGCCGGCGATGGTGCTGCGCAGTGGGTAGTCATGGCCGCGCACCCGCAGGTTGACGTAGTTGCCGGCCGCCTGCAGCCATTCGATGTCGGTGGCGGCGACCAGGAATTCGCGGCCGAGCTTGCGCACCAGGAAACGCTCCGGGCGCTCCACCGGCTCCACCGGCGGGCCCTCGTCGGGCAGCGACAGCAGCATGGCCTCGCCCTGCAGGCGGCGCAGCAGCAGGCGGTAGCCCTCGATGGTCAGCACCATGCCGGCGTAGGAGCGCACGTCCTTCAGGTATTCGTAGCCGGACTCGCGCCACCACGATCCGAAGTCGTAGCTGTCGCCGACGCTGGCATAGGCCAGCTTGCGGATCGCGACCATCCCGACCACGTGCAGGACCGACCAGGCCAGGCTGCCCAGCAGGTGCAGCGGCAACAGCCGCCGCCAGTCATCCAGGTGCAATGGGAAGCGGCGGGTGAACCAGACCACGGCCGGTACCAGCGCCAGCGCCGTCACGGCCGAGCTGGTTTCCCACACGACCGGCTGCCAGGCGCTGAAATCCAGATGCCCCCGGCGCACGTCCATGTTCACGGTGATGCTGTTGGCCAGTGCGCCGACGAGGTACTGGGCGACCCAGAACCCGATCTCGAAGGAGCGCCGCCACGGCCGGTAGCGCTGGTACAGGTTCGGGGGCGTCGGATCCATCCGCGCATTGTAGGGGTGGGCCTGCGCCGCCCGCCCCCGGCTCGTCCCTCCTATCCACGGCTTGTCCCAAACCCTTGTCGCACGGTCACTTCCCGGTGGCAGGACGGCCCGCGAACGCGAACGCTGGCGGCACTCCCGCTACCGGCCCTGCCGCATGCAACGCCGCCACGACATCGACGCCCTGCGCGTCATCGCCTTCTCCCTGCTGATCCTCTACCACTCGGCGATGGTCTATGTGGCCGACTGGGACTTCCACATCAAGAGCATGTACCAGGCCGAATGGCTGCAGTACCCGATGATCGTGCTGAACCGCTGGCGGATGCCGCTGTTGTTCATGATCTCCGGCATCGCCCTCGGCCTGGCCGGGATCGAAGGCCGCCGATGGCGCTTCGCCAGGTCGCGCAGCCTGCGCCTGCTGCTGCCGCTGGCGTTCGGGATGCTGGTGGTGGTGCCGCCGCAGACCTTCTTCCAGATCATCGCGCAATACGGCTACACCGGCAGCCTCGCGCACTTCTACCCGCTCTACCTCACCCACGGGCTGTGCCGCGCCGGCCAGTGCATGCTCACGCCGACCTGGAACCACCTGTGGTACCTGGCCTACCTGTTGCCCTACACCCTGCTGTTGCTGGCGGCGGTTCCACTGCTGCGATGGGTGCGGGAACGGTTGGGGAATGCGGAGCCCACGCGGCTGTCGGCCGTTCTGTTGCTGGTGCTGCCGATCCTCTGGCTGCTGGGCGTCCGCCTCTGGCTGGCCCCGCATTTCCCTGAAACCCATGCCCTGTTCGATGACTGGACCGTGCATGCGGAATCGCTGCCGCTGTTCCTGCTGGGCTACGTGCTGGCGACCCGCACGGAGTTCTGGAACTGGGCGCGGCGGCTGCGCTGGCGAACGCCGGGGGTGGCGATGGTGGCGATCGGCGTGGAACTCGGCCTGCGCTGGCTCGGCCATCACCCGCCCGCCGGGCCGATGCCGGAATGGGCACTGCACGTCCCGTGGTACACGATCGAGCGCATCGCCCGCGTCACCTACACGTGGATGGCGCTGCTGGCGATCTTCGGCTGGGGCCGCGCCCTGCTCGACCGCTCGTTCCGCTGGCTGCCCTACGCCAGCGAGGCGGTATTCTCCTGGTACATCCTGCACCAGACCCTGATCGTCGCCCTCGCCTACTGGCTGATGCCGATGAAGCTTGGCGCGGCCGCCGAAGCCTCGCTGGTGGTCGCGGGCACGGTTGCCGGCTGCCTGCTGCTGCACGAATGCCTGGTCCGTCGCATCGGCTGGCTGCGCCCCTTGTTTGGCCTCAAGCGAAAGCCATCGTCCCTCCGCAATCCGCAGGTTGAGCCGATACGACTTGCCTCGCTCCATACGGAGGAATGATGGCCCGGCCGTTGGTCGGTTGCGGCAATGCCCCGGCGCTGCGCGCCGCCGCCACGACCAGCGGTCGGGCGCTACCATCTTCGTAGGTGCCGGGCTTGCCCGGCACGGGGCTCTACCGGTGAAGCCTCCATGCGGGGCAAGCCCCACCCTACGCTGGCGCGCAGTGTTCGACGATCAACTGGATCGCCCCACCGCCACGGTAGTCGTCGCTGACCAGCCGATAGGCCAGGTGCACGTGGCGGCCCGGATCGTTGCCGGTCCAGCCGCCGAAGTGGATGGCGTTGAGCGGCGCGGCCATGCCCGGCAGGCGCAGTTCCAGCTTCAGGTGGCGCTCCTTCAGCACCCGCCACTTCAGCACCTCGAAGTGGCCGTCGAACAAGGGTTCGGGAAAGCCCTGCCCCCACGGGCCGGCCAGACGCAGCGCCTCGGCATGGCGGAAGTCGAGTTCGGCCGCGGACAGTTCGCCGTCGCTGAGCAGTTGCCGTTGCAGCGATGCCGGGTCCAGCGTCGCCAATACCTGCTGCTCGAATGCGCTGCGGAAGGCGTCCAACCGCTCCAGCGGCAGGCTCATGCCCGCGGCCATCGCATGGCCGCCGAACTTGTCGATCAGGCCGGGATGGCGCGCATCGACCGCCGCCAGCGCGTCGCGGACATGGAAGCCGGGAATCGAGCGCGCCGAACCGCGCAGCATCGCCGCGCCGGGTTCGGCCGGGGCGAAAGCGATCACCGGGCGGTGCAGCCGGTCCTTCATCTTCGAGGCGACCAGCCCGACCACGCCGGGATGCCATTCGGCGTCGAACAGGCAGGCTGCGGCCGGGTGCTGGCCGTCATCGGCCAGCAGGGCGCGTGACACCGCCAGCTCGGCGTCGTCGGTCATCAGTTGCTGCACCGCGCGGCGTTCGCTGTTGATTTCCTCCAGCAGCGCGGCGATCTCGCGCGCCTGCGCAGCATCCTCGGTCAGCAGCAGTTCGATGCCCAGTGCCATGTCTTCCAGCCGCCCGGCGGCGTTCAGGCGCGGCCCCAGCGCGAAGCCGATGTCGCTGGCGGTCAGCCGGCGCGCATCGCGGCCGCTGGCCTCGATCAGGGCGCGCAGCCCGACGCAGCCCTTGCCGGCGCGCAGGCGGCGCAGGCCGGCGGCGACCAGAGCGCGGTTGTTGTCGTCCAGCGCAACCAGATCGGCGACGGTGCCGACCGCGACCAGGTCGAGCAGGGCCAGCAGGTCCGGCTCGGGCTGGTCGGCGAACGCGCCCTGTTCGCGCAGGTGCCGCCGCAGCGCCATCAGCACGTAGAAGATCACGCCGACGCCGGCCAGCGCCTTGCTCGGGAAGGCGTCGCCGCCGAGGTTGGGATCGACGATGGCGTCGGCCGGCGGCAACTGCTTGCCGGGCAGGTGGTGGTCGGTGACCAGCACCTGCCAGCCCAGTGCCTTGGCCGCGGCGACGCCGGCATGGCAGGCGATGCCGTGGTCGACGGTGACCAGCAGGTCCGGTTCCAGTACGGCCAGTTCGGCCACCAGCGACGGCGACAGCCCGTAGCCGTGCACCATGCGGTTGGGCACCGCGTGCACCACGTCGCGCGCGCCGAGCAGGCGCAGGCCGCGCACGCCGACCGCGCAGGCGGTGGCGCCGTCGCAGTCGAAGTCGCCGACGACGAGGATGCGCTTGCCGCCGGCGATCGCGGCGGCAAGCAATTCCACCGCCGCCGGCATGCCGCCCAGCAATTCCGGTGCATGCAGTTGCGCCAGCTTCGGCTGCGCCTGTTCCGGCGACAGCGCGCCACGCGCGGCGTAGATGCGGCGCAGCAGCGGCAGGGTCTGCTCGTCCCATTGCCCGCCCTCGACGCTGGCGCGGCGGACGATCTTCAACGCGTCAGTCATTGGCCAGCGTCGCCAGCGGTTTCTTCCAGAAGCGCCAGCGCTGGCCGCGATGGATGCGGTATTGCGCGCCATCCTCGAAATCCAGCCGCAGTTCGCGCAGTTCGCCACGGGCGATGGCGTCGAGCAGCGGCGCGATGGCATCGCGGGTCAATTGTTCCAGCGAACGCAGCTGGCGCAGGTCCACCAATGCATCGACGGCGTGCTCGCCATCGATGCGCACGCCGGCCAGTTGCGCAAGCGCCTGCAGCAGCGCGTCGCGGCTGCGCACCTGCGCATGCCCGGTCTGCACCGATCCGGGCAGGCGACCCGCGCCCCAGAACCACAGCGAGTTGACCGCGCGCCTGCCCTGCGCGCTGCGCTGTTCATTCCACGGATGCTGGTGCAGCAGCACCTGTGCTTCGGTCAGCAGGCTGCGCCAACGGCGGCCGTGTTCGCCTTCCGGCAGGTGTTCGAACAGGTCGTCACCGAGCACGGTTTCCGGTGCGGCGAACGCGGGCAATGGCGTGTCGTCGGGCAGGCGCAGGTACCAGCGCGAGGGCGTGGGCGCGTCGAGCCGGAAACCGAAACCGGCGAACAGCGGTTGCAGGGCCGGCAGCAGCGCATCCACGTCGTCCTGCTCCAACCGCAGGGTTTCGGCCGATGCCATCAGGCGCGCGCCCTGCATGTCCGGCGCCACGTTGGCCGGGTCGGCGCGCAGCCACAGGCTGTCGCCGGCATCGTCGGCATCGTGTTGGCGGGTCAGCGCGGCGGCGGACCATGCCTGCGGACGCACGTCGAAATGCCGGCGCAGTTGCGCTGATTCGCCGGCTTCGCCTTCGCTGTGGTCAGCACGACCGAGGGCATTCGCCACCTGTGCCGGCAATGCACCGTTCGGGAAACGGTTGCGGGCGGGAAGCAGCAGGGTGGCTTTGGCGTGGGTCATGGCTGGCTCTGCTTCCCGTCGGGACACTCAATGTAGATGCGGGGCTTGCCCCGCATGTGGCGTCACCGGGAAGGCGTCGTGCGGGGCAAGCCCCGCACCTACCGGATCAATCAAGGTATTCGACGCTGACGATCTCGTATTCGCGCTGGCCGGCCGGGGCGTCGATGGCGACGCTGTCGCCCTCCAGCTTGCCGATCAGCGCCCGCGCCACCGGCGAGGAAATGGCGATCAGCCCCAGCTTGATGTCCGCCTCCAGGTCGCCGACGATCTGGTAGCGCTTCTCCTCGTCGGTCTCCACGTCGGCCAGCGTCACCGTGGCGCCGAACACCACCTTGCTGCCAGCGTTGAGCTTGCTGATGTCGATGACCTCGGCATGCGACAACTCGCCTTCCAGCTGCTTGATGCGGCCTTCGATGAAGCCCTGCTCCTCGCGCGCGGCGTGGTACTCGGCGTTCTCCTTCAGGTCGCCGTGCTCGCGCGCCTCGGCGATCGCGGCGATCACCTTCGGCCGCTTCACCGACTTCAGGTGCTCGAGTTCTTCGCGCAGGCGCTGCGCGCCTTTCAGGGTGATGGGGGCTCTCATGCGTTCAGTTCCTTGTGCAGTTCCTGCAGCGACCACACCGGGCCGGTGCCGCGGAATTCCAGCGATTGCACCAGCGCCTTGGCGCCGGCCACCGTGGTCGAATAGGTGATGCGGTTTTGCAGGGCCTCGCGGCGGATCGAGAACGAGTCGTTGATCGCCGCGCGGCCTTCGGTGGTGTTGACGATGTAGACGATCTCGCCGTTCTTGATGCTGTCCACGATGTGCGGGCGGCCTTCGACCACCTTGTTGACCACCTCGCAGGCCAGCCCCTGCTGCTGCAGCCACGCGGCGGTGCCGCGGGTGGCGACCAGCGCGTAGCCGCGCTCGACCAGCCCCTTAGCCGCCGGCAGCACGCGCAGCTTGTCGGCGTCGCGCACCGAGATGAAGGCCTTGCCCAGCGGCGGGGTCTTGATGCCGCCGGCTTCCTGCGCGCGCGCGAAGGCGGCGCTGAAGCTGCGGCCCACGCCCATCACCTCGCCGGTGGAGCGCATTTCCGGCCCGAGGATCGGGTCCACGCCCTGGAACTTGGCGAACGGGAAGATCGCCTCCTTCACCGAGTAGTAATCCGGCACCACCTCAAAGGTCGCGCCCTGCTCGGCCAGGGTCATGCCGGCCATGCAGCGGGCGGCGATCTTGGCCAGCGCCACGCCGGTGGCCTTGGACACGAACGGCACGGTGCGCGAGGCGCGCGGGTTCACTTCCAGCAGGTAGATGACGTCGTTGCCATCGGCATCGGTCTGGATCGCGAACTGGGTGTTCATCAGGCCGACCACATTCAGCGCCTTGGCCAGCTCGCGCACCTGCCGACGCAGTTCTTCCTGCGTGGCCGGCGACAGCGAGTACGGCGGCAGCGAGCAGGACGAGTCGCCCGAGTGCACGCCGGCTTCCTCGATGTGCTCCATCACCCCGCCGATCAGCACGTTGCCGTCCTTGTCGCAGATGACGTCCACGTCGGCCTCGACCGCCGCGTCGAGGAAGTGGTCCAGCAGCACCGGCGAATCATTGGACACCTTGACCGCATCGCGCACGTAGCGCGCCAGGTCGGCCTCGCCGTAGACGATTTCCATCGCGCGGCCGCCGAGCACGTAGCTCGGGCGCACCACCAGCGGGTAGCCGATCTCGCGGGCCAGCGTCAGCGCCTCGTCGGCGGTGCGGGCGGTGCGGTTCGGCGGCTGCTTCAGGCCCAGGTCCTGCACCAGCTTCTGGAAGCGCTCGCGGTCCTCGGCCAGGTCGATCGAATCCGGCGAGGTGCCGATCACCGGCACGCCGTTGGCTTCCAGCGCACGGGCAAGCTTCAGCGGGGTCTGGCCGCCGTACTGCACGATCACGCCCTTGGGCTGTTCCAGCTCGACGATCTCCAGCACGTCCTCCAGCGTCAGCGGCTCGAAGTACAGGCGGTCGGAGGTGTCGTAGTCGGTGGAAACCGTCTCCGGGTTGCAGTTGACCATGATGGTTTCGTAACCATCCTCGCGCAGTGCCAGCGCCGCGTGCACGCAGCAGTAGTCGAACTCGATGCCCTGGCCGATGCGGTTGGGGCCGCCGCCGAGGATCATGATCTTGTCGCGGTCGGTCGGGTTGGCCTCGCATTCGTCCTCGTAGGTCGAATACAGGTAGGCGGTGCCGGTGGCGAACTCGGCCGCGCACGAGTCCACGCGCTTGTACACCGGGCGCACCTTGTGCGCGCGGCGCAGGGCGCGGATCGCGGCCTCGTTGGTGCCGGTCAGCTGCGCCAGCCGCGCGTCGGAGAAACCTGCGCGCTTGAGCGCGCGCAGGCGCTTTCCGTCCAGCGCGTCGATGCCCTCGGCCTGCACCTGCTTCTCGTCGGCGACGATGTCCTCGATCTGGTCGAGGAACCACGGGTCGATGAAGGACAGGCCGTAGACGTCATCGACGTTCATGCCGGCGCGGAAGGCGTCGCCGACGAAGAACAGGCGTTCCGGGCCGGGGGCCTTCAACTCGCGCTTGAGCGTGGTGATGTCGTCCTCGCTGGACAGGTCCAGCCCGGTCGGGTCCAACCCGATCTTGCCGGTTTCCAGCCCGCGCAGGGCCTTCTGCAGGGATTCCTTGAAGGTGCGGCCCATGGCCATCACCTCGCCCACCGACTTCATCTGCGTGGTCAGG
>NZ_LDJP01000075.1 GCF_001431505.1 Stenotrophomonas daejeonensis
AATGACAGTTGACTCCTACAGGTTCACGGGCGCCGCAGGCGGTACACGGCGGTGGCCAGCGCGCTCACGCCTTCTTCGCGGAAGCGCGGCTCCTGGGCGAGGATGTCGCGCCGTTCCCGCAGTTCCAGCTGCCAGCCGGCGGCGAACAGCGCCTGCATCTCGTCCTGGTCCACCGAAAACGGCGGGCCGGATTTTTCCGCCTGCGGGTATTCGAGGGTGATGACCAGCGCCTGGCAGGCGGCCGGTAGCCGCGCGTACACCGTGTCGCGGTAGCGCCGGCGCAGTTCCGGCGGCAGCGCGATCAGCGCGGCGCGGTCGTAGACGGCGGCGACGTCGGCCAGCAGCGCGTCGCCGAGCGCGAAGGCGTCGCCACGGATGATCTCGATCGGGCCGGCGGTGAAGTGCTCGCCATTGCCGCTGGCATGGCGCTCGGGCGTGACCCCGGCTTCGGCGAAGAACTGCTCCACCGCCAGCGGCGACAGCTCCACGCCGAGCACGCGGTGGCCCCGCGCGGCCAGCCAGTGCATGTCCAGCGTCTTGCCGCACAGCGGCACCAACACCTTGCCGGCGGCGGGCAGTTGCAGTGCCGGCCAGTGCTTTTCCAGCAGCGGCATCACTTCGCCACGGTGGAAGCCGATCTGTCCTTGTTGCCAGCGTTGCAGCCAGAAGTCGGGTTGCATGGGGAACTCGCGGTGTGCAGGGAGCGCCATTGTAGGAGCGCACCTTGGTGCGCGATGGCGCTTTCCCGGGAAAGCCCGTGCCGGGCAAGCCCGGCACCTACGGCGAGTTGTAGATGCGGGGCTTGCCCCGCATGAGGCTTTACCGGTGCCCTGTCTATTGAACGTCCAGCCCTTCCGCCTTCTGCCGCGCCACGCATGCGCATGGTGACGACAATGCCGGCCGCGCCGCCGCGCGCCGGTGAAGTGGGTTATTGGATGTCCAGCCCTTCCACCTTCTGCCAGCCTCTGGGCAACAGATGCCCGCGGCTGGCCCGCGCGCCCACGTAGGCATCCAGCTCCTTGAACGACAGGTTCATGGTGCGCTGGCCGCTGCGGACCTGCAGGGTGTTGCCGGGCGATACCGCGACCACCGCCACCACGCGCTCGGTGGCGAGCTTGGCTTTCGGAATCTCGATGATCTTGTTGCCTTTGCCCTTGTCCAGCTCAGGCAGTTCGCTGGCCGGGATGGCGAGCATGTTGCCGGCGCTGGTGACCGCGACGATGCGGTCGCTTTCGGTGCTGGCCACCACCGCCGGTTGCAGCACCGCTGCGCCCGTCGAGAGGTTGAGCATGGCCTTGCCGGCCTTGTTGCGGCCGGTGAGGTTCTCGAAGCGGGTGACGAAGCCGTAGCCGTGGCTGGAGGCCAGCACGAAGCGGGTGTCGTTGTCGCCGCTGGCCAGGGTGACGAAGGCGCTGCCGGCGGCCGGCGAGAAACGGCCGGTCAGCGGTTCGCCGTTGCCGCGCGCCGAGGGCAAGGTATGCGCCGGGGTGGAATAGGCGCGGCCGGTGTTGTCGAGGAAGGCCACCTGCTGGGTGCTGCGGCCGCGCACCGCCGCCAGCAGGCCATCACCCTCGCGGTAGGACAGGCCGGCGGCATCGACGTCGTGGCCCTTGGCCGCGCGCACCCAGCCCTTTTCCGACAGCACCACGGTGACCGGTTCGCTGGCGACCAGCTCGGTTTCGTCGATGGCATGGGCGGCACTGCGCTGCACCAGCGGCGAACGGCGCTCGTCGCCGAACTTCTTGGCGTCGGCCAGCAGTTCGTCCTTGACCAGCTTCTTCAGCTTCGCCGCGCTGCCGAGGATGGACAGGATCTTCTCGCGCTCGGCGGCCAGCTCGTCCTGTTCGCCGCGGATCTTCATTTCCTCCAGGCGGGCCAACTGCTTGAGCTTGGTCTCCAGGATGTACTCGGCCTGGTCCTCGGACAGGCCGAAGCGGGCGATCAGCGCCGGCTTCGGTTCGTCCTCGGTGCGGATGATGCGGATCACCTCGTCCAGGTTGAGGAAGGCCACCAGCAGGCCTTCCAACAGGTGCAGGCGGCGCTCGACCTTCTGCAGGCGGTGGTTGAGGCGGCGGGTGACGGTGTCCTGGCGGAAGCGCAGCCATTCGCTCAACAGCTGCTTGAGGTTCTTGACCTGCGGGCGGCCGTCCAGGCCGATGACGTTGAGGTTGACCCGGTAGCTCTTTTCCAGGTCGGTGGTGGCGAACAGGTGGCCCATCAGCTGTTCGGCATCCACGCGGTTCGAGCGCGGGATCAGCACCACCCGCACCGGGTTGGCGTGGTCGGATTCGTCGCGGATGTCCTCCAGCCACGGCAGCTTCTTGGCGCGCATCTGCTGGGCGATCTGCTCGATCACCTTGGACGGCGACACCTGGTGCGGCAGCGCGGTGATGACGATGTTGCTGCCCTCGCGGGCGAAGGTGGCGCGGGCGCGCACGCTGCCGTTGCCGGTTTCGTACATCGTGCGCAGGTCGGCGGCCGGGGTGATGATCTCGGCGGTGGTCGGGTAGTCCGGCCCCTTCACGTGCTCGCACAGCTCGGCGACGCCGGCCGCGGGGTCGTCGATCAGCCGTACCAGCGCGCTGACGATCTCGTTGAGGTTGTGCGGCGGCACGTCGGTGGCCATGCCCACGGCGATGCCGGTGGTGCCGTTGAGCAGCAGGTGCGGCAGCCGCGCCGGCAGCCAGCTCGGCTCTTCCAGCGTGCCGTCGAAGTTGGGCGCCCAGTCGGTGGTGCCCTGGCCGAGTTCGCCCAGCAGCACCTCTGCGATCGGGGTCAGCTTGGACTCGGTGTAGCGCATGGCCGCGAACGACTTGGGGTCGTCGCTGGAGCCGAAGTTGCCTTGGCCGTCGATCAGCGGGTAGCGGTAGGAGAACGGCTGCGCCATCAGCACCAGCGCTTCGTAGCAGGCGCTGTCACCGTGCGGGTGGTATTTGCCGATCACGTCGCCCACGGTGCGCGCGGACTTCTTCGGCTTGGCCGCCGCGTTCAGGCCCAGCTCGCTCATCGCATAGACGATGCGCCGCTGCACCGGCTTGAGGCCGTCGCCGATGAAGGGCAGGGCGCGGTCCAGCACCACGTACATGGAGTAGTCGAGGTAGGCGCGTTCGGCGTATTCGCGCAACGGCTGCTGTTCGTAGCCGTGGAAGGTGGTGCGTACGAGTTCGGTCATGCGGGGCTGTTACCTGTGGCTGGGGGAGGCGACGGCCGCCGCCCCCGCAAACGGTTGATTATCCGCATGCGCCCGGGGATGCCAAGCCGCGGATTGGTGACAGGGGCCGGGGATCGATCCATTGATGCAACACAGCATTTGATGCCGGGTGAAATATTTCCGTTGAGAAATATTCCTTTCGGAAGGAAAATGCGCGCCCATGATCTGCGCCTCCGCCAATCCCCCCAGCTTCGGCCTGCTGCTGCGGCAGGTGCGCGACAACCTCGCGCGCCAGCTCGACCTGTCGCTGGCCGAGGAAAACCTCGGCATCGGCTTCACCCATTTCGTCGGCCTGAAAACGCTGGCGCACATGGCCCCGTGCACCGCCAACGAACTGGCGCAGGCGCTGGACCAGGTGCCCAGCGCGGTGACCCGGCTGCTGGACAAGCTCGAATCCCTCGGGTGTGTCCGCCGCGAGCCGCATGCGCAGGACCGGCGCGCCCTGCAGATCGTGCTGACCGAGCAGGGCAGCGAGCTGTGCGCGCGGCTGAAGAAGCGCGGTGACGCGGTGATGGATTACGCCATGCGCGACCTGAGCCCCGAAGAGCGCGCCCTGCTGATGTCCCTCCTTACCCGGATCCGCGACTCCCTGACACCCCCATGACCACTTTCCCGCTCCATACCCTGCCGCGCCGTGCCCGGTCGTTGCTGCCGTCGGCGCTGGCGTTGGCGCTGGCCGCCTGCGCCAGCAGCGGCGGCCTGCAACCGCAGGGCCGGCTGCTCGATGCCGATGCCCTGCACAGCGAACGCACCTTGGCCACCAGCGACCTGGCCGTGGCCGGTTTCCCGGCCAGCGACTGGTGGCGCGGTTTCGGCGACCCGCAACTCGATGCGCTCGTCGCCGAGGCGCTGGCCGGCCACCCGAGCCTGGACGCGGCCGACGCGCGCCTGCGCCAGGCACAGGCGCAGGCCGGCATCGCCCATGCCGACCGCCTGCCGAGCCTGTCCGTGTCCGGTGGCTATACCGGCGTACGCCTGCCCGAGTCGATGGTCGGCGACGAGATGGGCGGCCACTACATGGGCAGCGGCCAGGTGGCGTTCGATTTCAGCTACGGCTTCGACCTGTGGGGCGGCAAGCGCGCCAGTTGGGAAGCGGCCGTGGATGGCGTGCATGCCGCCGCCGTCGATGCCCAGGCCGCGCGCCTGAACCTGTCGGCCGGCGTCGTCCGCGCCTATGTCGAGCTCGACCGTGCCTGGCAGTCCAACGACGTTGCCGAGCAGGAACTGGAACGTGCGCAGAAGACGCTGCAACTGGTGCGCCAGCGCCGTGCCGCCGGCATCGACAGCGAATTGCAGGTGCGCCAGGCCGAAGCCCGCATCCCCGCCGCGCAGCAGCAGCTGCAGGCGGCGCAGCAGCAGATAGACGCGGCCCGCACCGCGCTGGCCGCGCTGCTCGGGCAGGGGCCGGACCGCGGCCTGCGCATCGAGCGCCCGCAGGCGCTGGACGCCGCCGCGCTGCAACTGCCCGGCGTGCTGCCCAGCGAACTGCTGGGCCGGCGCCCGGACGTGGTGGCCGCGCGCTGGCGGGTGGAAGCGGCCGGCAAGCAGGTCAAGGTGGCCGAAACCCGCTTTTATCCCAGCTTCAACCTCACCGCGCTGGCCGGCGTGGTCGCCCCCGGCGTCGGCGACCTGCTCGAGAGCAGCTCCACCTTCGCCTACCTCGGCCCGGCGCTGAGCCTGCCGATCTTCGACGGCGGCCGCCTGCGCGCCAACCTGGCCGGCGCCGACGCGCAGTACGACCTGGCCGTGGCCGGCTACAACCAGGTCGTGGTCGATGCGCTGCACGAGGTGGCCGACCAGGTCAACGCGGTGCGCTCGCTGGAGCAGCAGGTGCAGTCGCAGCAGCAGGCGGTGGAGACCGCCGGCGCGACCTTCGACCTGGCCAGCCAGCGCTACCGCGCTGGCGTCGGCAACTACCTCGACGTGCTTGGCGCACAGGCGCAGCTGCTGGCCGCGCAACAGCTGCAGGCCACGCTGCACGCCCAGCGCCTGCTGGCCGCGGCAAGGCTGAGCCAGGCGCTGGGCGGCGGCTTCGAGCCGGATGCCGACGCGCGCCTTTCCCATTCCTCCGTATCACCGCATTCCTGAGAGTTCCCCCATGACTCAGACCTCCGCAACTCCCCAAGCCCCCGCCGCGCCCAGCCGTCGTGGCCGCCTGCTGCGCGGGCTGCTGGCCATCGTCGTGCTGCTGCTGGCGGCATTCGCACTGTGGTACTTCGCCTTCGGCCGCTGGTTCGAGGAAACCGACGACGCCTACGTGCAGGGCAACCAGGTGCAGATCACCCCGCAGGTGGCCGGCACCGTGGTCGCCATCGCCGCCGACGACGGCATGCGCGTGGAGCAGGGCCAGCTGCTGGTGCAGCTCGACCCGGCCGATACCGAGGTGGCGCTGCAGCAGGCCGAAGCCAACCTCGCCCGCACCGTGCGCCAGGTGCGTGGCCTGTACCGCAGCGTCGAGGGTGCGCAGGCCGAGTTGAACGCGCGCCAGGTCAGCCTGAAGCGCGCCCGCGACGACTTCGCCCGGCGCAAGGACCTGGCCGCCACCGGGGCGATCTCCAACGAGGAACTGGCCCACGCCCGCGACGAACTGGCCGCGGCCGAAGCCGCTGTCGCCGGTTCGCGCGAAACCTTCGAGCGCAGCCGCGCGCTGGTCGACGACACCGTGGTGGCGACCCAGCCGGACGTGCAGGCCGCCGCCGCGCAGCTGCGCCAGGCATGGCTCAACAACGCCCGCGCCGGCATCGTCGCGCCGGTCGCCGGCTTCGTCGCGCGGCGCTCGGTGCAGGTGGGCCAGCGCGTGCAGCCGGGCACCCCGCTGATGGCGGTGGTGCCGACCGAGCAGATGTGGGTCGAGGCCAACTTCAAGGAAACCCAGCTGCGACACATGCGCCTGGGCCAGGAAGTGGAGCTGCGCTCGGACCTGTACGGCGGCGAGGTGAAGTACAAGGGCCGCATCGCCAGCCTCGGGCTGGGCACCGGCTCGGCGTTCTCGCTGCTGCCGGCGCAGAACGCCAGCGGCAACTGGATCAAGATCGTGCAGCGCGTGCCGGTGCGCATCGCCATCGACGAAAAGCAGCTGGGCGAACACCCGCTGCGCATCGGCCTGTCGATGAAAGCCGAGGTGAGCCTGCGCGACCAGAACGGCGAGGTGCTGCCGGCCAAGCCGGCCGCGGGCAACGTGTTCGACACCGATGTCTACGCCAAACAGCTGCATGACGCCGACGCGGCGATCGGCCGCATCATCCACGACAACCTGCCGCGGCAGGCCAGGGCCGGCTGAGGCGACGCCCGATGTCCGCTCAAGCTCCAGCCGCGCCCGCCACGCCGGGCGCGCCGGCCGCCGGTTTCGCGCCGCCCAGCGTGGCGCTGTGCACCATCGGCCTGGCGATGGCCTCGTTCATGCAGGTGCTCGACACCACCATCGCCAACGTCTCGCTGCCGGCCATTTCCGGTAACCTCGGCGCCAGCTCGCAGCAGGCCACCTGGGTCATCACCTCGTTCGCGGTCAGCACCGCCATCGCGCTGCCGCTGACCGGCTGGCTCAGCCGCCGCTTCGGCGAGACCCGGCTGTTCGTCTGGGCCACGCTGGCCTTCACCGTCGCCTCGCTGCTGTGCGGGCTGGCGCAGAGCATGGGCATGCTGGTGGTGTCGCGCGCGCTGCAGGGCTTCGTCGCCGGGCCGATGTACCCGATCACCCAGTCACTGCTGGTGTCGATCTACCCGCGCGAGAAACGCGGGCAGGCGCTGGCGCTGCTGGCGATGGTCACCGTGGTCGCGCCGATCGCCGGGCCGATCCTCGGCGGCTGGATCACCGACAACTACAGCTGGGAATGGATCTTCCTGATCAACGTGCCGCTGGGCATTTTCGCCGCGCTGGTGGTGGGCAGCCAGCTCAAGGGCCGGCCCGAGCAGATCGAGAAGCCGAAGATGGACTACGTCGGCCTGATCACCCTGGTGATCGGCGTCGGCGCGCTGCAGCTGGTGCTGGACCTGGGCAACGACGAGGACTGGTTCTCCTCGGCGAAGATCGTGGTGCTCAGCTGCGTGTCGGTGGTGGCGCTGGCGGTGTTCCTGATCTGGGAACTGACCGACAAGGACCCCATCGTCGACCTGCGCCTGTTCCGCCACCGCAACTTCCGCGCCGGCACGCTGGCGCTGGTGGTGGCCTACGCGGCGTTCTTCAGCGTGGCGCTGCTGATCCCGCTGTGGCTGCAGCGCGACATGGGCTACACCGCGATCTGGGCCGGCCTGGCGACCGCGCCGATCGGCATCCTGCCGGTGATCCTCACCCCGTTCGTCGGCAAGTACGCCGGCCGTTACGACATGCGCATGCTGGCATCCATCGCCTTCGTGTTCCTGTCGCTGACCAGCTTCCTGCGCTCGGGCTTCAACCTGCAGGTGGACTTCCAGCACGTGGCCGGGGTGCAGCTGCTGATGGGCGTGGGCGTGGCGCTATTCTTCATGCCGGTGCTGCAGATCCTGCTGTCGGACCTGGACGGGCGCGAGATCGCCGCCGGTTCCGGCCTGGCCACCTTCCTGCGCACGCTGGGCGGCAGCTTCGCCGCCTCGCTGACCACCTGGCTGTGGGCGCACCGCACCCAGGAGCACCACGCGCACCTGACCGAGCACATCTCGGCCTACACGCCGGGCATGCAGGACCAGGTGACGGCGATGGGGCAGGGCGACCTGCAGCACGGCGCGGCGCTGCTCAACACCATGATCAACCACCAGGCCTCGCAGATGGGCTTCAACGACATCTTCTACCTGCTCGGCTGGGTGTTCCTGGCGATCATCGCCTTCCTGTGGCTGGCCAAGCCGCCGTTCGGCGCGGGTGCCGGCAGCGCCGCCTCGGCCGGCGGCCACTGACGCGCCCCGCGATGGTGGGTGCCGTTGGTCGGCACTGCTTTTTGTCCATTGCACCGAACCTGCCGGCGCTGCGCGCCGCCGCCCGACCAACGGTCGGGCGCCACCGGGGCGCAGGGGGGGGCGGCAAATGGAGTGAAGCCGGAAACGGAAAAACCGCCGGGAGCGGTTTTTGACATCGCTGATCGATGGCCCGAAGGCTGCCACCACGAATGGCGGGTAACAAAAAACCCGCTTTCGCGGGTTTTCGTCTGCTTGAGTCGTGGTGCCCAGGAGAGGACTCGAACCTCCACGGTTTTACCCGCTAGTACCT
This sequence comes from Stenotrophomonas daejeonensis, assembly GCF_001431505.1. GTDB lineage: Bacteria > Pseudomonadota > Gammaproteobacteria > Xanthomonadales > Xanthomonadaceae > Stenotrophomonas > Stenotrophomonas daejeonensis. Next base: position 8,388 of record NZ_LDJP01000075.1, read on the forward strand.
GAAACTAGTGCGTCTACCAATTCCGCCACCTGGGCGACTCAGGAGGGAAATTATGCGGGTGCCGGCGGCTGGCGTCAACAGGTGGTGCTCATGCTGGAGAGCGGCATCGACGCCCCAAAGCCCCGGCCGCGACTCACGTCGCTCCTGCGGCGGCAGGTGTCGGCACAAGGAATGCCGGAAACGAAAAAACCCGCTTTCGCGGGTTTTCGTCTGCTTGAGTCATGGTGCCCAGGAGAGGACTCGAACCTCCACGGTTTTACCCGCTAGTACCTGAAACTAGTGCGTCTACCAATTCCGCCACCTGGGCGACTCAGGGCGCGCATTGTGCGGGTTGGGCATGGGGGTGTCAACGGTTTTTCGGCCGGTACACGCTGCGGTGCGGATGCAGGCGCTACCATGGCCGGCAATGAAGAACAAAAAGACCACCGGGGCCGGCAAGGCCCCCACGTCCGCCGCCGGCAGCACGCCGGGCAAGGCGCCGGCCAAGCCACGCAAGGCCGCCAAGCTACCGCCGTGGATGCCGGATGTCGCGGCCGCCCCGGCCAAGCCCAAGAGCGGCAGGAACAAGCCCGGGGACGGGGCGCCGCCGCAGAGCTTCGTGCGCGGCCGCCGTGCCAAGCCCTTGTTCGACGACCCGCAGGCCGCGCGCGAGGCCGAGCGCTACGAGAACCCCATCGCCAGCCGCGAGGCGATCCTGCAACTGCTCGACCGCTGCGACGGCCCACGCAACGCGCAGGAGATCGGCGAACTGCTGGGCCTGACCGAGCCGGACCGCGCCGACGCGCTGGGCAAGCGCCTGGGCGCGATGGTGCGCGACGGGCAATTGGTGCAGAACCGCCGCGGCGGCTTCGCCCCGGTGCTGGTGACCAACCTGATCCCCGGCACGGTCATCGCCAACCCGGAAGGCTTCGGCTTCCTGCGCCCGGACGAGGGCGGCGACGACCTGTTCCTGCCGCCCTACGAAATGCGCAAGGTGATGCACGGCGACCGCGCGCTGGCCAACGTCACCGGCATCGACCGCCGTGGCCGCCGCGAGGGCAGCATCGCGCGCGTGCTGGAGCGCGGCGTCAGCCGCCTGATCGGCCATTACAGCGTCGAGCTGGGCATCAATTACGTGGTGCCCGACGACAAGCGCATCCAGCGCAGTATCCAGATTCCGGCCGACGCCACCGGCGGCGCGAAGGACGGCCAGTTGGTGGTCTGCGAACTGATCCATGCCCCGGATTCGCGCCGCCCGCCGATCGGCAGGATCATCGCCGTGCTCGGCGACCGGCTGACCCCGTCGCTGGTGGTGGAAACCGCGATCCACGGCCACAACCTGCCGCACGAATTCCCGCCGGAGGTGCTGGACGAAGCCACCGCCATCCCGATGATGGTGGAGCCGTCGATGATCGGCGGCCGCGTGGACCTGCGGCAGATGCCGCTGGTGACCATCGACGGCGAGGACGCCAAGGATTTCGACGACGCGGTGTATTGCGAGCCGAACCGCGACGGCTTCCGGCTGGTGGTTGCCATCGCCGACGTGTCGCATTACGTGCGCCCCGGCACGCCGCTGGACGATGAAGCACAGAAACGCGCGACCTCGGTGTATTTCCCCGGCTACGTGGTGCCGATGCTGCCGGAGACGCTGTCCAACGGCATCTGCTCGCTGCGGCCGAAGGAAGACCGCATGTGCTTCGTCTGCGACATGCAGGTGGATCGCAAGGGCGAGGTGACCGGCTCGCGCTTCTACGAGGCGGTGATGAACTCGCATGCGCGCCTGACCTATACGCAGGTATGGAAGGCGGTGGGCGAGGACGATGCGCAGGCGCAGGCCGAAATCGGCGCGCAGCTGCCGCAGGTGCAGCGCCTGCACCAGCTGTACGAAGTGCTGGCCAAGGCACGTGCGCGGCGCGGCGCCATCGAATTCGAATCCGGCGAAGTGCGCTTCGTGCTGGACAACCGCGGCGAGGTCACCCAGGCCGGCATGCTGGTGCGCAACGACGCGCACAAGCTGATCGAGGAATGCATGATCGCCGCCAACGTGCAGGCCGCGCGCCACCTGCTGGCCGCGCACGTCCCGGCGCCGTACCGCGTGCACGAGCGCCCGCCGGAATCCAAGTACGCCGACCTGCTGGAGTTCCTCAAGGAGTTCAAGCTGAGCCTGCCGGCGTGGAGCAAGGTGCAGCCGGGCGACTACACCAAGCTGCTGAAGAAGGTGCGCGAGCGCCCGGATGCGGCGCTGCTGGAATCGGTGCTGCTGCGCAGCCAGTCGATGGCGGTGTATTCGCCGGACAACAACGGCCACTTCGGCCTGGCGCTGGACGCCTACGCCCACTTCACCTCGCCGATCCGCCGCTACCCGGACCTGCTGGTGCACCGCGCGATCAAGTACGCGCTCACCGGCGGCGCGCCGGACAAGTACCTCTACACCCCGCGCGAGATGGCGGCGCTGGCGCTGCAATGCTCCGAGCGCGAGCGCCGCGCCGACGAGGCTGAGCGCGAGGTCGACGAGCGGTTCCGCGCGGCGTGGATGGAAAAGCACGTCGGCGGCCAGTTCGACGGCGTCATCAGCGGCGTGACCAGCTTCGGCCTGTTCGTGGAACTGGACGACTCCAAGGTCAACGGGCTGGTGCACGTCACCCAGCTGCCACACGACTATTACCAGTTCGACCCGATCCGCAAGACGCTCACCGGCGACCGCCACGGCAACCAGTTCCGCCTCGGCGACCGCGTGCGCATCCTCGTACTCAAGGCCAGCATGGAAGAGCGCAAGATCGACTTCCGGCTGGTCGAGCGGCTGGATGGCGGCGTGATCGACGACGGCCTGCCGCCGCTGCCGCCACGCGGCAAGCCGGCCAAGCGGGTGAAGCAGAAGTATTGAAAGCGGGAACGAGTGCAGAGGAACGAGTGAAGGCAACAGCCTTGCCCGACCAACGGTCGGGCACCACCGGACAAGATGAAGTCTGGTGCCGGTGGGTGCCGACCGTTGGTCGGCACTACTTTTGTTTCTGCCTTTGCTTTACTCGTTCCTCTTTCCTCTGCACGCGTTTCCGGCCGCAAGCCCACCATTCCCCATTCCCAACTCCCCATTCCCCGCAATGAGCAAACAAAACCAATGGATCGTCGGCGTCAACGCCGTGGCCTCGTCGATCGAGAAGGACGCCGAGAACGTCCGTGAAGTATTGATCGAGGCCGGCAGCAAGAACCCGCGGCTGGTCGAGATCGAGGAAAACGCGCTGCGCAAGGGCATCGACGTGCGCAAGGTCAATGCACAGGCGCTGGGCGGCGTGGCCGGGCAGGTGCGCCACCAGGGCGTGGCCGCGCGCTATGCCGCCGCCAAGCTGTGGGGCGAGAACGAACTGCAGGGGCTGGTCGAGGCCGCCGAGGGCAAGGCGCTGGTGCTGGTGCTGGACGAGGTGCAGGACCCGCACAACCTCGGCGCCTGCCTGCGCAGCGCCGCGGCCGCCGGCGTCACCGCGGTGGTGATTCCCAAGGACAAGAGCGCGCCGGTCAACGCCACCGTGCGCAAGACCAGCGCCGGCGCCGCCGACCGCATCCCGGTGGTGGCGGTGACCAACCTGTCGCGTTGTTTGAAGGACCTGCAGAAGCTGGGTGTGTGGATTTACGGCTTGGCCGGCGAAGCGCAGCAGACCATTCACCAGCTCGACCTGCGCGGCAACGTCGCGCTGGTGATGGGCGGCGAGGCCGATGGCCTGCGCCGGCTGACCCGCGAAACCTGCGACGGGCTGGTGCGCATCCCGATGCCGGGTGACGTGGAGAGCCTGAACGTGTCGGTGGCCACCGGCGTGGCGCTGTTCGAGGCGGTGCGGCAGCGGCTTTGAGGCCAAATAACGAGAAGCGGCAGGGCTGCTGTTTTTGTAGGTGTGGGGCTTGCCCCACACGTGGCTTCACCGGGAAAGCCCAATGCGGGGCAAGCCCCGCATCTACAATCGTTTGGTTGGTAGGGCAACATGCTTTTGCTTCTCCCTCCGGGAGAAGGTGCCCCGGAGGGGCGGATGAGGGTACGGGGCGAAGCCTCATGCAATCAAACATTGCGAGGGCTTCGCCCCGTACCCTCACCCCAACCCCCGCT
>NZ_LDJP01000076.1 GCF_001431505.1 Stenotrophomonas daejeonensis
TGGCTCGTGGGCTCGGAGATGTGTGATAAGAGAACAGCCACCGATATGGAGCAGCGCAAGCAATGTAGGAGTCAACTGTCATTTCATGCAGAGCTTCCTTTTGGGTACCAAGGCAGGTTGTCGCGCTGCATGGCGTTGAGCATGGTGAGGTACTTGCGCATGCAGGCGGTGACGGCGAGTTTTTTGGGTTTGCCAGCCTCCACCAGCCGTCGGTAGGTTTCGGCCAGCGGTGAGCGCGCCCGGATGGCGGCCCAGGTGGCCATGTACAGCACCCGTCGGACATCGGGCCGGCCGCCGCTGATGCGGCGCTGGCCTTTCCAGGGGCCGCTGTCGCGGTTGTAGGGGGCCAGCCCGACCAGGGCGGCGATCCGACGGCGATCCAGTGTCCCCAGTTCCGGCAGGCGGGCGGCCAGGGTAGCGCGCAGGATCGGCCCCAGCCCCGGGGCGGCGGGCAAGGAGAGGTCGCAGGCGGCCAGTGCCTGTTCCAGCTGTGTGTTGACCTCGGCGATGCGCCCTTGCAGGTCGGCGATATGGGCGTCCACCCAGGCCCGTACCGCGGGGTCGCGCCAGTGTAGCCGTCGCCGCCGCAGGCTGTCGCGTTCGTTCACCAGGGCCGTACGCACGTGCAACCATTCGCGCAGGGTTTGGGTGGCCGCCGTCAACGGGACGGTAGGCGCGGCCGGCAGCAACTGCGCGGCCACGGCCAGGACACGGGCATCGATCGCATCGGTCTTGGCCTTCAGGCCCAGTGCCTGGGCCAGGGCGCGTGGGCGCCGGGGCGGCAAGCGCACGGCATTCAGGCCGGCGTGGTGCAGGGTATCGAGCAGATCGCGCTCGTACCCACCGCTGGCTTCGAACACCACCCGCGGGTGGGGCTGCGGCAGCAGCCAGCCCAGCAGATCGGC
>NZ_LDJP01000077.1 GCF_001431505.1 Stenotrophomonas daejeonensis
AAGGGGCGGATGAGGGTACGAGTGAAGTTTCATGCACCATTTTGTTCAAAAAGCGGTGTCCTGATTGTTTTCCGCCCGGGCGCGTGGCGACGCGTTCATCATCGCGCTCCCGATAATTCCTTGCGGCGCGGCTTCGCCTCGTACCCTCTCCCCAACTGCTCTCCCGGAGGGAGAGGGATTATCGAATTCGGCCCGTGATGGGCGAGGAGTTGAGATGAACAACGTTCCCGATTTCGTGGTGGCAATCCCGGCGCGCTACGCCTCAACGCGGCTGCCCGGCAAGCCGCTGGCCGCGTTGGCGGGCGTGCCGATGGTGGTGCACGTGGCCCGGCGCGCGCTGGCGGCGGGTGCGCGCGAGGTCTGGGTGGCGACCGACGATGCCCGCATCGCCGCCGCGCTGGAAGGATTCGACGGCGTGCGCGTGGCGATGACCCGCGCCGACCATGCCTCCGGCACCGACCGGCTGGCCGAGTGCGCGCGGCAGGCCGGCTGGGGCGAGCAGGACATCGTGGTCAACCTGCAGGGCGACGAGCCGTTCGCCCCGGCTGCCGGCATCCGCGCGGTGGCGGCGACGCTGGCCGGCAGCGGCGCGCCGATGGCGACGCTGGCCACGCCGGTCGAGGATGCGCCGACCCTGTTCGACCCCAACGTGGTCAAGCTGGTGCGCAATGCGCAGGGTGACGCGCTGTATTTCAGCCGGGCGCCGATCCCGTGGCACCGTGACGCCTTCGCCCGGTCGCGCGACGCGCTGCCGCCGGGGCAATGGCTGCGCCACATCGGCATCTACGGCTACCGCGCCGGGTTCCTGCAGCGTTTCGCGGCGATGCCGCCGGGCACCCTGGAGCAGGTCGAGTCGCTGGAACAGCTGCGCGTGCTGGAGGCGGGCTTCCGCATCGCGGTGTCGCTGTCGCCGGAGTCGTTCCCGCCGGGTATAGACACGCCGGAAGACCTGGCCCGCGCCGACGCGCTGATGAGGGCCACGGCTTGAAGCTGCTGGTGATCTGCCTGGGCAACATCTGCCGCTCGCCGATGGGCGAGGGCGCGCTGCGCGCGCGGCTGGCGGCGTCGCCGCTGGCCGGGCGGGTCGAGGTGGATTCGGCCGGCACCTCGGGTTGGCACCGCGGACAGGCGCCGGACCCGCGCGCCATCGCCTGCGCCGCCCGCCACGGCGTGGATATCGCCGGCCTGCGCGCGCGGCCGTTGCAGCACAAGGATTTCCGGCATTTCGACTACATCCTGTGCGCGGATGCCCGCAACCTGGACGACGCGCGGGTACTGGCGCCGCCGGACGCCCATGACCGGGCCGTGCTGTGGCTGCCGTGGGCCGGCATTGCCGGCACCAGCGAGGTGCCCGATCCCTGGTACGGCGACGAGGCCGATTTCGAGCACAGCTGGGCCCTGCTGGACGCCGCGGCGCAGGCCACGGTGCGACGTCTGGCGGATACGGTCGAGTCCGGCATAATCGGCCCATGAATGCTCAGAGCACGATGGAACTCCCCCGGTCCGGCATCTGGCTGAACGCGGCGCCGACCACGTTGCAGGACCATGCCGGGCGCCCGCTGGTACTGGCCTTCGTCAACGGCGCCTCGGTCTGGTGCATGCAGCGGCTGGCCGAAGTGGCGCAATGGCAGGCGCGCAACCCCGGACGGCTGCAATTGCTGGTGATGCAGGTGCCGCGCTTCGATTTCGAGCGCGAGCCGCAGCCGGCGCTGAAGCTGCTGCGCCGACACGGCATCACCGCGCCGATCCTGCTGGATGCGCAGTGGGAGGCCTGGCGTGCCTTTGGCGTCGAGGCATGGCCGACGCTGCTGCTGCTCGATGCGCAGGGGCAGGAGCGTGAGCGCCTGGTGGGTGCCGCCGGCGACCTGGAGCGCGCCCTGAACGCGCTGTGTGAAGGGCTTTCACCGCCGCTGGACGAAGACCTGCGCGGCAACCGCGAAACCAGCCCGGAGCCGCGCCTGCCGCTGCGCTTCCCGGCCGGGCTGGTGGCCAGCGCCGACCGCCTCTACGTCGCCGATACCGGCCACCACCGCATCCTCGAATGCACCCATTCCGGCCGCGTGCTGCGCCAGTTCGGCGTCGGCAGCGCCGACCTGGTCAACGGCCCGGCCGGCGAAGCCGCGTTCAACCGCCCGCACGGCATGGTGCTGGAGCGCGAGACGCTGTACGTGGCCGACACCGGCAACCACGCGCTGCGGCGCATCCACCTGCCCAGCGGACAGGTCGAGACCCTGTGCGGCAACGGCCGCGCCGGCGAGCCGGTGGCGGGGGTGCTGGCGCAGCCGTGGGACAGCCCGCTGAACCATCCGCAGGACATCGCCATCGCCGACAACCAGCTGTACATCGCGATGGCCGGCGACAACCGTGTCTGGAGCTACGACCTCGGCCTGCGTTCGCTGCGCTGGCGCGTGGGCGCGGGGGTGATGGAAGTGCGCGACGGCGGCGGCCACCTCGCCGCGCTGGCGCAGCCCTGCGGGCTGGTGGCGGTGCAACAGGTACTGTATGTCTGCGACGCGCTGGGTTCGGCGATCCGCTCGGTGCAACTGCGCGGCGACGTGGTGCAGACGCTGGTCGGGCAGGGACCGTGGGAATTCGGCAGTACCGATGGCGCGCGCGCGCAGGCCCACCTGCAATACCCGCAGGCGATCGCGATGGGCAGCGAATCGCCGCTGCTGTGGATCGCCGATGCCGGCAACGGCTGCCTGCGCACGCTGCGCCTGGGCGGCGGCGACCTGACCACCGTCAACCTGCCGCGGCGCCTGCATGGCCCGGCGGCGCTGGCGGTGGCCGCCGGCGCGGTGTGGATCGCCGAAAGCGATGCCCATGCCATCCTGCGTTTCGATCCGGTCAGCGGCGAATTGAGCAACGTGCCGATCGAGGAATGAGCGGCAAGGCAACCAGCGGCTTCGATGGCAAGGCATTTGCGGCGGCGCTGAGCACTGCGCCGGGCGTCTACCGCATGTACGCGGCCGACGACACGCTGCTGTACGTCGGCAAGGCGCGCGCGCTGCGCAACCGCGTCGGCAGCTATTTCAACGGCTCGCCGAAGACCCGGCGGATCATGCTGATGCTGGCGCAGGTGGCGCGGATGGACGTGACCGTCACCCGCACCGAGGCCGAGGCGCTGCTGCTGGAAAACCAGCTGATCAAGTCGCTGGCCCCGCGCTACAACGTCTCCCTGCGCGACGACAAGACCTACCCGCAGGTGCTGCTGACCCGCGAGCAATGGCCGCGCATCGCCCTGCACCGCGGTCCGCGCTCGATCCCGGGCAGTTATTACGGCCCGTATCCGGGCGTCGGCGCGGTACGCGAGACGCTCAACCTGATGCACAAGCTGTTCAAGCTGCGCAGCTGCGAGGACAGCGTGTTCCGCAACCGCTCGCGGCCGTGCCTGCAATACCAGATCGGCCGCTGCAGCGCGCCGTGCGTGGGGCTGGTGGCGCAGGACGATTACGACGAATCGGTGCGGCGCGCGGCCTTGTTCCTCGAAGGCAGGAGCGACCAGCTGGCCGACGAACTGCTGCAGGCGATGCAGCAGGCCAGCGACGCGCTGGAGTTCGAGCGCGCCGCGCGCCTGCGCGACCTCGTCGCCTCGCTGCGCAGCATGCAGAACCGGCAGTACGTGGACGGCCGCGCCGCCGACCTCGACGTGCTGGCCTGCGCGATGCAGGGCGCCAGCGCCTGCGTGCTGCTGCTGGCGTTCCGCGATGGCCGCAACCTCGGCACCCGCGCGTTCTTCCCGCGCACCAACGGCGAGGACAGCGCCGCCGAAGTGCTGGCCGCGTTCGTCTCGCAGTACTACGTCGAGCACGCGCCGCCGCCGGAAGTGCTGCTGGACCGCGAAATCCCCGAGGTGGAGATGATCGAGGCGGCGCTGGGCGCGGCGGCCGAGCGCAGGGTCGCGCTGAAGTGGAACGTGCGCGGCGAGCGCGCCGGCTACGTCGAGCTGGCCGCGCGCAATGCGCAGATCACCCTGGTCGCGGAACTGGACAGCCGCGGCGCGCAGCACGCGCGCAGCGAGGCGCTGCGCGAAATGCTGGGGCTGGCCGAGCCGGTCAAGCGCGTGGAGTGCTTCGACATCAGCCACACGATGGGCGAGGCGACGGTGGCCTCGTGCGTGGTGTTCGACGCCGCCGGCCCGGTGCGCGCGCAGTACCGCCGCTACAACATCAGCGGCATCGAGCCGGGCGACGACTACGCGGCCATGCACCAGGCCATCGACCGCCGCTTCCGCCGCGCGGTGGAAGGCGAGGAGGCGCGTTCGCGAGCCACTGGCTCGCGCGCCGACGAGCGCCCTCGTGCCATGCACGAGGGCCGTATGGGCGATTTCCCAATACTTCCGGACGTGCTGCTGATCGATGGCGGCGCCGGCCAGCTGGCGCAGGCGCAGGCCGCGCTGGCCGACCTCGGCGTCGAAGGCGTACTGCTGGTCGGCGTGGCCAAGGGCGTGGAGCGCCGCGCCGGCCACGAGGCGCTGGTGCTGCCGGACGGACGCGAGCTGCGCCCGGGCGCGGCATCGCCGGCGCTGCAGTTCATCCAGCAGGTGCGCGACGAGGCGCACCGCTTCGCCATCACCGGCCACCGCGGGCGCCGGCAGAAGGCGCGCATGACCAGCAAGCTGGAAGACATCGAGGGCATCGGCCCGAAGCGCCGCGCCAGCCTGCTCAAGCATTTCGGCGGCATGGCTGGGCTCAAGGCCGCCGGCGAGGCCGAGATCGCGCGCGTGGAAGGCATCAATGCGGCGCTGGCCGCGCGCATCTACGCTAACCTTCATGGACTGTCGGTACCCGATCCGACGGCGGAGCAGTAACGCAATGAAGTTGACCATCCCCACCTGGCTGACCCTGCTGCGGATCGTGATGATCCCGGTGCTGGTGCTGGTGTTCTATCTCCCCTACAAGTGGACGAACTTCGCCGCCGCGGCGATCTTCGGCCTGGCCGCGATCACCGACTGGCTCGACGGCTGGGTGGCGCGCCGCTACGAACTGCACTCGGCATTCGGCGCCTTCCTCGACCCGGTGGCCGACAAGCTGATGGTGGCGGTGGCGTTGTTCCTGATCGTGCAGGGCCACCCGACGCCGTGGATGGCGTTCTGGGCGGCGGTGATCGTCGGCCGCGAGATCGCGGTGTCGGCGCTGCGCGAGTGGATGGCCGAGATCGGCCAGCGCGCCAAGGTACGGGTGGCGATGATCGGCAAGGTCAAGACCACCGCGCAGATGGTCGCGCTGCTGTGCCTGCTGTATTCGGTTTCGCCCAACACCTCGGTGGTCGAGATCTGGATGGGCGGGCCGATTTTCCACGTCGGCGACTGGATGCTGGCGATCGCCGCGGTGCTGACCCTGGTGTCGGGCGTGCAGTACCTGCACGCGGCCTGGCCGAGCCTGCGCGAGGACGAGATCGCGGCGCGCGCGCAGTCGCGGAAAAAGTGAAAACGGCGTGTTGACAGGTAGGCGATTGCATGTAGAATTTCGCCTCCCAAGCGGGAATAGCTCAGTTGGTAGAGCGCAACCTTGCCAAGGTTGAGGTCGCGAGTTCGAGTCTCGTTTCCCGCTCCAATGTCGAACGATGCCGCGGTCGATCCGCAGCCTGGTCCGAAGGGAATCGTTGCAAACGCTGGCGCATTGTTCGGTTGACCTGTAGAATGCGCGGCTCCCAAGCGGGAATAGCTCAGTTGGTAGAGCGCAACCTTGCCAAGGTTGAGGTCGCGAGTTCGAGTCTCGTTTCCCGCTCCAAATTCCGAAAGAACCCCGGCAGCGGGGTTTTTTCATGGCCCCCATCCCTGGGGACCACCCTTCGGGCGGCTTCGCCGTGAAAAACGGCGGTCCTGCCGTTTTTTCATATCAGGGCGATACACTCGTCGCCCTGATGGAAACAGTTGATGGCCTGGTAGCAGAGTGGTTATGCAGCGGATTGCAAATCCGCGTACGCCGGTTCGATTCCGACCCAGGCCTCCATTCAAAGCCCTGATTCTTCAGGGCTTTTTCTTTGCCTGTCGTCCGGTGAAGGGATATCTGCCTACGGCATGAAGAAAACCCGCGCCGGCTGTGGTCGGCGCGGGTCCGGGGTGCCGCAGGAAGCCGGGATTCAGCCCGTTGCGCTCAACGGGGCGTTGCTGCCGTGGACGTCCGGCCAGCGCTTGAGGATGGCGGCGCGGATGCCGCTGGCGTCGATGCCGGCCTCGGCCAGCAGGTCCTCGCGGCTGGCGTGGTGCTGGAAGCTGTCGGGCAGGCCCAGGTGCAGCACCGGCATCACGATGGCCTCGGCACCAAGCAGTTCGGCCACGCCCGAGCCGGCGCCACCGGCGACCACGTTGTCCTCGATGGTGACGAAGGCGTCGTGGCTGCGCGCCAGTTCCAGCAGCAGCGCCTTGTCCAGCGGCTTGACGAAGCGCATGTTGACCACGCTGAGCCCGAGTTCGCGCCCCACCTGTTCTGCGGCGGCGACGGTCGCGCCGAAGGCGAGCAGGGCGATGCGGTGGCCCTGCACGCGCAGCTGCGCCTTGCCGATTTCCAGCGTGGACAGGTCGTTGCCGGCGGCGACGCCGGGGCCGGTGCCGCGCGGGTAGCGCACCGCCGCCGGGCCGCTGTAGCGCAGGCCGGTGCTGAGCATCTGCCGGCATTCGGCTTCGTCGGCCGGGGCCATCACCAGCATGTTCGGCACGCAGCGCAGGAAGCTCAGGTCGAGGTTGCCGGCGTGGGTGGCGCCGTCCGGGCCGACCACGCCGGCGCGGTCGATGGCGAACAGCACGTCCAGGTCCTGGATGGCGACGTCGTGCACCAGTTGGTCGTAGGCGCGCTGCAGGAAAGTGGAGTAGATCGCCACGACGGGTTTGGCGCCCTGCGTGGCCATGCCCGCGGCCAGCGTCACCGCGTGCTGCTCGGCGATGGCCACGTCGAAGTAGCGCTCGGGGTATTCCTTGCTGAAGCGCACCAGCCCGGAGCCCTCGCGCATCGCCGGGGTGATGCCCATCAGCTGCGGTTCGGCGGCGGCGGCGTCGCACAGCCAGTCGCCGAACACGTCGGTGTAGGTGGGCTTCTTCGGCGCGCCCTTGGCCGGCAGGCCCTTGCTCGGGTCGAACGGGCCGACGGCGTGGTAGCCGATCTGGTCGCCCTCGGCCGGTTCGTAGCCCTTGCCCTTGGTGGTCATCACGTGCAGCAGGTGCAGCCCCTTCTTGCCCTTGAGGGTCTTGAGGGTGGACAGCAGTAGCGGCAGGTCGTGGCCGTCGATCGGGCCGGTGTAGTGGAAGCCCATCTGCTCGAACGCGGTGGACGGCACGAACATGCCCTTCCACTGTTCCTCCCAGCGCTTGACGAAGCGCGCCGGCGGGCTGCTGCGCTTGTCGCCGAGGATCTTCTTGCCGCCCTCGCGCAGGGCGTTGAGGGTGCGGCTGGCGGTGGCGCGGCCGAGCATCTTGGTCAGCCCGCCCACCGCCTCGGAGATGGACATGTTGTTGTCGTTGAGGATGACCAGCAGGTCCGGCTCCTCGTCCATGCCGCCGGCGTGCGCCAGCGCCTCGAAGGCCATGCCGGCGGTCATCGCGCCGTCGCCGATCACCGCCACCATCTTGCGCCCGTCGCCTTGGCGCTGGCGGGCGATGGCCATGCCCAGCGCGGCGGAAATGGAGGTGGAGGAATGGCCGACGCCGAAGGTGTCGTACTCGCTCTCCTCGCGCTTTGGGAACGGCGCCACGCCGTCCTTCTGCTTGACCGTGTGGATGCTGTCGCGGCGGCCGGTGAGGATCTTGTGCGGGTAGGTCTGGTGGCCCACGTCCCACACCAGCTGGTCGACCGGGGTGTCGTAGAGGTAGTGCAGGGCGGTGGTGAGTTCGATCACGCCCAGCCCGGCGGCGAAGTGGCCGCCGCTCTTGCCCACCGATTCGATCAGGTAGTCGCGCAGCTCGCCGGCGACCGCGGGCAGCTCGGCTTCGTCGAACGTGCGCAGGTCGTGCGGGGTCTGGATGCGCGAAAGGCGCGGATAACGGGCGGAGTCGATCATTTTCTTCGTGCTTCAAGCAAGGCGCCATTTTCGCCCCCATTCCGGGGTGGGGCAAGCAAAGCGCCGGTACGGGCAGTCTCGGCCCATGCCCGTATGAGCGGCGTGAGTCGCGACCGGAGTTTTATCGGGGAAGGCCCGGTCGCGACTCACATCGCTCCTGCACGGGCGTGGCAGGGCGTCAGGTGCCGCGGCGCAACGCGCTCTTGGGCAACTGCGCCTTCAGGAAGGCCATCTGGTCGGCCAGGATGTTGCGGTTGGACAGGATCAGGTGCTCGATCCAGCTCGGCCGGTACGGCACCGCCAGCAGCGGCATGTTGGCTTGCTGCGGGGTGCGGTTGGCCTTGCGCGAGTTGCAGTGGAAGCAGGCGCTGACCACGTTCTCCCAGACGTCGCGACCGCCCTTGGACAGCGGCATGACGTGGTCGCGGGTCAGGTGCGGGCGGCTGAACTGCTGGCCGCAGTACAGGCACAGCTGCGCGTCGCGGGCGAACAGCGCGGTGTTGGTCAGGTTGGGCGTGGGGTCGATGGCGCGCGAGCGGGCGTGGCCGCGGGTGGCGATGATCGGGTGCAGGTCCAGCCCGCTGCGCAGGCCGGTGCGCCGGCTGGTGGCGCCATGCACGTGCAGGCAGGGATCGCCGAGCGTCCATGCCACCGCGCCGCGGGCGTAGAGGCAGGTCGCCTCCTGCCAGTTGATCCAGTCGAGCACGCGGCCATGCGCGTCCAGCGACAGCAGTCGCACGGAACCGAGGCGGTGCAGGGGAGGGGGCGAAAACCCGGTTTCCGGAGCGGGGAGGACGGCTCCGGTATCGATCAGACCACGCGGGGTAGTGTCTGTCTCCATCGGGAGAACAGCTTATACCCGATGTGTGACGGTTTGTGTAATTCCGTAGGAGCGCACCAAGGTGCGCTCCTACGGGGGGATCACGCGCCGAAGCGGGTGGCGTCCATCGCCATCAGCGGCTCGGCGCCGCTCTGCATGCTGGCGGCATGGGCGAGGGTGCGCGGCAGGATGCGGGCGTAGTAGAAACGCGCGGTTTCCAGCTTGGCCTGCTTGAAGCCTTCCGGATGCGCCGAGGCCTGTGCGGCGGCGACGCTGCGCGCCCACCAATAGGCCAGTGCGACGTAGCCGCTGTAGAACAGGTAGTCCCAGCTGGCCGCGCCCAGTTCTTCCGGGTTCACCGCCGCGCGCTGCAGCACGTCGATGGTCAGCTTGCCCCATTCCTGCGCCTTGGCGCCCAGCACCGGCAGGAATTCGGCCACGGCCGGGTTGCCGGCGTTGGCGGCGATGAACTGCTCCACTTCGGCCAGGAACAGCTTCAGGCCGGCGCCCTGCGAGACGGCGGTCTTGCGGCCGATCAGGTCCAGCGCCTGGATGCCGGTGGTGCCTTCGTACAGGGTGGTGATGCGCGCATCGCGCGCCAGCTGCTCCATGCCGTGCTCGGCGATGTAGCCGTGGCCGCCGAAGCACTGCTGCGCGTTGTAGGTGGCCTCGATGCTCCACTCGGTCAGGCAGGCCTTGACGATGGGGGTGAGGAAGCTGACCAGCGTGTCGGCGTCGGCGCGCACCTTCGCGTCGCCGGCGTGCTGGGCGGCGTCGAGCTGGGTGTAGGCGTGGGTGGCGAGCAGGCGGCCACCTTCGGTCAGCGCCTTGATCGTCAGCAGCATGCGGCGCACGTCGGGCTGGGCGATGATCGGGTCGGCCGGCTTGTCCGCCAGCAGCGCGCCCTTGGGCGCGCGCGACTGCAGGCGTTCGCGGGCATAGGCCAGCGCGCCCTGCCAGGCGCGCTCGGACTGCGACAGGCCCTGCACGCCCACGCCCAGGCGCGCGGAGTTCATCATCACGAACATTGCCTGCAAACCCTTGTGCGGCTGGCCGACGAGGTAGCCCTGGGCGCCGTCGAAGTTCATCACGCAGGTGGACGAGCCGTGGATGCCCATCTTGTGTTCCAGCGCGCCGCAACGCAGGGCATTGCGCTCGCCGAGGTTGCCGCTGCGGTCCACCTTGTACTTCGGGGTGACGAACAGCGAGATGCCCTTCGGGCCGGGAGGCGCGTCGGGCAGTTTGGCCAGCACGAGGTGGACGATGTTCTCGCTGAGGTCGTGCTCGCCGGCGGTGATGAAGATCTTGGTGCCGGTGATCGAATAGCTGCCGTCGTCGTTCGGCTCGGCGCGGGTCTTGAGCAGGCCCAGGTCGGTGCCGGCGTGCGGCTCGGTCAGGCACATGGTGCCGGTCCAGTTGCCGGCCACCAGCGGCTTGAGGAAGGCGTCCTTCTGCCAGTCCTCGCCGTAGTGCTTGAGCGCCTCGACCGCGCCGTGCGACAGCATCGGGAACAGGCTCCACGACAGGTTGGCGGCCGACACCATCTCGCTCAGCGCCATGCCCAGCGTCTCCGGCATGCCCTGGCCGCCGAACTCCGGTGCGGCGGTCAGGCCGGTCCAGCCACCTTCGACGAACTGCGCATAGGCTTCCTTGAAGCCCGGCGCGGTGGTGACTTCGCCGGTGGCCTTGTCGAGCTTGCAGCCATGCTCGTCGCCGGTGGCGTTCAGCGGCGCCAACACGCTGCCACTGAAGCGGCCGGCTTCTTCCAGCACGGCGTCGATCAATTCGGCATTGGCGTCCTCAAGGCCCATCGCGGCGAACAGGGATTCGGCCTTGAGCACGTCATGCAGGGCGAAGCGGAGGTCGGTGAGGGGGGCGGTGTAGTTGCTCATCGTGTCATCTCGGGCAAAACGGATGGGTCAGCGCAGCACGCCGGGCAGGCCGGGCGCCTGGTTGAGGTTGTTGCGGGATTTCACTTCGAAGCTGCGTTGCTTCTTTTCCTCGGGCGTGGCCTTGACCGTGCCCTCCAGTTCGTAGAACAGCGAGCGGCCGCCGGCCAGTGCATCGGCCATGACGATGCGGGCCGGCGAACTCGGTTGCAGGCGCAGGGTGACCACGTCGGCCGACTCCGGGCCGATCGACAACCCGGGCGCGGCGCTCAAGGTGCCGGCGGCTTCATCGCCCACCTTCATCCGCAGCGCGATGTCGTCGAAGCGCATCGGCATCGAGCTGTAGTTGCGCAGGCGCAGTTCCACTTCCCAGTTGCCGTCGTTGCCGACGGTGAGCTGCTGGATGCCGGCGGCCGGTTCGGAAACCCGCTTCACCATGCCGCCGCCACACGCGGCGAGCGCGAGTGCGAGAAACGTGGTCAGGACGTACTGTAGGCGGAAGCGCATGCTGCTCGGTCCTCGGGTCCGGAGGGGATCGGCCAAAGGATACTACGCCGTATGGCGAACGTGGCCCGGGCCGCCGGCGGCCGCAGGAGCGGGATTTTCCCGCCCGGGCATCCAGACATGATCCACCCGTGGCGGACCCGCGCTGCGGGTACAGCGCTGGAGGGCGGTAGTCGCGCTCGATGCCAGTACCGCCGGGCCGTCACTCGACTGGTGCCATCACCCTCAGCGGCGCCAGGTCGTAGCCCATGTCGGCCGCCTGCCGCTTGAGCGACTCGAACAGGGCGTCGTCCATCGACGGCGAGCGCGACAGGATCCACAGGTACTTGCGGTCCGGCTCGCCGATCATCGCCCAGTGGTAGTCCGGGTCCAGCGCGATCACCCAGTAGTCGGCCCATACCCACGGCAGCCAGGACAGCCAGTCCGGCGCGAAGCGGACCTGCAGGCGTCCGGAATGCCCGTCCACGGCGCGGGCGACGCCCTCGGCTTCGATCAGCTTGCCGCTGTCCGTGCGGCAGCGGTTGAGCACGCTGATGCGGCCATCGGCACGCAGGCCGTAGCTGGCGGTGATGTCGGCCACGCATTTCTTCTGGAAGGGCGTGGGCAGGTGGGCGATCTCGTGCCACTGGCCGGCATAGCGGTCCAGATCGAGCGGTTCCACCGACTGCAGCGGCGGTGCCGCCCAGGCGGCGGTGGAGCACAGCAGCGACAACGACAGGAGCAGGCGATGGACATGCATGGTCTGGCCTCCGTGATTGTCCGGCAGGCTAAGCAAAGCCGCCCACGGCGGTGTGAAGCTTTCGTTCGATATCGCGCCGGGCGAGGAGGCGGGCAAACAAAAAGGGCCTGCATTTCTGCAAGCCCTTGAATCTTGTGGTGGCTCGGGACGGAATCGAACCGCCGACACGGGGATTTTCAATCCCCTGCTCTACCAACTGAGCTACCGAGCCACTTTGTTTTCGCGGCGTTGCCGCCAGCGAGGACGCGCATGATACGGAGGTCTTCCAGATTCGGCAAGGGAAAAACCGAAGAAATTTCCCGGCCGTCGCGCAAACAAAAACGCCGCATCTTTCGATGCGGCGTTTCCGTCTGGAGATGGTGGAGCCAGGGAGGATCGAACTCCCGACCTCGTCATTGCGAACGACGCGCTCTCCCAGCTGAGCTATGGCCCCGTGCGGCCCGCAAATTCTAGCGCGTGCTTTCCGGTTTCGCCAAGAGGGGGCGCAGCAGCGGTTCAAGTTGCTGCCTGCGCCAGCCGGCCAGTGGCGCGGGCCAGTCGCCGTTCTGCAGCAGGGCTTCCAGGTGCTTGCGCGAGGCGAGCAGGCCGTCGGGCAGGCCGAGTTCGCTGCCGTGCCTGGCCACGGCATCCTGCAGGCGCTTGAGCGCGGCCTTGTTGGTATCGGTGGCGGGCAGCGGTTGCGGCGCCTGGTCCTCGTCGGGCAGCGGGGTTTGAAGGGTCTGCCATACCGCCTGCGAGAGCTTGCGCGGGGCCTTGGGGAAACGCTCGAACAGGCGCAGCAGGGCGTCGTGGTCGGTCGGCGGCGTGCGCGCCAGGGTGGCGGCCAGTTCGTTGTCGAGGATCCAGCTGCGAGGCTTGTCGCTCTGCCGGGCCTGCTGGTCGCGCCAGCGCAGCAGCCGCAGCAGGCGGCGTTGCGCGTCGGTATCGAGGAACTGCGCCGCGCGCATGGACAGGTGCGGCCAACGCTCGCCTTCGTCGTTGTCGACGCCGGCCAGCAGGCGTTGTGCATCGTCCTGCATCCATGCCTGCCTGCCGAGTTCGTGCAGGCGCCGGTCGATGGCATCGTGCAGGGCGAACAGGTATTCGACGTCGTCCGCGGCATATTCGAGCTGCGCCGGCGACAGCGGGCGGCGCATCCAGTCCGAGCGTGTCTCGCCCTTGGGCAGGGTGGTGCCGGTGATCTCGGCGACCAGCTTCTGGTAACCCATGCCGCCGCCGATGCCTGCCAGCGCGGCGCCGATCTGGGTGTCGAACAGCGGCCGCGGCAGCGCGCCGCAGGCGCACTTGAACGCCACCAGGTCCTCGCTGGCGCTGTGCATGACCTTGAGGATGGCGGTGTCTTCCAGCCACGGGCGCAGGGCGTCGGTCATGCCGGGGATCAAGGGGTCGATCAGCAGGATTTCGTCGTTCACCGCCATCTGCACCAGCGCCAGCTGCGGCCAGTAGGTGCGTTCGCGGATGAATTCGGTATCCAGTCCGATGCGCGCGGGGCGCTGTTGATGGCGCGCTTCCAGTTCGGATGGGTGTTTGATCCAGTGAGCCACGTGTATTCCGTCGACGGCAGGGTTTGCCCGGGCAGGCGAGAATAGCCTAACGTCGCAGCGCCCCCGAGCGCGGGAACCGTATGGAAGGAAGTTTGCGCACAACCGGCAGGATGGTCCGCATGGCGCTGTGCGCCGTGCTGGCCTGTGCCGCGTGCGGGCGCCAGGCGCCGGAGGTTTCCGCGGTGGTACCCGAAGCCATCGACCATGCCGCGGCGGGCGAAGCGGCGCGACCGGCGGCCGGCGCGCTGCCGATGGTCCTGCCGGATGCGCCGCCGCCGTGGGTGCCGTTGACGGTGGAGCTGCAGGCCGACGAAGTGCGCGGGGCACTGCGCAAGGCGGCGGCTGCACTGGCGGAAGGGCGGCTGTACCACGAGGCGGACGATGCAATTCCGCTTTACCTGGCGGTGCTGGCGCTGCAGCCGGACAACCGCGAGGCCACGCGCGGGTTGCGCAAGGCGAGGGCGCAACTGCTGGCCTCGGCCCGCGGCCTGCTGGAGCAACCCGAGGACCAGCGCAGGGCGCTGGCCGATGCGGCCGAACGGATGGCGGTGGCGGTGTACCTGGCGCCGGAAGGCAAGCCCGAGCTGGAATTGCAGCAGCGCGTGCAGGTGGCGCGCCGGTTGCTGGCGCTGAACCGGGCCGGCGAGGATGCATTGCGCAAGGGGCGGTTCGACGAGGAAGGCGGCGCGCTGGCCGCGTTCACCGAGGTGCTGGCGCTGGACCCGGGCAACAGCCGCGCGCGGCAAGGAGTGGCGGCGGTGGAAAGCGGCCTGCTGCGCGCCGCCGAGGAGGCGGCCACGCTGGCCGATTTCGATGCCGCGCTGCGTTTGCTCGACCGTGCCGCGAAGATCCGTGATGACGCCCCGACCGTGGCCGATGCACGCTTGCGCATCGAAGCCATGCGCATGGCGCAACTGGCTGCGTTGCGCGACGGCGGCCTGCGCGACCTCACCTCACCCAAGGGCCTCAAGGACGCGCGCGAGAAGCTGGAGCGGGCGCTGCGCATCGCCCGGCCCGGCGACGAGGCGGTGGCGGTGCTGCGGCAGCGCATCGAACTGGCCGCGCATTACGGCAGTTTCCGCCCCGGGCAGGTGTTCACCGACGCCCTGCTCGATGGCGGACGCGGGCCGCAGATGATCGTGGTCCCGCATGGCGGCTTCCAGATGGGCGCGACCAATGGCGAACCGGGGGCGGTCGATGCCGAGCGGCCGCAGCATTACGTGCGCTTCGAGCGCGGCTTCGCCATGTCGATCACCGAGGTCACCGTGGCCGAGTTCGGCCGTTTCGTGGCCGCGGCCAATGCCCGCCCGCGCGCTGTCCGGCGCGGGCATTCGGTGGTCTACGACGAGCGCAGCGGCAACTTCATCCGCCGCAGCGGCGTGGATTGGCGGTCCGGCTACAACGGTGCCAGGGCCGCGCCGGACGATCCGGTGATGCACGTCAGCGTGCGCGATGCCGAGGCCTATGCGGCATGGCTGTCCGAGCAGACCGGGCGCTATTACCGGCTGCCGAGCGAGGCGGAGTTCGAATACGCCCTGCGCGCCGGCAGCACCGGGCGCTACCCGTGGGGGAACGCCGGGGTGCCGCCGGAGGGCAGCGGCAATTTCACCGGCGGCGAGGACGTCTCGCCCAGCGGCCGCCACTGGAAGAATGCCTTCGTCGGCTATGGCGACGGCTACTGGGGCGCGGCGCCGGTCGGCCGCTTCCGCGCCAATGCCTGGGGCCTGCACGACATGGCCGGCAACCTCAGCGAATGGGTGGCCGATTGCTGGCACGCCAGCTACCGGCGCGCGCCGGCCGATGGCGCGGCCTGGTACAACCCCGGCTGCCGGCAGCGCGTGGTGCGCGGCGGCAACTGGGCCAACGCGCCGGAGCAGACCCGCGCGGCATGGCGGCTGTCGCAGGACTCGGACATGACCAGCGCGCGCATCGGCTTCCGGCTGGTGCGCGGCATCTGACGCGGCGCGCTACCATCGCCGTGGCAGACCCGGCGATGGAGATTCCCGATGCGACAGGACCCTGTTGGCAACCCGCGCGACCCGCGCCGCCGCCGTGGCGTCGGCGGCCTGCGCTGGATCGTCCTGCTCGGCTTCGCCATCTACGGCGGCTGCTACTACTTCAGCAACCGCACGGTGGACCCGTATACCGGCGAAAAGGTGCTGATCGACGCGTCGCTCGACGCCGAGAGCGAGAAGGCGCTGGGCCTGCAGGCCTACCAGCAGATCCTGTCGCAGGAGCGGCCGGTCGATCCCAGCTCGCAGGTGGCGCGGCAGATCCGCGGGATCGCGCAGCGGCTGATCGCCAAGGTCGAGCCGGTGGAGGCGGCGCTGGCGGCCGAGCACGGGCAGGCACCCAACCGTTTCTCGCAGGGCTTCGACTGGGAAGTGAACGTGCTGCAATCGGACCAGGCCAATGCGTTCTGCCTGCCCGGCGGCAAGATGGCCGTCTACACCGGGCTGGTGCCGGTGGCGAAGAACGCCGATGCGATGGCGGTGGTGATGGGCCACGAGATCGCCCACGCGCTGCTGCGCCACGGCGCGCAGCGCATGGCGCAGCAGAAGCTGACCGAGATCGGTCAGATGGCCGGTGCCGCCGGCGGCATGGACGCGCAGCAGCAACAGATGCTGATGTCCGCCTTCGGCTACGGCTACCTGCTGCCCTATGCGCGCACCCACGAAACGCAGGCCGACGAAGTGGGGCTGATGCTGGCCGCGGCAGCCTGTTTCGACCCGCAGGAAGCGGTGCCGCTGTGGGAGCGCATGGGCGCGGCCAGCGGCGGGCAGGCGCCGCCGGAGTTCGCCTCCACCCACCCCAATCCCGGCACCCGCATCCAGAACCTGCAGGCGCTGATGCCCAAGGCGATGGAATACCGGCAGCGGTTCTGCGAGACGGCGCAGGCGAATTGATGCGTGGATGCGGGGCAAGCTCCCGCGCAAATGGCCATGCGTCTCGTAGGTGCCGGGCTTGCCCGGCACGAGGCATTGCCGGGAAAGCTTAAAGCTTCATGCGGGGCAAGCCCCGCATCTACGAGGGGTCGATGACCTGCACGTCCACCGTGCCGTCGCCCACGCGTGCATGCAATGTATCGCCGGCCTGGACCTGCGTGGTCGAACGCACCAGCGCGCCGTCATCGGCACGGGTGAGGATCGAGTAGCCGCGCGCCACCGTGGCCAGTGGGCTCACCGCTTCCAGCGAACGGGCGATGCCGCGCAGGCGCAGGGCGTCGCGTTGCAGTTGCCGCGCCATCGCCGCCTGCGTGCGCGGGGCCAGCATCGACAGCCGTTCGGCGAGCAGGGCGAGGCGGCGGCCGGGCCGGGTCGCGCGCAGCACCGCGTTGCCATGCGCCAGCCGCGCGTGCCGCTGTTGCAGCTGCCGTTGCCAGCAGGCATGCAGGCGCGCGAGCGCGGCCTGCTGGCGTTGCCGCAGCAGCGCCAGCCGCGCCTGCGGGCTGCCCGCCTGCAGGCGCAGTGCGGCGCGGTCGGCGCGCTGCATCGCCTGGTTCAGTACGTGCGCCTGCCGTTGCGCGAGGCGGTGCTGCAGGTGGCGCAGGCGCGCGCCGAGGTCGCGCCGGTCCGGCACCAGCAGCTCGGCGGCCACCGAAGGCGTTGGTGCGCGCAGGTCGGCAGCGAAGTCGGACAGGCTGAAATCGGTCTCGTGGCCGACCGCCGACACCACCGGGGTGGCGCAGGCGGCGATGGCGCGCGCCAGCTGTTCGTCGTTGAACGCCCACAGGTCTTCCAGCGAGCCGCCGCCGCGGGTGAGCAGGATCGCGTCGTAGCGGCCGCTGGCGTCGGCGCGGCGCAGCAGCGCGGTGATCTGCGCGGCGGCGG
>NZ_LDJP01000078.1 GCF_001431505.1 Stenotrophomonas daejeonensis
CCGACCGTTGGTCGGGCGCTACCGTCCGGGAGGGCCCTGTGCCGGGCAAGCCCGGCACCTACGGTCGTTGCGTCGCGACTTCGAGATGGTTGAGTACGTAGGTCGGGGCTACGCCCCCGACTGCGATATCTGCGAGGCGTCGGGGGCGTGGCCCCGACCTGCAGATGCGGGGCTCGCCCGGCATGGAACCTTGCCGGTGAGGCCCCTGTGCCGGGCAAGCCCGGCACCTACGGGGCGGGCTTGTCGCGCAGTGCCGGCAGCAGGGTCCGCGGGTTGCCGTCGTTGGGCGCCGGGACGATGCCGGTCAGCCGCGCCAGCAGCGGGTAGACGTCGACGTTGTCGAAGGCCGGCAGCTGCATGCCCTGCCGGAACGACGGGCCGCGGGCGATGAACACCGCCTGCATCGACGGCAATGCCGGGTCGTAGCCGTGCGAGCCGCGGTTGCCCGGCGTGCGCTCGGCGATCGCCGCGCGGGTCAGGGCATCCCAGCCTTCGTGCATCTGGCAGATGATCGGCGGGATGCGCGGGTGGGTGCCGTAATGCCAGCGCGCCGGCAGCTGTTCCTTCTTCCAGCAGTCGTAGTGCGGGTGCGCGCCCAGCAGCGCCTTCTCCGCTTCCCGTTCGCGGCCCGGCTCGGGGGCGAAGCCGACCGACTGGCCGACCGATACCTCGCGCGCGATCTCCGGGGCGACCATGTCCTCGGTGGCGATGACCTGGCCTTCCGGCACGTTGGCCATGCCGTGGTCGGACACCACGATCACGTTGGTCGTCTCGAGCAGGCCGTCGCGGGCCATGCCGTCCAGCAGCAGGCCGATGGCCTGGTCCACGTCCTGCAGCGCGGCGGCGTACTCGGGCGAATCCGGGCCGTGGTGGTGGCCGGCCTTGTCCACGTGTTCCATGTAGGCGGCGACCAGCCGCGGCTTGCGGCCGTCGGGGGCACCTTCCAGCCACGACAGCACCAGTTGCATGCGCTCGGACAGCGGCACGCTTTCGTCGTAGGCGTGCCACTGGTTGGCCTGCACGCCGTGGATGGCGGCCTCGCTGCCCGGCCATGACCAGGTGGCGCTCTTGTAGCCGGCCTTCTCCACGCCCACCCAGATCGGCTCGCCGCCCCACCAGGCCGGGTTGCTCACCGCCTGGCGGTCGCTGAGGCGGAAGGCGCCCAGGTCCTCGGCGCTCATGCTGTTGTGGATGATGCCGTGGTGGTCGGGGCGCAGACCGGTGACCAGGGTGTAGTGGTTGGGGAAGGTCAGCGACGGATAGGACGGGTGCATGCCGGTGGCGTGCACGCCCTCGCGCGCCAGCCGCGCCAGGTTCGGGCTGTGGCCGCGCTCGACCATGTCCGCGCGCAGGCCATCGATGGACAGCAGCAGGACGGTCGGTGGCGCCGGTGTCGCCGGCGTGGAGCGGGGCGCGGAGGCGCAGGCGGCGAGCAGGGCACAGGCCAGTACCGCGGCGGGAAGGCGGAAGGAAATCATCGGGCCATGATAGAGGCCGATCGTGACGCCACGAATACGACTTTTGGCAGATGACCCGGCCGGATCAGCCGAACAGGTCGGCGACCTGCGCGCCGTCGTTGCCGACGCCTTCCAGCCGCAGCAGCGCGGCCTTGGTCGGCAGGCCGCCGCCGAAGCCGGTCAGCGAGCCGTCGTTGCCGATCACCCGGTGGCAGGGCAGCACGATGGGCAGCGGGTTGCGGCCGTTGGCGGCGCCGACCGCGCGGGTGGCGCTGGGGCGGCCGATGCGCTGCGCCAGTTGGCGGTAGCTCCAGGTGCTGCCGAACGGGATCTCGGCCAGTGCGTGCCAGACCTGCAACTGGAATTCGGTACCCACCGGGGCCAGCACCAGATCGAAATCGCGGCGCTTCCCGTGCAGGTAGTCCAGCAACTGCCGGCGCGGCTCGGCGACCGCATCCGGGTCGTGTTGCCAGTGCCCGCGGTCCTTCGCATCGTGGTGGTTCTCGGCGAACAGGATGTGGCGCAGGCCGGTGGCGTCGGCGGCCACGGTGAGCGGGCCGATGGGGGTGTCGAAGCGGTCGTAGTAGAGGGTCATGGTGGGAGCCTGTAGGTCGGGGCTACGTCCCCGGCGCGCGGGGAGTGCGGGAGGGGGCACCGTGCGCCGCCGGGGACGTGGCCCCGGCCTGCGATAGATGCCACAGATGCAGGACGGCGTAGGCGCGCCACGGCCGCCATGCCTGCGAGCGGGCCTCGGTGGCGCGTTCGCTCAGGCGCCGGCCTTCGCCCAGTACCTGCTGCAGCACCAGGTCGCCGGCCGGGAAGGCGTCGGGCATGCCCAGCGCGCGCAGCGCCATGTAGTGCGCGGTCCACGGGCCGATGCCGGGCAAGGCGGTGGCGTTGCGCACGAACTGCTCCAGCGTCTGCGCGCGGCTGAAATCCAGCCGGCCTTCGGCGCAGGCGCGGGCCACCGCGCGCAGCGTGGCGGCGCGGGTGCGCGGTAGGCCGATGCTTTCCAGCGGCGCGTCGGCCAGCGCGGCCGGGGCAGGGAACTGCCGGTCCAGCCCTTCCGGCAGGCCGGGCAGGTGTTCGCCGAAACGGTCTACCAGCCGCCGCGCCAGCGTGGTCGCCGCGGCGACGCTGACCTGCTGGCCCAGCACCGCGCGCGCCGCGATCTCGAAACCGTCCCAGCCACCGGGAATGCGCAGGCCAGGGCGCTCGGCGATGCCGCGCGCCAGCAGCGGTTCGTGGTTCAGGCAGGCGTGGACGGTGGCGAGGTCGGCATCGAGGTCGAACACGCGCCGCACCCTGGCGACGATCGCCGGGATCGTGCGTGCGTCGCTGGTGCCCAACTGCAGGCGCAGTTCCGGCCGCTTCGGGTCGGCGCTGACCCGGATCAGGCTGGCGCGGCCATTGGCGACGATCACGCGCTGGTAGCTGTGCTCGTCGATGCGCTCGATGCCGGGGATCGCGCGCTTGCGCAGGAAGCCGAGCATCGCCGCGAAATCCAGCGGCGGCCGGTACGCCAGCCGCAGCACCGGCTCGCCGCCGGGCACCGCGCCGTGCTGCCGGCGCAGAGCGCTGGGCGGCATGCCGCAGCCTTCGAGGAAGGCGCCGTTGAACCGGCGCAGGCTGTTGAAGCCGGCGGCCAGCGCGATTTCGGTGACCGGCAGGGCGGTTTCGGTCAGCAACTGCTTGGCCAGCAGCAGGCGCCGGGTGGCGTGCAGCTGCGCCGGCGTGGCGCCCAGCCTGGCAACGAACAGGCGTTGCAGCTGGCGCGTGCTCAGTTCCATCGCGTCGGCCAGCGCGGCGGCCGGCCGCTCCTGCAGGATGCCTTCGTCCAGCAGCGCCAGCGCGCGGTGCAGAGTGTGGTCCTGCATGAAATTGGCGTCGTCCGGCGACAGCTCGGGCCGGCAGCGCAGGCAGGGCCGGTAGCCGGCCGCGGCTGCCGCCGCCGCGGTGGGGTAGTAGCTGACGTTCTCGCGCCGCGGCGCCGGCGCCGGGCACACCGGCCGGCAATAGATGCCGGTGCTGCGCACGGCGGTGAAGAACAGGCCGTCGAAGCGCGCGTCGCGGGCCAAACGGGCCTGTTCGCATTGGTCATGGCTGGGCATGGAGAGCTGCATGGGGACCAGTCTAGGCCGTGCCGGCGATGCGTACTGGCCATTTCCGGACATCAATGCCGCGCGTGCAGGTGGCATTCGGGTGGGCGCCGGCAAGGCGAACTAGACTGGGGGCCCACTCAAGCGATGGTTCCCCATGCTGCGCAGATTCTGCTGGTCGCCGCTGTTGTGCCTCGGGTTGCTGGCCTGCCACCCCGCCGACAAGGGCAAGCCGTTGGCCGTGCCCGACCCGGCCGCGGTGCTGGCCGCCGACGGCGACCACATGGTGTCGATCAACGCCGCCGACGCGCCGCCGCCGCCCGCGCCGGTGCAGCCGGCCAAGGACAAGCCGTGGCCGGAGGTGGTGCTGGAGAACGGCAGGGCGTGGATCGGCTGCGATACCGACTACACCGGCGAGGCCGGCGACGGTACCGAGCTGGAAGCGCTGGACCGGCAGAGCCTGGATGCCGCGCTGGAACCCTGCCGCGAGCGCGGGCTGGTGCGGGTGCGCTATGTCGGCAAGATCAACCCCGCGTTCGCGGCGATGGTGTCGCGGCTGGCGGTGGTGGCCGATGTGATGGATATCGGCAAGCGCATCCTCGACCTGGATTCCAGCGGTGGCCAGGTGGAGGCGGCGATCGTCGCCGGCGACAGCATCGGCGAGTCCGGCTGGACCATCTGGGTGCGCGAAGGCTCGATCTGCCACAGCGCCTGCGTGTTCGTGCTGGCCGCCGGCGACAACCGGCTGATCTCCGGCAAGGTCGGCATCCACCGGATGATGCGCATCAGCTCCACCGCCACCTCGCGCGCCGAGCTGAACAAGGAGCTGCAGCAGGTCTACGACAACGTGAAGGACTACCTGCAGCGCAACGGCGTGGCGGTGGGCGTGGCCGACCTGATGATGACCGTGCCCAACCGCAGCCTGCGCCTGCTCAGCAACGCCGAGCTCAAGCAGTACGGGCTGGACGGCACCAACGCGGTGCAGGACGACCTGGAGCGGATCAAGCAGATGCGCAAGTGCGGCGACGATTTCGTGCGGCGCAAGGACGCCTTCCTGGTCGCCTTCGACCGCCAGTGCAAGCGCGAAGGCGCCGACCTGGAGGCGGTCACCACCTGCGGGCAGGCGCTGAAGGACCAGTACGGCTTCCCCGACGAAACCTGCCCGGACGAGAGCCCGCTGTCGGAACTCGGCAACGCGCTGCTGGAGCCGCCGCCGGCCCCGGCCGATCCGCCGGTGATCGCGCTGCCGGACGCTCCGGTCGCCAGCCACGAGGCCGGCACCTGAGTTCCTGACCCGGATCAAGGCCGCCACTGCCGCCGCTGCGTAGGCTGTGGCGATTACTGGATGACGCGGGAGCCATGAAGATGCGCGATGTCGATGTAGTGATTGTGGGGGCCGGGCCGGCGGGGCTGAGCCTGGCGCGCGGGCTGGCGGGTACCGGGCTGTCGGTGACGCTGGTCGAGCAGCAGCCGGCGGCGGCGCTGGCCGAGCCGGCGTTCGACGGCCGCGAGATCGCGCTGACCCACGCCTCGCGGCAGATCATGCAGGCGCTCGGGCTGTGGCAGCGCATCGACCCGGCGCAGGTGTCGCCGCTGCGCAGCGCCAAGGTGATGAACGGCGCCTCGCCGTTCGCCCTCGGCTTCGCCGCGGCCAAAGAAGGCGTGGAAGAACTGGGCTGGCTGGTCCCCAACCACCTGATCCGCCGCGCCGCGTGGGAGGCGGTGCAGGGGCAGGCGGGGCTGGAACTGGTCGATGGCGCCAAGGTGACCGCGATCGAAACCGACGCCCAGGCCAATACCGTGGTGCTCGACGATGGCCGCCGCCTTACCGCGCGGCTGGTGGTGGCCGCCGACAGCCGCTTCTCGGCGACCCGGCGGATGATGGGCATCGGCGCGCAGATGCGCGATTTCGGCAAGTCGATGCTGGTGTGCCGGCTGCGCCACGAGCGCCCGCACCGGCACGAGGCGTGGGAGTGGTTCGGCTATGGGCGCACGCTGGCGATGCTGCCGCTGCCCGGCGACCAGTGCTCGGCGGTGATTACCCTGCCGCCGCAGCAGATACAGGAGTTGATGGCGATGGACGAGGACGGCTTCGGCGAGGCCGTCGGCGGCTTCTTCGAGCAGCGTCTGGGCCGCATGCAGCCGGTGGGCACGCGCCACGTCTACCCGCTGGTGGGGGTGTACGCGCACCGCTTCGCCGGGCCGCGCTACGTGCTGGTCGGCGATGCCGCGGTGGGCATGCACCCGGTCACCGCGCATGGTTTCAACTTCGGCCTGCAGAGCCAGCAGCGGCTGGCGAAGTTGCTGGAGGAAGCGGCCGCGCGTGGCGGCGACATCGGCGCGGCCCCGCTGCTGGCCCGCTACGAGCGCAACCACCGCTTGGCGACGCGGCCGCTGTACGAGGCCACCAACGCCATCGCCGCGTTGTACAACGACGGCCGCCTGCCGGCGCGGGTGCTGCGCAACGCCGCCCTGCGCGTGGCACATGGCGTGGCGCCGTTCCGCAGGATGATCGCCGCGCACCTGACGCAGGCCAGGGAATAGGGAACGGGGAGCCGGGAATGGCGCAAACCGCGATGCGCGGTCATTCCCTGTTCCCCATTCCCCGTTCCCGGCTTCAACGCACCCGGATGCACACCTCGCCCAGTTCCACCCGCTGGCCCGCGCGGATCTTGCAGGCCTTGCGCAGTTCCACCACGCCATCCACGCGCACGTGGCCTTCGCCGATGATGACCTTGGCCTCGCCGCCGCTGCCGACCAGGTCGGTGAGCTTGAGCAGTTGCTTCAGTTCGACGTAGTCGCGGTCCAGTTCGAAGTCGATGGTCTGCATGGGGGCAACGCAATGGAGAAGGGCGCGATTATCACCCGTCGCGGCCGTCGTGGCCGCGGCAGGCCTCATTCCCGCTCGAACCGGCGCACTTCCTCCAGCAGCGCCCGCGCCCTGCGCAGGCTGTAGCCGGTGACGGCATCCTCCACCCTGCGGGCCAGCCGCGGCCGCACGGGGTTGCGCGCCCAGCGGTGGAAACAGGCGGTGCCCAGCCAGCCGAGCAGGCCGAGCGCAAGGCTGGCCCATACCCACGCCTGCGCGCCCGCGGAAGCCGGGGCCCGCGTCAACCCAGCAACGGCGACCACCACCACGATCCACATCACCCACCACGGCCAGCCGGCGAGCATGCCGTTGAACACGTGGAACCGGCGCAGCAGCCCGAGCTGTTTTTCGATGCGCAGCACCGGGGCGGCATAGTCGATGCGGGAGATCAGGGCAAGGGTGATGCCGGCCAGCGCCGCGCTCGCCACGCCGAACGCGTGCAGCGCCACGCCGGCGGCGAAATAGCCGGGGACGTCGAGGTTGCGTTTCCAGCAGGCGATGCCCAGCAGCACCAGCGCCACGCCCAGCGCCAGTTGCAGCCATTGCCCGAGCCGCAGCGGCGCAAGGCTGTGGCGCAGGCGTCGGCCGGTCTGCTCGCGCAGCAGTTGCAGCGACAGCGACTGCTGGCGCTCCATCTGCCGGCCCAGTTGCCGCCACAGGTCTTTCAGTTCGTCGGTTTCCATGTGGTACTCCTCACAGTTCGTTGCGCAGCCGCGCCTTGAGGCGGCCGATCTTGGTGGCGACGTTGGTTTCGCTCAGCCCCAGCACCTCGGCGATCTCGCGTTGCGGGCGTTCTTCCAGGTAGAGCAGCATCAGCGCGCGATCCAGCGGCGGCAGCGCGTGGATGAAGCGGTACAGGCGTTCGAGTTGCTGGCTGCGCTCGGGGTCGTGCGGCGCGGGGTCGGCCAGTGCATCGAGCGTGCCTTCGGCGGTTCCGGCCAGCGCCGGTGCGCGCATCCGCCCGCGCAGCTGCGAAATCGCCACGTTCAGCGCAATGCGGTACATCCACGTGGAAAACGGCCGCGCCGGGTCGTAGGACGGCCATGCCCGCCACAGCTGGGCGGCGATTTCCTGCATCAGGTCCTCGCGGTCCTCGCGTTGCCGGGCATAGCTGCCGGCCACCTTGGCGAGGATGCCGCGGTGCCGTTCCAGCAATTCGGCGAAAGGGGGCGGGGTGGGCGGCATGGGCGGTTTCGCGGGGAAGTTGCCGGGTGATTCGCCGGCAGGGGCGGGATATCACACCTGAATGGCGGCCATCGGCATTTTCGACAGCCGGCCCGCCAGGGCGCACAATAGACAACTTGCGCCCGCCCGTTCGCGGCGGTGCCGCCCCCGGAGTTCCCCAATGTCCCAAGAATCCCCCGCGCCGCTGCTGTTTGCAGATCTCGGCCTCTCCCAGCCTGTGATGAAAGCGGTGGCCGACGTCGGCTACGAAACCCCGTCGCCGATCCAGGCCGCCACCATCCCGGCGATGCTGGCCGGCCGCGACGTGCTCGGCCAGGCGCAGACCGGCACCGGCAAGACCGGCGCCTTCGCGCTGCCGGTGCTGTCCAACATCGACCTCAACGCCAGCAAGCCGCAGGTACTGGTGCTGGCGCCGACCCGCGAGCTGGCCATCCAGGTCGCCGAAGCCTTCCAGAGCTACTCGGTGGCGATGCCCGGCTTCCGCGTGCTGCCGGTGTACGGCGGCCAGCCCTACGGCCAGCAGCTGTCGGCGTTGCGCCGCGGCGTGCACGTCGTCGTCGGCACCCCCGGTCGCGTCATCGACCACCTCGACCGCGGCACGCTGGACCTGTCCGAGCTGAAGACGCTGGTGCTGGACGAAGCCGACGAAATGCTGCGCATGGGCTTCATCGACGACGTCGAAGCGGTGCTCAAGAAGCTGCCGGAAACCCGCCAGGTCGCACTGTTCTCGGCGACCATGCCGACCCAGATCCGGCGCATCGCGCAGACCTACCTGCGTGATCCGGTGGAAGTGACCATCGCCTCCAAGACCACCACCAGCGCCAACATCCGCCAGCGTTACTGGTGGGTCAGCGGCATGCACAAGCTCGACGCGCTGACCCGCATCCTCGAGGTGGAGCCGTTCGACGCGATGATCATCTTCGCGCGCACCAAGGCCGGCACCGAGGAACTGGCGGGCAAGCTGCAGGCCCGTGGCCTGGCCGCCGCCGCGATCAACGGCGACATGCAGCAGGCCCAGCGCGAGCGCACCATCGGCCAGCTCAAGGAAGGCAAGCTCGACATCCTGGTGGCCACCGACGTGGCCGCGCGCGGGCTGGACGTGGAACGCATCAGCCACGTGCTGAACTACGACATCCCCTACGACACCGAAAGCTACGTGCACCGCATCGGCCGCACCGGCCGCGCCGGCCGCAGCGGCGAGGCGATCCTGTTCGCGACCCCGCGCGAGAAGGGCATGCTGCGCCAGATCGAGCGCGCCACCCGGCAGCCGATCGAGGAAATGCAGCTGCCCAGCGTGGAGGCGGTCAACGACAACCGCATCAACAAGTTCACCGCGCGCATCAGCGACACCCTGGGCCAGGGCGGGCTGGATTTCTACCGGCAGTTGCTGGAGCGTTTCCAGGGCGAGCAGAACGTGCCGGCGATCGACGTCGCCGCCGCGCTGGCCAAGCTGTTGCAGGGCGATACCCCGTTCCTGCTGACCCCGCCGGTGCGCGAGCGCCGCGAGCCGCAGGCGGGCCGCAACGAGCGCCCGCAGCGCGATGGCGGCTTCCCGCGCCAGCGCGAGGAGCGTGGCGAACGTCCGTCGCGTTTCGAGCCGCGCTTCGAGCGTGGCCCGCGCCACGACGACGGCGAGCGCGGCCCGCGGCCGCCGCGTGGCGAAGGCGAGTCCGGTGAACGCCCGCGCCGGGAGATGCCGCCACGCAGCGCGCCGGAATTCGGCATGGAGACCTACCGCATCGAAGTGGGCCACGCGCATGGGGTGAAGCCGGCCAACATCGTCGGCGCCATCGCCAACGAGGCCGGGCTGGAAAGCCGCTACATCGGCCGCATCGACATCCACGACGACCACTCGGTGCTGGACCTGCCGGCGGAAATGCCGGCCGACACGCTGCAGCACCTGCAGAAGGTGTGGGTGTCCGGCCAGCAGCTGCGCATGCGCAGGGTCGAGCCGGGCGAAACGCAGGGCGCCGCGCCCGCGTTCAAGCCGCGCTTCGGCAAGGGCCCCAAGCCGGCCGGCCGCCCCGGCGGCCCGCGCAACGGCGGCCCCGGCGCGCGCCCGCATCGCGACGGCTTCAAGCCACGCGGCCCGCGCGGCGGCTGAACCAGCGCGGGCCTGCCGTTGCAGGCCCGTGCATGGGCGGCATCGCCGATGCCGGGCCACGTCCGGAAACCACCGTTTGCTTGATGCAGTGCCGGGCGGGGGGCCGGGCAATGTGATAATCACCGGCTGACACGGGAACAGCGGGTGGGGCAGATGCCGGAGCGGCAGGAAGTCGTGCGCGGTTGCACGGGATGGCGATGGGGAGCGTGGCTGCTGGCCGCGCTGCTGCTGTCCGTGGCGCCGGCGCTGTCCGCGTCGCCATTGCAGGGCAGGGACTACCTGTTGTTCGGCCATGCCACCGACCAGCAGGCGCCGGTGCGCGCCTGTACCCCCGAAATGCGCGAACGCCTGCAGGAGCGCATCGAGATCCCGCCGCCGGCCGGCGGCTGGTCGGGCGCGCCGCAGGCGCTGGAAGTGTTCAACGCCTTCCACGGCGAAGTGATGATCCATCAGGGCGAGCGCACCGTATGCGGCCATGCGCAGGATGCGCGCACCCGCGATTCGCGCTTCCGTGCCGGCACCGGCATGGTGGCGGTGCCGCCGGCCGGCAGCATGGCGCCGATCGAGGTGTCATGGGAACGCCCGCTCAAGCCCGGCTGGATTCCGGTGCTGCGGCTGGGCGCGCCCAGCCCGGTGCAGCAGCGCGACACCGCGCGGCTGCTGGTGCGCACCAGCTGCCTGGCCGTCGCATTGGCGCTGGCGTTGTCGGCGGTGATGGGGTTCCTGTCCACCCGCAGCCGCGACTTCCTGTTCTATGCGCTGGTGTGCCTGCTGATGATGCTGTGGCAGGCGGTGTTCAGCGGCCTGAGCGGCTATCCCCGGCCGTGGCTGCCCATCGGCAACGCCGCCCCGCAATGGCTGGTGGCGATGTCGGCACTGGCCTACGCGGCGCTGGTCTGGCTGATGTGGTGGATCTGCGGCGGCTGGCGGCGCTTCCCGGCCCTGCGTACCGGCCTGCGCTGGCTGTCGGCGCTGCTGCTGGGCATCGCGCTGCTGGCGCCGTGGCTGCCGTTCGCGGCGTTGTCGGTGGTGGCGGTCTGGCTGGACCACGGTTTCGCGGTGGCCTGCCTGCTGTCCTTCGCGGTGGGCGTGTGGCTGCTGCGGCGGCGCGACTACAACGCGATGGACGGCATCATCGCGCTGCTGCCGTTGTTGGCGATGGTGCTGGCCGACTGGCTCCACGCCGAATGGCTGGTCCGCTATCGCATCGAGGTCATCCAGCTGGCGGTGAGCTGGTTCCTGATCATCAGTGCCTTCAGCCTCAACCGCAGCCTGGACCTGCTGCGCCGGCAGCGCGACGAGATGCGCCAGCTCGCCGATACCGACATGCTGACCGGCCTGCCCAACCGCCGCGCTGGCCTGCGCCAGCTCGAGCGGCACATGCAGCAGAGCCGGAAGGACGCGCAGCCGCTGGCCATCGGCTTCCTCGACATCGACCTGTTCAAGCAGATCAACGACCGCTTCGGCCACGACGTCGGCGACGAAGTGCTGGTGTCGGTGGCCAATGCCCTGCTCGGCGCGGTGCGCAGCCGCGACGACGTGATCCGCATGGGCGGCGAGGAATTCCTGATCCTGCTGCCGGGCGCCGGCGCCGATACCGCGCTGCCGCGGCTGGAGCAGCTGCGCGACCGGGTCGGGCGACAGGCGCTGGAGCTGCGCCATGACGGGCTGGTGATCACCGCCAGCATCGGCCTGGCGGAAATGCAGCCGGACGACGACATGGCCGCGCTGCTGCGCCGCGCCGACAACGCCATGTACCGGGCCAAGCGCGGCGGCCGCAACCGCGTGGTCGACGCGCGCACCGAGCCGGACGTGATCTGACGCCCCGCGCTGTCCGGCGCCGGGGCGATGGCGGATAATCCGCCGATGACGACCCGACTCAACAAGCACATCGCCGAAACCGGCTTCTGTTCCCGCCGCGAGGCCGACCGCCTGCTCGGCGCGCGCCGGGTCACCGTCAACGGCGTCGTCGCCGGCACCGGCGCGGTGGTAGGCGAGGGCGACGAGGTGCGCGTCGACGGCCAGCCGCTGCGCGCCCGCGCGGTGCAGAAAAGCACCGGCCGCAAGCACGTCTACATCGCGCTGAACAAGCCGGTGGGCGTCACCTGCACCACCGAGAGCGCGGTCAAGGGCAACATCGTCGACTTCGTCGGCCATGAACAACGCATCTTCCCGATCGGCCGCCTGGACAAGGATTCGGAGGGACTGATCCTGCTGACCAGCAACGGCGACATCGTCAACCAGATCCTGCGCGCCGAGAACGGCCACCAGAAGGAATACCTGGTGGCGGTGAACAAGCCGGTCACCGACGAATTCCTGCGCGGCATGGCGCGCGGCGTGCGCATCCACGAGCAGACGACGCTGCCGTGCCGCGCCACCCGCATCGCCAAGTTCGGCTTCCGCATCGTGCTGCAGCAGGGCCTGAACCGGCAGATCCGGCTGATGGCCGCCGCCTTCGGCTACCGCGTCACCCAGCTGCGCCGCGTGCGCATCGACAACATCAAGCTCGGCGCGCTCAAGCCGGGCCAGTGGCGCAACCTCACCGAACAGGAACTGCGCGGGCTGCTGCCGCAACAGCAGCAGTTCTGATGTACCGGAACCTGTAGGAGCGCACCTTGGTGCGCGATGGCTTTCCCGGTGAAGCCCCATCGCGCACCAAGGTGCGCTCCTACGGTTACAGCCCGGCGGACTCCGCCTTCCGCCCGCGATTGAGCAGCGGATGCAGGAACACCGCACCGAGGATGATCGCCACGCCCAGATAGAACAGCGGCGTCAGCTCGCGCTGCTCGCCGAGGAACAGCATCGCCAGCACGATGGCGTACACCGGCTCCAGGTTCGTCACCAGCTGCACCGTGTAGGCGCTGAGGTGGCGCAGCGCCACCAGCGCCAGCGCGAACGGCAGCAGCGTGCACAGGCCCGCCAGTGCCAGCAGCAGCACCCCGTCGTGCAGGTTCGGGACCACCCACAACGGGCTGGCCAGCGCCGGCAGCAGCAACGGCAGGGCCGGCGCCAGCAGGGTGAGGGTGAGCGTGCCGGCACCCAGTTCCAGCGCGGTGACGGTCAGCGGATCGGCATGGCTGACCAGCCGCTTGTTGAGCGAGCCGAACAGGGCCACCAGCAGGGCTGACAACGCGCCGATCAGCACGCCCAGGCGCATGCCGTCGGGCACACCGCCGACCATCAGCACCACGCCCGGCAGCACCGCCAGGCCGAAGGCCAGCTCGCGCGGCCGGAACGGGCGCTTGGCGATCCATGGCTCGACGACGGCGGTGAACACCGGCGCCAGCGCGATGCAGGTGGCCGCCACCGAGGCGTTGGCCAGCTTCACCGCGCCGTAGAACGTGAGCCAGTGCAGCGCCACCAGCGCGCCGACGCCGCAGTAGCCCAACACCAACCGCGGGCTGAGCGCCGCCAGCCCGCGCCACATGCGCGGCAGCAGCGCCAGCATCGCCACCACCAGCAGCATGCGCCACCACACCAGCGGCAGCGCCGGCAGGGTGATGAGCTTGCCGAGGATGGCGGTCACGCCCCACAGCAGCACGCAGAAGTGGATTTGCAGCAGGGCGGTGCGGGTGGCAGCGTTCGGCATGCGCGGATTGTCGCCGAAGTCCCCGCGGTTGCGGGGCTGGAACGGACCATGCATAGGTGCGGCGCTTGCTCCGCACATGGCTCCACCGGGAAGGCCACCGTGCGGAGCAAGCACCGCACCTACACCCGCACGGCGCTCGCGTTACCATCGGCCGCTACCGAACCGGAGGGTGGTGCATTGAACAAGTGGCTGGGGAGCGGATTGATGCTCGCGATGAGCGTGGCGGTGCAGGCGAACGCGCAGGAGGCCGGGGTGCCGGCGGAGTTGCAGCAACTGGATGCCACCGTGGAACGGGTGCGCCAGCAGTTCGACGTGCCCGGCATCGCCGTGGCCGTGGTCAAGGACGGCAAGGTGCTGCTGGAGCGCGGCTGGGGCGTGCGCGAGATCGGCAAGCCCGAGCCGGTGCAGGCCGACACCCTGTTCGCCATCGCCTCCAACACCAAGGCCTTCACCGCCACCTCGCTGAACCTGCTGGCCGAGGAAGGCAAGCTGAAGATGGACGACCGGGTGATCGACCACCTGCCGTCGTTCCGCATGTCCGACCCCTACGTCACCGGCGAAATGCGCATCCGCGACCTGCTCTCGCACCGCAGCGGCCTGACCCTCGGCGCCGGCGACCTGCTGTTCTGGCCCACCACCACCTACAGCAACGCCGAGGTGGTGGCGCGGCTGGCGCAGGTGCCGCTCAAGGGCGGCTTCCGTGACCGCTACGCCTACGACAACATCCTCTACGCGGTGGCGCAGCAGGTGATCGAGAAGGTGTCGGGCCTGAGCTATGCCGACTTCCTGCAGCAGCGCATCTTCGACAAGGTCGGCATGGCCGGCACCCGCTACAACGCCGACCACCTGCGGCCCGGCGACAAGGCCGCCATCGGCCACGCCAAGTACGACTACGCCGAACTGCGCCCGGTGGCGCCGCTGACCTGGTCCAACAACGCCGGCGCCGGCGGCATCTATTCCAGCGTGCACGACCTGTCCAAATGGATGAACGTGCAACTGGCTGGCGGCAAGCTCGCCGACGGCACGCCGCTGTTCTCGGACAAGACCCAGCAGCAGATGTGGCAGATGCAGATCCCGCAGGTGGTGGCCAAGCCGTCGGTGCCGGAACTGGCCGACGCCGTGCCCAACTTCGCCGGTTACGGCGAAGGCTGGAGCCTGAGCGACTACCGCGGGCAGAAGCTGGTATGGCACACCGGCGGCTGGCCGGGGCAGGTGTCGCGCCTGACCCTGGTGCCCGGGCAGAACCTCGGCGTGGTGGTGCTGACCAACCAGGAAGTGGGTGCGGCGTTCAACGCCATCACCCTGAGCGTGCTCGACGCCATGCTGGGCGCGCCCGGGCACGACTGGGTGGCCGCCTACGCCGCCGCCGTCGCCAAGGCACAGGACAATGCCGACGAAGGCTGGCAGAAGCACGTCGCCGCCCGCGATGCGAAGAGCAAACCTTCGCTGCCGTTGTCCGGTTACGCCGGCGGCTATCGTGACGCGTGGTATGGCGACGTGTTCGTCGAACCGGCCAAGGGCAAGCTGCGCCTGCGCTTCGGCGCCACCGCCGACCTGCAGGGCACGCTGGAGCACTGGCAGCATGACACCTTCATCGTGCGCTGGGACAACCGCTCGCTCAACGCCGACGCCTTCGTCAACTTCAGCCTCGACCCGGACGGCAAGGTGCGCGAGGTGCGCATGCAGGCGATCTCGTCGCTGACCGACTTCAGCTTCGACTTCCAGGACCTGCTGCTGAAGCCGCTGGAAATGTAGATGCGGGGCTTGCCCCGCATGTGGCTGTGCCGGGAACGCCCGTGCCGGGTAAACCCGGCACCTACGCTTGTGGGTTGTCGCGCATTGTGAACATGGATGCGAGGCTCGCCCCGCACGGGAACATGCACGCAACCGGCGGCGATGGGACAATCGCCGCCGGTTTCGCTTGTTGGCCGCCTCCATGTTCCGCTGGTTTGAATCCCGCCTCGATCCGTTTCCCTGCGATCCGCCCGTGCAGCCGCCGCGCGGCCTGTATGCGTTCTGCCGCCATTACACGCGCGGCGCGGAGAAGTGGCTGCTGTTGATGGCGCTGACCACCGCCGGCATCGCGGTGGCCGAGTTGGCGCTCTATGCCTACGTCGGCTCGCTGGTGGACCGGCTCGGCACCACCACGCCGGCCACCTTCATCGCCGCCGAGGGCCCGCGCCTGCTGTGGATGGGTACGCTGGTGCTGGTCGCGCTGCCGCTGCTGGTGCTGGTCAACGCGTTGGTGCAGCACCAGACCCTGCTCGGCAATTTCCCGATGCGCATCCGCTGGAGCGTGCACCGCTACCTGCTGCGGCAGTCGATGGGCTATTTCCAGGACGAGTTCGCCGGGCGCATCGCCACCAAGCTGATGCAGACCTCGCTGGCGGTGCGCGAGACGGTGGTCAAGCTGTTCGACATCGGCAACTACGTGCTGGTGTTCTTCATCGGCACGCTGGCGGTGGCCGGTTCCGCCGACTGGCGGATGATGCTGCCGTTCGTGGGGTGGCTGGTCGGCTATGCCCTGTTGATGTGGCATTTCGTGCCGCGCATGGAGCGCATCTCGCGCGAGCAGGCCGATGCCCGCTCGGAGATGACCGGGCGCATCGTGGACAGCTACACCAACATCGCCACGGTCAAGCTGTTCTCGCACTCGCGGCGCGAGCAGGCCTATGCGCGCGAGGCGATGGCCGGCTTCCTCGACAAGGTGCACCCGCAGATGCGGCTGGCCACGCGCATCTACTCGCTGCTGTATGCGCTGAACATGCTGCTGCTGTTCTCGGTGGTGGCGCTGGGCCTGTGGCTGTGGCACGGCGGCTCGGTGAGTGCCGGCGCGGTGGCGGTGGCCGTGGCGCTGGTACTGCGCATGCTGGGCATGTCGCAGTGGATCATGTGGGAACTGTCGGCGCTGTTCGAGAACATCGGCACCGTGCATGACGGCATCAACTCGATCTCGCTGCCGCCCACCGTGGACGACGCCCCCGGTGCCCTGGCATTGGCGGTGCAGGCCGGCGACATTCGCTTCGAGGGCGTGTCGTTCCACTACGGCAAGGCCGGTGGCGTGATCGAAGGGCTGGACCTGCACGTGCGCCCCGGCGAGAAAATCGGCGTGGTCGGGCGCTCCGGCGCCGGCAAATCCACCCTGGTCAACCTGCTGCTGCGCTTCCATGACGTCGAGCGTGGCCGCATCCTCGTCGATGGCGTGGACATCGCCTGCGTGCAGCAGGATTCGTTGCGCGCGCAGGTGGGCGTGGTCACCCAGGACACCTCGCTGCTGCATCGCTCGATCCGCGACAACCTGCTCTACGGCCGCCCCGATGCCAGCGAGGAACAGTTGCGCGCGGCGGTCGCCAAGGCGCGTGCCGACGGCTTCATCGCCGAACTGCGCGACAGCGCGGGCCGCAGCGGTTACGACGCCCACGTCGGCGAGCGCGGGGTGAAGTTGTCCGGCGGCCAGCGCCAGCGCATCGCCATTGCCCGGGTGCTGCTCAAGGACGCGCCGATCCTGGTGCTGGACGAGGCCACCTCGGCGCTGGATTCGGAAGTGGAAGCCGCCATCCAGGAAAGCCTGGACGGGCTGATGGCCGGCAAGACGGTGATCGCCATCGCCCACCGCCTGTCCACCATCGCGCGCATGGACCGGCTGCTGGTGATGGACCAGGGGCACATCGTCGAGAGCGGCACCCATGCCGAGCTGATCGCCGCCAATGGCCTGTATGCGCGGCTGTGGGCACGCCAGACCGGCGGCTTCGTCGCCGCCGATGCGCACGACGAGCCGGTAGTGCCCTGACGCAGGCGCCGCCTTCGGGGGAGCAGGCTGGGGCGTACCCGTCAACCGTCATCCCTGCGCAGGCGGGGATTGCTCTTGCTGATGCCCTGCGAATAAAGCCCATGAGCGACTGACCAGCTCCTCGGGCTGCTGAAAAGCACTTCCGTCTGCGCGGGGATGACGATGGCGGCCGGTTGGGGGAGGGAGTCGGGGCCGGGCTGGTGGAGAAGGCCGGCCAAGCCCCTCAATCGAACCCGCAGGTTCTCTGGATCACGGCATGGGCCTCGTCGTTGCCGTGCCATAGGTCCGTTGGTGGCAGCCGCGACTTCCAGCCGGTTTCAAGCAGGCTGCGGGCCAGGGCCATGTCGTCGAAGCGCCTGACCACGTTGGTCCCGGGGAAAACGACGCCGGCGCCAGGCTGGGTGCCGGCAGGTGCTTCCGCATCCTCGCCCTGCACGCTCTCGCGCAGCGACTGCAGTACCCGATCGAAGTCGAAAGCCTGCGCGGCCACCTGCACGGTTCGCGGAGCCGCGCCGTAATGGATGCTCCCGGAGCCGTCCGGGTGCACCAGCAACGTGCAGCCGCCCGGCGGCAACGACACCACCAGCCCGGCGTTCGATGCTTCCCCATCCGCCAGTGCCGTTGCCGTCGCAGCGGATGCGGCGAACAGCGGGATGACGGCGACGGCGGTCAGCCGGAACATGCCTGCATTCATCCGGAGCGCTCCTCGTCGGGGCCGGAGCTGGCCCGACCGGTCCGGACATGATGCCGGATTGCGGGCTCCCGCCGTTATGCACGGCTTGGGAAATCGTCCCCCGTCGAGGTCGGCGGAACCGATCGTTGGATTGGCTGGCTTCGACAACGCGGCATCTGCCCCGTGGGTCCCTAGCCGCGGCGCGTGCTGCGATAGACCGCCACGACCTGCGACGTGCTGGGGTTGGACATGCCCATGCCGTTGATGAAGACCGCCGGTGCGCCCTGCTTGAACACCGCGACGGTGCGGTCCACCGCAGCGCGCTGCTCCCGTGAGGGATTTTCGAGATCGAAGGAGAAGGAACTGCCTCGCTTCACCGGGATGCCGATGTCGGTCAGCTCCCGGATGAGGGCCTCGGCCCGCTGCGCCTGCTCGGAAGGGCAGTTGGGCGGCGCCAGCACCAGCACCATGTTGCGCGGTATGCCACTCGGCATTTCCACCGGGATGAATCCATCGGCCTCGGCCGCCACCGCAATGTCAGCGGCCGGGGCGCGCTTGCTCCACCAGTTGTAGGCGCCCGCCAGCCCTGCCACGACGAGAAGTAGTGTCCACCAGCGCATTGCTGTCTCCATTTTCGTGAGGGTTGATCCGGTGTCGCCCCCTCTTTTGCCAACAAGCCACGACGCGAAGTGGCGTCGGCTTGAATGAATTATCAGGCCCTACCACCCTTGAGCCTGCGCAAACGACTCTAGCTGCCCTTGGATGCGAGCAGCCAGTTCTGGCGATGAGTAGAACGCTAGATCAGGGGCATCTACATCGTCTTTGAACGCAACGACCACCAAGCGCTCGGTCTTACTATTCGCAACAACTTTGTACTCCCAGTTACCAGTTTGCTCCACAGGCAACGAATCAATTGACTGAACAAGGGCGCCTGCCTGGGATGCGTCTAAGCCGGACGTGAAAGAGTGGGACAGTTCTACGAGGAACGGACTAACACCCTCTTGGTCGAAGTTCATTGACGCCTCCGATAGACCTGAAACGTCAATCTGCGGAATCTGTTGGGCCCAAGACGCAGCAGAAATTGAAAGAAGCAGGATCAAGGTTGCGAGGAGTTTCGTCATAGGGCCTAATGCCTGAATTAAGCCGCGCCGCGAAGCGGCGTCGGCTTGAATGAATTGTTAGGCCGCATCCTTCACACTTCGCTGCCCCAAGTGAGCAAAACCCCCGCCAGAATACTCACGGCGAGGCCAACGAACACCCCCCAGAACACTTTGCTCAAAGCTCCGCGCCGTTTGTCATGCAGTTCTTTACGTTGACCGAAAAGAAACAAGTTGCCTGGGAAAAGAAAGCGCCAGAATCCCTCTATAGCTCCACTGACGGCGCCAATAGTCGCGAAGACCATAAGTGCAAGCCAGCCAAACATCGAGATGGGAAATCTTTGCCGAGATCGCTCTTCAATTAGGTAGTTGATTTTCTCCCCGACATCACTGGCATTCAGAGCTTTTGATGAAACTTCCGGGTCGGGAAGCATTGACGAGAACAACGACCAGAAAAGACCAACCATCGCTACAAACATCGTTAGAAGGCTGATCATTCGTGTCGCATCTCGGCCAATCATTGCTCTGGTTAGTACGGATGAGTGAAGGTACTCCCGAATGTCTGAGAAGATTAAGAAAACTGCATCTCTATCATCCCCGACAAGGTTGATGAAGGTGCCTCTAGAAGAAAACGTTAACTTCAAATAGAAAACGTCTTCCGTCTCAGCAATGAACTCCAACCTAGTTATTGCGCGCCAGTCGTCGTTGTCCTCCTTCAGGACGTCGCTCACGTTCGGCGTCTCGTAGACGTAGGAGTCTCCGCGAAAGACTTTCAGCAAAAGTTCGGGAGGGTTCTCAAACTTTGCGACTCTGTTGTTAATTAGCTCATGTATCCTTCGCACACGCGCTTCGTCGAGGATGAAGCTCTTATTGAAGTCGTGTTCTACGTATGCGCTCATCTTGTTCCCCCTGAATTGCGATGCACTGTGTTTGCGCTTTACGATATCGCGACGGACTCGCCAATGTGGCCTAACGCCTGAATTAAGCCGCGCTGCGATAGCAGCGTCGGCTTGAATGAATTGTTAGGGCGCGGTCTATAAGCAGTGACGCACAAATAGCTCACGATAAATGACTGCATCGCCCAAGGTTGGCGAAAACATCGGATGTCCGGGGTCGCGTCGCCATAGGCTCAGCATGCCTGCAATCTTACTTATCTGCCGCTTGAACTCTTCCCTCCGCTCAGCCGGACGTGCATGAGCGGAGTCCGCAATATGCTTGGCAATGCTTATACTTTCCTCGTAGAAGTCGCGAGAAATGCCAGTCATAGGAATGCCCCGCATCTTTAGCTCTTCCGACAGCAGCCTCGGCCCTGACCACTCTATTGGATTTTTATTGATTGAGAGACGGTATGTGAATAATCCAAAAATGACTGCACACAGAATGAGAATCGGGATCATGCTTGAACTCCGGGATTGCACAACTAGCGCCCTAACACCCGAATTAAGCCGCGCCGCGAAGCGGCGTCGGCTTGAATGAATCGTTAGATGCGCTCGTCAAGCCGGTGCATGAGGAGGCTAGCGAGCGCAACTAAATGCAACGTCTTACGGGAATCAGGGTTGATGTTTGCATGAGCCTTGGGATTGCGGATGCCCGTCATGGCCCCAGCGTATATATGCATATAGCCTTGTTGTTCGTCTCGCTCGGACTGTGAGTTCAGATCTGTGAGGCG
This sequence comes from Stenotrophomonas daejeonensis, assembly GCF_001431505.1. Taxonomy (GTDB): domain Bacteria; phylum Pseudomonadota; class Gammaproteobacteria; order Xanthomonadales; family Xanthomonadaceae; genus Stenotrophomonas; species Stenotrophomonas daejeonensis. The sequence continues at coordinate 20,533 of NZ_LDJP01000078.1, forward strand.
AATCACCGGATCGTTGGCAGAGAATGCGCTGTTCATGAGGCCCGCACCGTCTGCCTCTCGGCCAGTGGCATCCCGATAGATCAGCTTCACCGCACTATTGACCTCCTTAAAGCAAGACTCGACAGCGTCTCCGTATAGGCCCTGCTCGAATCGTGGGCGAGCGAGGGCAACAATTCTTGGGTGTAGCAATTGCCAGAATGTTTCGTTTGGATCTGGCTGATCGTCGACGCTTGCGTGCTCAAGAAGATGACGGATCTCGGGCAAGACGAAGTCTTGTATGCGGGTGAGCGCCTCAGGTGCGTTCACCTGAAGTGGAATTAGTTCTTGTATTTGGCCAGCAAGATCCGACCAGCCGAGCTTCTTACAGAATAGAGATAGCGCGTCGAGCTTTCCACTCAGATGGGAGTCGTACACGCTCTGTGGTTCTGAGTCGCCGTAGTAGGCGTTTAGGTCAATCTTGAACGAATCCAGTTCGTCTAGGAGGCGAGTAAGTGCTTCTGATCTTGCTGACGTCATTGGAGTGCTCGCGTGCATCTAACACCTGAATTAAGCCGAGCCGCGAAGCGGCTTCGGCTTGAATGAATTGTTAGGGCCCAGCCGGCTGTTTGAGAAGGCTGGCCCACTCATGAAAGCGGTGACCCTCGGCTGAGATGGACCGAGTATGGATAGCCATGTTGCTGAGGCCGCGAGCGATGCCCTGAATCGCCTCTTGCAACAAATCGAATGTCTCGAATTCTGGCTCGGTTTTTGGATCCCAGTGCTTGAGCCAGTTTCGCGCCTTGTTTAGATGCTGCTGCGATAAGACCTTGCGGTCAATGCCATGAGACTCAGAGAAGGCACGAATTAGATCCTCGTGGGCTGAGTCATCTCCGAGCGCACGGCCGAGTATCTCTTCTGCAGCGCCGGCCAGCGTAATAGCGGGCAGTGGTGCATCGAAATCGATCAGCAGCCGGATAGCCCAATCAAGTTGGAGTGATGCTGCTTCGACTTTGCCGACACTCTGTGACATGGGCCCTAACGCCTGAATTAAGCCGCGCCGCGAAGCGGCGTCGGCTTGAATGAATTGTTAGGCCTCATTCTCGTCACGGTATGGATGCCGCGCAAGGATATCCAGGATCTCAGCCTCTTTACGCTCACGCCATGCCGGGTTGATACGCCCCATAAGCTCAAGTTCGCGGGCGAACATGATGCGTCGAAAGTCTCGGCCAGCTTCTCTGTGGTTGAGCTCGTAGTGGCCTGCGAGCGAGAACACCATGTCAGATGTGAGCCAATAGAGAAGGTCGTCTTGGGACGTGGTTGTGCGGCGCTCAAACTCCGACCCACGTTCTGTCACCACGTAACTGAGTTGATCGCCGGAAACCTCGACATGCGGTGAGCCATCGTGCCGCGGGACAGCATAGAGCGGCCACTCATGGCCCAGCTTGTCACATATGCTTTTGAACGATTGTTTGAGTTGCTGAAGTCGATCCATGAGGCCTAACGCCTATTCGGCCGCCTAATCGCGGCGTTTGCCCAAGTGTCCCGCTTTCTGGCCCCAATGTGAAGGCGTCGTGATGGTCGCAGGATCAAGGGCTTGGCGAGGATGAGGAGGCATGCTGGAACGCAGAGTCTTCGAGCGAACGCCGCAGAATTGCAGCCATAGCGGTTACACCGGCAAGAATGCGGTCTAATCATCTGCGGTGCACTGCACCCCTTGGGAGCTGGAACGAAGAAGGCCCGGGATTTTTCCCGGGCCTTCTTCATGCGGATCACCGGAATCCGGCGGTGAAATCAGCCTTTCCCTGATCCTCCCTGCACAACAGGAAGTTACTCGATCGGCTGGTCCAGCATCAGTTGCCGCGCAAACCGCACCGGCGGGGCGCCGTAGGACAGCATCTGGTCGTGGTAGGCCTTCAGGTCGAACGTGTCGCCGAGTTTCTCCTGCACCGCCTTGCGGGTGTCGAAATGCTCCTGCGCGCCGACGAAATAGGTCGGCAGCTGTGCCGAGGTCAGTTGCGCGCGTACCCATTTGCCGGCTGCTTCGCTTTCCTGCTGGAAGGCGTCGTGGGTCATCAGTTGCATGGCCTGCTCGCGGCTCCAGTTGTCCACGTGCACGCCCTGGTCGAGGATGGCGTTGGCAATCGTGCGCAGGTAGAACTTCAATTGCACGAGGTGGAACAGCGGGTCGTTATCGAGGTAACCCTGTTCCTGCATCATGCGCTCGGTATAGACCGCCCAGCCTTCGGCGAACAGGCCCGAGCGCAGCACGGCGCGCAGGGTGGAGGGGAACTTGCCCGAGTGCCAGCCTTCCAGGTAATGGCCCGGCGTGCCTTCATGGATGGACAGCAGGTGGATCATGCGGCTGTTGTATTCGCGCAGGAATGAATCGACCTGCTGGTCGTTCCAGTCGTCGGGAATCGGCGATACCGCGTAGAAGGTCTTCAGGTTCTTGTCCAGCGGGCCGGGCGAGTCGCAATAGGCCACGGCTACGCCGCGCTGGAATTCGGGCATCAGGATGATGTCCACCGGCGCGTCGGGCAGGGTCATCAGGTCATGGCTGCGCACGAACTCGGTGGACTGCGCCAGCGATGCCTTGGCGTCTTCCACCACCTTGTCGCGCGCAGGCTTGTCGGCGTAGGCCAGTTCCAGCGCGGCCTCGATGGCCTTCTGCTGCTGTTCGTCGCTAGGTTTGGCCGGCAGCGCCGGGGCGCCCGGCTTGTCCTTCAGCACCACTTGGGCGATGCCGTACATGTCCTTGCGCACGCGGGCCAGTTCGGCGCGGGCGCGCTCGCCGATCTCGGCGCGCGACAGCGAGGAGTTGAGCGAGAACTTCAGCTTCTGGTCGTACAGTTCCGCGCCGATGCGGAAGTCGCCCTTGGCGTTGGGCACCAGCGTCTTGTCCAGCCAGTCCTGCTGCTCGGCGACGGCGGTCTTGAGCGTGTCGATGGCGGCCTTCAGCCGCTCCTGGTCGGCGGCTTCGAGCTGGCCGATGTCGGGAGTGATGAAGGCATCGACGAGGCTGAGGATGCCCTTGTTCTGCTTGGCCACGGTTTCGGCGTGGATCTTCGGCACGCGCGCCGGGTCGAGGTTGGCACGGGCGGCGGCAAAGACCTGCGGCAGCTTCTCGATGCGTGCGGTGGCCGATTTCAGGCGCTCGGGCAGCGGTGCGAACTCGCGTGCCATCAGCCCGTAGATGGCGCTGCCGGCCAGCCCGTTGTAGACCTGCGGGTCCCATTGCCACGACTGCAGGGTTTCGCTGTTCCAGATGTCCGACTGCAGCTGGTTGCGCAGGATGGCCGCGTCCACCTGGTTCTCGCGGTTGAGTTTGGCGACGTCGATCTTGTCCAGTTCGGCGAGCAGTGCCTTGCTGGCATCCAGCCCCTTCTGCTGGCCGGCGGCGCTGAGGTCGTCGATCTCGGCGTCGAAGCGGTGATCGCCGATCTGGGTGGCGCCGACCGGTGACAGCTGCATCCACGTGTCCAGCGCTTTCTTCGACAGTTCGGCGAACTGCGCATCGGCCTGGCTCTGGCCGGCCTGCTCGGTGGCGGTTGGCGGGGTATTCGGGGCGTCGCTGTTCTGGCAGCCGGCCAGGCTGGCGAGCAGGGCGGCGGCGAGCAGGTGCTTGCGCATCGGGAATCCTGTTGTGGCGGGGAAAGGCCGAGTATGGGCCGGCGGCCACGTCGGTGCCCCTGCCATTGGCTTACCATCGCCGCAGGTATCCACGGAGCATGGCGATGCATTACGAAGGCGGTTGTCACTGCGGGCGCATTGCGTTCGCGTTCGAGTCCGGCGAGCCGATCAGCGGCGCGTTGTCCTGCAATTGCTCGATCTGCCGGCGGCGCGGTTCGCTGCTGTGGTTCGGGCCGCGCGATGCGTTCGAGCTGAAGAGCGATCCGGCCGAGCTGGAAAGCTATCGCTTCAACACCGGCCATATCGACCACCACCATTGCCGCGTCTGCGGCGTGGCGCCCTTCAGCGAGGCGCAGGACCCGCGCACCGGTGTGCCGACGGTGGCAGTCAACCTGCGCTGCGTGCCGGCGCTGGACCTGGATGCGTTGGCGGTGACCCATTACGACGGCGCCGGCCGCTGATGCCCCCGCGCCGGATCGTGGGTGGGATGCTGGTGCTGCTGGCCGTTGCCGGTTGCGCGAAGCAGGAGCGCCTGGGCGCGGCCGACGCGATGGCGCTGGCTTCGCCGGAGGGGGCGTTCCTCGCATACGAACACACCGTGCAGCTGCGGCTGCCGGGCGAGCGGATCGCGCCGCGCTTGAAGACGGTGGCCGAGGCGTGCCAGAGCGGCAGGTTCGGTGATTGCGCGGTGTTGCAGTTGTCGCAAGCCGGTGGCGATGGCGCTTCCGGTTCCATCGAAGTGCGTGTTGCGCCGAAGGGCGTGGAGCCGCTGGTCGCGCTTGCCGGCGAGCAGGGCGAAGTGACCGCGCGCAGCACGCATGCCGAGGACCTGGCGCAGCAGGTGTCCGATACGCAGTTGACGCAGGCGCGTTTGAAGAACGAACACGCGCGCCTGCTCGACTACCAACAGCGCAAGGATCTGGCGGTGGCCGATCTGCTGACCATTTCGCAGCGCCTGTCCGAGATCGAAGCGGGGCTGGAGCAGGCCAACCGCGAGGCGGCGCAGCAGCACCGGCGCATCGACACGCAGAAGCTGGCGATCCACATGGAAGCCACCAATGGCCAGCGCAACCGCAGCGAGATCGGCCGGGCCTTCGCCGAGTTCGGCGGTATTTTCACCGCCAGCCTGGCGTGGCTGATCCGCCTGTTCGCGGGCTTGCTGCCGGTGGCGCTGATCGGCGGAGGCGTGCTGTGGGGTGGTTTGAAACTGTGGCGGCGCGGGCGGCAGAAGCGCAGTTGATCGTCATGCGGGGCACGCCAAGGCGTGCCCCGGCGTTTTCCACCCATGCCAGTAGTCGCTGGCGCCCACTTGCGAAGCGGCGGTGAAGCCCTCGGCGGAGCTGGGATGTTCCGGGCGCGGCTTTTCCGGCTGGGCCACACCCGACTGCATGTACCCGGCGCCGTGGTGGCTCAGCCCTCGTCGTGTTCGTATTCGATGACCAGCCCGCGCTCCTGCGCCAGCCGTTCCACGGCCTGCCGTGCCTTCTGCGCGGTGGCGGTATTGCCGACCTCGACTTCCAGTTCGTGGATGCCCGGGCCAATGTCGTCGGACAGGCCCGCCGAGCTGGAATCCTCGTCGTCCATGTGGGCCATCAGGTCGTCGGTTTCCTCGACGTGCTCGATGCCTTCCAGGCCGTGCAGCAGGTCGCTCACGGCGAGGGCATCGTCGGCGCTGCCGGTGATGCGGATGCGCAGCAGGGACATGGCGGTCTCCGCGTATGGGGAAGGTCCAGCTTGGGCAGCCGCCGGGCAAGGAAGCGTGAAACGCCGCGGTGCGGCGCACCTGCCGCGGCCGGCGCATGGCCGGCCATGGCAGGGAGCGTGGCGTCAGTTGGGCAGCACCCGCACCGGCAGCGGGATGTTGCACAGGTCGATGTGCCCGGCCGCACGCTTGTAGAAGCCGTCCACGCGGTTGCGGCGCGCTTCCACCGCATCGGCGAAGCTCTTCGAGTCGGTGCGCAGCACCTGCAGCGGTACGCGCTCGCCGGCCGGCAGTTCGCTGGCCAGGTGGATGGCGCGGATCGGCGTGCGCTGCGCGGCATCGTCGTAGAAGCCCATCGGCGGCGGCCCGCGCTTGATCGTGCTCAGCAGCTCCATGCCCTCGAGCACACGCCCGACCACGGTGATGTTGCGGTCGAGCTGGCGCGGCGACTGCCCGGTGACGACGTACAGTTCGGCGCCGATGCTGCTGTCGTCGGCGTTGTTGCGGCCGGCGCCGACGGTGCCGTAGCAGTGCGCCAGCCAGGCATGCTCGCCGTCGCCGGCCACGGCGAAGTCGCCGACGAAGCCGGTCTTCGCGGCCCAGCCGTCGCGGTCGGGCAGGGCGGTGAAATCCAGCCCGGCGGCCGCGCGCTGGAACTCGGCCGGCAGATGGGTCTTCGCGCTGCCCAGCGGCTTGGCCTTGCCGGCCTCGTCGGCATCGGCGTCGCCGAACTGGACCACGAAGTTGTCCTGCGAGCGGTAGACGCTGGTGCCGTCCCAGAAGCCCTCGCGCGCCAGCGTGCGGATGTTGCCGGCGTGCTCGGGGGCGAACTGCGGGGCCAGCTCGATGATGACGCGGCCGCCGTCCAGCTCCATGTACAGCAGGTTCTCGGCGGCCGGGGTGTGCCAGTCGCCGTCCGGCGCGGCGTCGATGATTTCCTGCGCGCTGCGGTACTTGGCGGGGGCGTCGGCGGCCAGCAGCGGCAGCGGCGACAGCAGCAGGGCAAGGGCGAGCAGGCGTGGGCGGAACGTCATGGGTGCGGGTCCGTTGGCGGTGGTGGTGGTATCCCGATTCTGCGTGAACGCGGGTACCGGCGGCCAGCACATGACCGTGGCGGGGGTGACTACCGGCACATTCGCTATAGCGAACTTCGCAATAGTGTTCGCTTCAGGCTAGTTGGCAGGTACAGGGCATGTCCGATCCCGATGTCCATCTGCGCAAGTTCCAGAAGGAGTTGAGCACCGGCACGGTGTCGCTGGCGCTGCTGGCGGTGCTGGCCAGGGCGCCGGAGCCGATGTACGGCTACCTGATCGCCAAGGAGCTGGAGCGCGTCGGCGACGGCGTGCTCAGCGGCAAGCAGAGCGCGCTGTACCCGGTGCTGCGCAATCTGGAAGGCGCCGGCCTGCTGGAAAGCCACGTGGAGCCGTCGGTAGCCGGGCCGCCGCGGCGCTACTACCGCATCAACGACGATGGCCGCGCCGCGCTGCGGCAGTGGATCGCGGCCTGGACTGCCACCCGTGACTCGGTCGAGTCGGTACTGGAGGGAATCAACTGATGAACAACGACATCCATGCGCGGCCGCTGCCGACCACGATTCCCGAATACCTGGAGCAGCTGCGCGCGGCGCTGGCCGGCGCCGACCCGGCGATGATCCAGGACGCGCTGTACGACGCCGAGGAATACCTGCGCTCGGAGCTGGCCGAGCAGGCCGGCAAGAGCGAGGCCGAGGTGATCGCCGGCGTGGCCGGCAGCTACGGCGCACCGGAGGAAGTGGCCGAAATCTACCGCGAGACCGAGGTGACGGTGAACCGCGCACTGCGCGCACCCGGCCCGGCAGCGCGGTCGGCCCCGGTTGCCCCGGCGCTGGCGGCAACGGCGGCGGCCGCCGCCGCGGTGCCGGCCAGGCCGCGCTCGTGGCTGGCGCGCTTCTTCGGCGTGGTGCTGGACCCGCATACCTATGGCGCGCTGTTCTACATGCTGCTGTCGCTGGCCACCGGCATCTTCTTCTTCAGCTGGGTGGTGACCGGGCTGTCGCTGTCGATGTCGCTGCTGATCCTGATAATCGGCATCCCGGTGCTGCTGCTGTTCCTGGGTTCGGTGCGGGTGCTGTCGCTGGTGGAGGGCCGCATCATCGAGACCATGCTGGGCGTGCGCATGCCGCGCCGGCCGGCCTATACCGACAGGAGCCAGGGCTGGACGGTGCGGATCGGCACGATGTTCACCGACGGTCGCACCTGGTTGACGATGCTGTATTTCCTGCTGATGCTGCCGCTGGGCGTGGCCTACTTCAGCATCGCCACCACCCTGTTGTCGCTGTCGCTGGCGTTGGTCTTCGCGCCGCTGGCGGAACTGCTGTTCGACCAGCCGGTCGGCATCTGGATCGACGGCGTGAACGTGGCCGGCGCGCTCTGGCTGTGGCCGCTGACGGTGCTGGTGGGCGTGCTGCTGCTGTTCGCCACCCTGCACCTGGCACGCGGCATCGGCAAGGTACACGGAGCGATGGCCAAGCACCTGCTGGTGCGGCTGTAATCGGGAGGGCCCGTGCCGGGCAAGCCCGGCACCTACGAACGCGCGTAGATGCGGGGCTTGCCCCGCATGGGCTTCACCGGGAAGACGTCGTACCGGGCAAGCGCGGCACCTCTCAGCGCTGGGCGCGGCGGCGCAGCGGGGTGACGTTGCTGGCGGCGGCCTTGCGGCCCTTCTTCGCCGGCGCCACCTGCGCCTGCGCATGGAAGAAGTCGCGTACCTTCGGGTACACCACCTCGCGCCAGCGGCGGCCGCTGAAGATGCCGTAGTGGCCGGCGCCCTCGACGATGAAGTGGCTGCGGCGCGCGGCCGGGATGCCGGTGCACAGCGCCTGCGCGGCCTCGGTCTGGCCGAGGCCGGCGATGTCGTCCAGCTCGCCCTCGATGCTCAGCAGCGCGGTGTCGCGGATCACGGACGGGTCCACGCGCTCGCCGCGCACGTGCCACTGCCCGCGCGGCAGCAGGAATTCCTGGAACACCACGCGGATGGTGTCCAGGTAGAACTTCGCCGGCATGTCCAGCACCGCGTTGTACTCGTCGTAGAAGCGGCGGTGGGCGTTGGCGTCGTCGAGGTCGCCCTTGACCAGGTCGGTGTAGAAGTCCCAGTGCGACATCAGGTGGCGGCTGGGGTTCATGGTCACGAAGCCGGCGTGCTGCAGGAAGCCGGGGTACACGCGGCGGCCCTGGCCGGGGTAGGGCGCGGGCACGCTGTGGATGACGTTGTTCTCGAACCACGACAGCGGGTTGCGCGTGGCCAGGTTGTTGACTGCGGTGGGGCTGCAGCGGGCGTCGATCGGGCCGCCCATCATCACCAGCGAGCGCGGCGTGGCCTCGCCGCGGCTGGCCATCAGCGACACCGCGCCCAGCACCGGCACGGTGGGCTGGCAGACGCTGACCACGTGCAGCTTGTCGGCGCCGAGGTGGCGGATGAATTCCTGCACGTATTCGACGTAGTCGTCGAGCCCGAACTCGCCGGCTGCCACCGGCACCATGCGCGCGTCGATCCAGTCGGTGACGTAGACGCGGTGGTCCTGCAGCAGGGTACGCACGGTGTCGCGCAGCAGGGTGGCGTGGTGCCCGGACAGCGGCGCCACCACCAGCACTGCCGGCTGCGCCAGCAGTTCCTCCACGCGCGCGCCGTCGTTGCTGTGGCGCTTGAAGCGCAGCAGCCTGCAGAACGGTTTTTCCAGCTCGGTAAGCTGGGCGACGGGGACGACCTCGCCGTCCAGTTCCAGCTCGTGGATGTTCCACTCGGGCTTTTCGTAGTCCTTGCCGAGGCGATGGAACAATTCGTTCATCGCCGCCAGCCGGTCCGCGCCCGGCATCGACGACCACCAGTGCCCGGGGTTGTTGAAGAACGCCGCGTTGGCTTGCGCCTGGTGCACCCACGGCGCCATCAGGTTGCGGGTCAGTTCATGCAGTTGGTAGAGCATGCCGGGCAATATGTATGGTCATATGACGCTATGCAGCATAGCGCAAACCGGCAGGTGGGGAGTTAAGCCCACGGGCAACCGTAGGTCGGGGCTATGCCCCCGACGCCCCAGGCATCAGGCGCAAGGCGCGTCGGGGGCATAGCCCCGACCTACGGTTGATCCGTAGCTGGCTGGCTTGCCCGGCAGGGATTTTCCCGGGCAAGCCCCACACCCGCGAGGTTTCAGCCGTTGCCTTCCAGCGCGGCCACGTCGTCGTCGAACGCCGGCCCCAGCCAGCAGTGCGAGCCGACGGCGCGGAAGCCGGCGGCCTGCAGCTGGCGCCGGTACCAGCGCGCCGGACGCGGCTGGAAGCCCTCGTGGTCGCCGTGGAAGTCGTCCTCGGCAGTGAAGGTTTCCAGGAAGGCGACGCCGCCGCACAGCTCGGCCAGCCCTTCCAGCCCGCGCCGCAGCTCGCGGTCGGGCACGTAGTGCATCACGTCCGAGCACACCAGCAGGTCCACCGGCGCGCACGGGCGCAGCCACTGGAAATCGCCGAAACGGGCCAGGTGCAGGTTGCGCGTGCGGCCGTAGCGCTGCACCGCGTATTCGCTGCCGTCGAAGCCCATGTAGCGCAGCTTCGGCCGCAGTTTCAGCAGCGGCGCGCGCCATGCGCCTTCGCCGCAGCCGATGTCCAGCACGCTGCGGACCGGGCGTTCGAGGTAGTACTCGGCCGTGGCCACGGCCAGCTGCACCTTGCGCGCCAGCCGCGCCGCGCCGCCGATGTCGCCGCGCCGGTACCAGCGCTGGAAGTAGGTGGCGTCGTAGTGTTTTTCCTGCATGGGCATCAAGGATGGGCGAAAATGGCGACCATCCTAACGCCCGCCGCCGGAGCCAGCGCATGCAGTCGTATTTCTGGGTCAAGACCTTCCACATCGTGTTCGTGGTGGCATGGATGGCGGCGGTGTTCTACCTGCCGCGCATCCTGGTCAACATCGCCGAGGCCGCCGGGCAGGCGCAGGTGGCTGAGCGGCTGCAACTGATGGGGCGGCGGCTGTACCGCTTCGGCCACGTGATGTTCGGTATCGCTTTCGTGCTGGGGCTGGTGCTGTGGCTGGGCTACCGGGTGTTGCCGGATTTTCCGACGATGGTGGCGCAGGGCTCCGGCTGGCTGCATGCCAAGCTGGCGCTGGTGGCGCTGCTGTTCGTCTATTACGTTGTCAGCGGGCGCTGGTTGAAGGGCACGACCAAGGGCCGCGTACTGCCGTCGTCGCGCACGCTGCGCTGGTTCAACGAACTGCCGCTGCTGCTGTTCATCGCGGTGGTATGGCTGGTGATCGCCAAGCCATTCTGATGGCTTGAACATGCGCAAGGCCGGCAATGCCGGCCTTGCGTCTTTGTTTTTCGTAGGATCGACGCAAGTCGCGAGAGGCTTTCCCGGTACGGCCCCATCGCGACTTGCGTCGCTCCTACAATGGGGCTTGCCGGGTTTCAGGCCGCTTCGTAGGTGCCGTAGCCGCGCAGGCGCTTGTAACGCTTGTCCAGCAGCTCGTCGATGCTCAGCTTCTCCAGCGCGTCCAGCTCGTTGAGCAGCACCGCCTTCAGGCGCCTGCCCATCTGCGTGGGGTTGCGGTGGGCGCCGCCGATCGGCTCGCGGATCACCTTGTCGATCAGGCCCAGGCCCTTCAGCCGCGCGGCGGTCATGCCCAATTGCTCGGCCGCTTCCTTGTTCTTGCCGGCGTCCTTCCACAGGATCGAGGCGCAGCCTTCCGGGCTGATGGTCGAATAGACGCTGTATTCCAGCATCAGGGTGCGGTCGCCCACGCCCAGCGCCAGCGCGCCGCCGGAGCCGCCCTCGCCGATCACGGTGCAGATCACCGGCACCTTCAGTTCGGCCATTTCCATCAGGTTGCGGGCGATGGCCTCGGACTGGCCGCGCTCCTCGGCATCGATGCCCGGCCAGGCGCCGGCGGTGTCGATCAGGGTCAGCACCGGCAGCTTGAAGCGCTCGGCCATCTTCATCAGCCGCAGCGCCTTGCGGTAGCCCTCGGGCTTGGGCATGCCGAAGTTGCGGCGGATCTTCTCCTTGGTGTCGCGGCCCTTCTGGTGGCCGATCAGCATCACCGGGCGGCCGCCGATGCGGGCCAGGCCACCAACAATGGCCTTGTCGTCGGCGAAGGCGCGGTCGCCGGCCAGTTCCTGAAACTCGTCGCAGAAGATGCCGATGTAGTCCAGCGGGTAGGGGCGCTGCGGGTGGCGCGCCACCTGCAGTACCTGCCACGAGGACAGGTTGCGGAAGATCTGCGCGCTGCGCAGGCGCAGCTTGTCCTCCAGCGCCCTGACTTCGGTTTCGACATTGACCGCCGGGCCGGCGCTGGCGCTGCGCAGGTCCTTGATCTTGGCTTCCAGATCGGCGATGGGCTGCTCGAAATCGAGGTAATTCGGATTCATCGGAAACCGTCTTGAATGAAAGTGGGAAAGTGTAGCCGAACGGGTTGCGGCAACCCGTACGCGGCCGTCCGGTGGGGTCAGCTGGCCCAGGGCGGGCTGTAGGCCAGCTTGACCTTGCGCACCGCCGGGTCCTCGCGCAGGGCGTCGAGCAGCTGCGGGCTGGCCCGCACCGCGCCTTCCCTGCCAAGGTCGAGCATGCCGGCCACGCCGCCATCCTTGCCCTGCAGCAGCAGGTCCAGCCGGATCGGGGTGCGGCCGGGGCGGTGGGCCGCCAATATCGGCTCGATGCGCTGCCACACCGGGCCGCCGCGGCCATCCACGCGCAGCGACAGCCGGGTGGCGTGGTCGGCGCACAGTTGCTCGAAATCCCAGCACTGGCGGATGCGCAGGGCGTAGCCGCCGTTGAATTCGTCTTCGCGCAGGCCGCCCTTGACCACCAGGATGCGGTCCTTGGTCAGCAGCGGGCCGAACTCGGCCAGCCCGTCGGAGAACGCGCTGCATTCCACCCGGCCCTTGCCGTCCTCCAGTTGCACGAACACCTGGCTGTCGCCCTTGCGGCGCACGCCCACGACCATGCCGGCCAGGATCACCTGCGCTTCCTGCCGCCAGCCGCGCTTTTCGCCGTCGCGCGGCGGCGGGGCGGGCGCGACCAGCTTGTCCAGCGCGCCGAGGTCGGTGCCGACCAGTTCCTTGACGTCGTCGGCATATGGGTCGAACGGGTGGCCGCTGAGGTAGAAGCCCAGCGTCTCGCGCTCGCCGTTCAGCAACTGGCCCACCGGCCATTCGCGGCTTTCAGGCAGGTCCAGCTGCGCGGCGGTGTTGACCGGGTCGGGCGCGCCGAACAGCGAGTTCTGCCCGGACGCCTTCTCGCGCGCCATCTGCTCGGTGGCCTTGACCACCTCGGGCAGTTGCAGCATCAGCGAGGCGCGGTTTTTGCCGAGGCCGTCGAGCGCGCCGCACTGGATCATCGCCTCCAGCGTGCGCCGGTTGAGCTTGGCCGATTCGACGCGCACGCAGAAATCCATCAGCGAGGCGTATTCGCCGCCGCGCTGGCGCTCGGCGACCACCGCCTCGCACGCACCCTGGCCGACGCCCTTGATCGCGCCCAGCCCGTAACGGATGGTGTCGGCGCTGGACGCCTCGAACATGTAGGCCGAGTCGTTGACGCGCGGCGGCAACACGTTCAGGCCGAGGTTGCGCACCTCGGCGAGGAAGCCGACCACCTTGTCGGTGTTGTCCATGTCCGAGGACAGCGTAGCGGCCATGAACTCGGCCGGGTAATGGCGCTTGAGCCATGCGGTCTGGTAGCTGACCAGCGCGTAGGCGGCGGCGTGCGACTTGTTGAAGCCGTAGCCGGCGAACTTTTCCATCAGGTCGAAGATTTCATCGGCCTTCGGGCCTTCGACACCGCCCTTGGCCGCGCCCTCGCGGAAGATTTCGCGGTGCTTGGCCATCTCGGCCGGCACCTTCTTGCCCATCGCGCGGCGCAGCAGGTCGGCACCGCCCAGCGAGTAGCCGCCGACGATCTGCGCCATCTGCATCACCTGCTCCTGATACACCATGATGCCGTAGGTGTCCTTCAGGATGGCCTCGGTGCGCGGGTCGGGGTAGATGATCTCCTCCTGCCCGTGCTTGCGCGCGTTGAACGAGGGAATCAGGTCCATCGGGCCGGGGCGGTACAGCGACACCAGCGCGATCAGGTCTTCGAAACGGTCGGGGCGCGCGTCCTTCAGCAGCCGGCGCATGCCCGAGGATTCGAACTGGAACACCGCGCCGGTATTGCCGTTGGCGAAGATGTCCTTGTAGGTGGGCGCGTCGTCGAGCGGGATCGCGGCGATGTCGATCGGCGGGATGCCGGCGCGGGCATGGCGTGCGTTGATCGCCTTCACCGCCCAGTCGATGATGGTCAGCGTGCGCAGGCCGAGGAAGTCGAACTTCACCAGCCCGACTTCCTCGACGTCGTTCTTATCGAACTGGGTGACCGGGTTCCTGCCGATGCCACCCTCGTCGTGTTCGGCGTACAGCGGGCAGAACTCGGACAGCGGCTCCGGGCCGATCACCACGCCGCCAGCGTGCTTGCCGGCGTTGCGGGTGAGGTCTTCCAGTTGCAGCGCCAGGTCGATCAGGTCGCGGACGTCGTCCTCGGTTTCGTAGCGCTGGATCAGTTCGGCCGAGGCCATTTCCGAATCCGGTCCTTCCTTGCCGCGGCCCAGCGCGTCCTTCAGGTGGATGCCGAGGATGTTCGGGATCAGCTTGGAAACACCATCGACCAGACCGTAGGGGAAGCCGAGCACGCGGCCGGTGTCGCGCACCACCGCCTTGGCCGCCATCGTGCCGTAGGTGATGATCTGGCTGACCCGCTCGCGGCCGTACTTGCGCGCGACGTAGTCGATCACCTCGTCGCGCCGGTCCATGCAGAAGTCGATGTCGAAGTCGGGCATCGACACGCGTTCCGGGTTGAGGAAGCGCTCGAACAGCAGGTTGTAGGGCAGCGGGTCGAGGTCGGTGATCTTCAGCGCCCACGCCACCAGCGAGCCGGCGCCCGAACCGCGCCCCGGGCCGATCGGGATGCCCTGGTTCTTGCCCCACTGGATGAAGTCAGCCACGATCAGGAAGTAGCCGGGGAAGCCCATCTTGATGATGGTGTCCAGCTCGAATTCGAGCCGCTCGAAGTAGTCCTCGCGGGTCATGCCCGGCGCCAGCGGGTTCTTCTGCAGGCGCTCTTCAAGGCCTTCGCGCGACTGCTTCTGGATCCACGTGTCCAGCGTCTCCTCGTCGGGCACCGGGTAGTTCGGCAGGAAGTAGGTGCCCAGCCGCATCTCGACGTTGCAGCGCTGCGCCAGCGCCAGCGTGTTGTCGATGGCGTCGGGGATGTCGGCGAACAGCGCGCACATTTCCTCCGGCGTCTTCAGGTACTGCTCGCGGCTGTACTCGCGCGGGCGCTTGGGGTCGTCGAGCACGCGGCCGGTGGAGATGCACACGCGCGCCTCGTGCGCGTCGTAGTCGGCCGCGTCGAGGAAGCGCACGTCGTTGCTGGCGATCACCGGCAGCCCGCGCTGGCCGGCGGCCATCAGCGCGAACTGGTTGAAGGCCTCCTCGCCATCGCGCTTGGTGCGGGTCAGTTCCAGGTGCAGGCCGTCGCCGAACACGCGCTGCCAGTCGGCCAGCTGCTGCTCGGCCAGGTCATGGCGGCCCTCGGCGGCCAGCCGCCCGGCCAGGCTGTCGCGCCCGGCCAGCGCGAACAGGTTGTGGCAACCGTCCTTCAGCCACTGCGGGTGCACGGCGACGCCGCCCTCGTTGCGGTGGCCTTCCATCCACGCGCGGGTCAGCAGCCGCGACAGGCTCAGGTAGCCCTCGCGGTCGCGGCACAGCAGGGTCATGCGCCACGGGGCGTGGCCGTCCTCGGCGACCAGCACGTCGGCGCCGGCGATCGGCTTGATGCCCACGCCCTCGGCGGCCTTGTAGAACTTCACCAGCGCGAACAGGTTGTTCAGGTCGGTGATCGCCAGCGCCGGCGCGCCCATCTCCACCGAGCGGCTGAGGATGTTGGGCTGCTTGGCCTTCTTCGGATCGGCCTGGTCCGGCTTGGCCGGTACGCGGATGGTGGAGTCCACCATCGAGAACTCGGTGTGGACGTGGAGATGGACGAAGCGGGGAGTGCTCATGCCGGATCACTGCGGTGACAGGGCAGGGTAGCGGCGGGGGCAAGGGGGGACAAGGCTTGACAGCGGCTCTTGCGGGGGCGACTGGCGAGTGACGGAGGCCGTAGGTGCCGGGCTTGCCCGGCACGGGGCTTCACCGGTAAAGCCACATGCGGGGCAAGCCCCGCATCTACGGTGGGGTGGACAACGGCGCGTGCGCGGCCAGTGCTTCGCGTACCGGGGCGAAGCTGCGCCGGTGCTCGGGGCAGGGGCCATGCATGCGCAGCGCGGCCAGGTGCACCGGGGTGCCGTAGCCCTTGTGCTGGTCGAAGCCGTATTCGGGGTGGCGCTGGTGCAGGTCCAGCATGTAGCGGTCGCGGCTGACCTTGGCCAGGATCGAGGCGGCCATGATCGCGCGGTCGATGGCGTCGCCGCCGACCAGCGCCTCGGCCGGGCAGGGCAGGCCCTTGGGTACCTTGTTGCCGTCGATGCGCGCGAACTGCGCCGCATGTGCCACGCCTTCCAGCGCCCGGCGCATGCCTTGCATCGTCGCCTGGAAGATGTTGATGCCGTCGATCTCGGCCACGTCCACCATCACGATGCAGTGGGCCAGCGCGCGCTCGACGATGCGCTCGAACAGCTGCTCGCGGCGCGCGCTGGCCCACTGCATCGTGATGGTGGACGTGGCCGAGATCGACGGCATCAACATCTTCCAGGCGACGATGCAAGGCATGCGCCGCATGTGCCACGCCTTCCAGCGCCCGGCGCATGCCTTGCATCGTCGGCAACAAGGTAACCAAGGGCCTGCCCTGCCCGGCCGAGGCGCG
>NZ_LDJP01000079.1 GCF_001431505.1 Stenotrophomonas daejeonensis
GCGCGAAGCGGGGGTTGGGGTGAGGGACAACGAAGTCGGGATGGCCAATGCTTCGTGAGACGGAATGGATTCCGCTGTTCGCTTTCCCTGACTCCGTTCACCCCTCATCCGGCGCTTCGCGCCACCTTCTCCCGGTGGGAGAAGGAAACAGCAGGAGCTTTCCCATGATCGGTCGTCTGCGCGGCATCCTCGCCCACAAAGCCCCGCCGTGGCTGGTGATCGACGTCGGTGGCGTCGGCTACGAGCTGGAGGCGCCGATGAGCACCTTCTACGACCTGCCCGACATCGGCCGCGAGGTGGTGCTGTTCACCCACTACGCGCAGAAGGAGGACAGCGTGTCGCTGTACGGCTTCCTGCGCGAGGGCGAGCGGCGGCTGTTCCGCGACGTGCAGAAGGTCAGCGGCATCGGCGCGAAGATCGCGCTGGCGGTGCTGTCCGGCGCCAGCGTCGATGAATTCGCGCGGCTGATCCAGGCCGGCGACGTCACTGCGCTGACCCGCATCCCCGGCATCGGCAAGAAGACCGCCGAGCGCATGATCGTGGAGTTGCGCGACAAGGCCGCCGAGTTCTCCGGCGGTGGCGCGCCGGTGGCCGGTGCGGCGGCCACCGACCCGGTGTCCGAGGCCACGGTGGCCCTGCAGCAACTGGGCTACAAGCCCGCCGAGGCGGCGAAGATGGCGCGCGATGCGGCGGCCGAGGGCGACGATGTCGCCACGGTGATCCGCAAGGCGCTGCAATCGGCGCTGCGCTGACGCATTCTTTCCCGGCCGCGTGGCCGCCCCGAGACCGCAATGTCCACTGCTTCCCACAAGCACGAAACCCCCGGCCACGGCGCCGGCCTGGCGCTGGTCGTCGGCGCCATCGGCGTCGTGTTCGGCGACATCGGCACCAGCCCGCTCTACACCCTGAAGGAAGCGTTCTCGCCGCACTACGGCCTGGACAGCGGCCACGACACGGTGCTGGGCGTGCTGTCGCTGGCGTTCTGGGCGCTGATCATGGTGGTCACGCTGAAGTACGTGACCATCATCATGCGCGCCGACAACGATGGCGAGGGCGGCATCATGGCGCTGATGGCGCTGGCCCAGCGCACCCTGCGCAACGGCTCGCGCAGCGCCTACGTGGTCGGCATCCTCGGCATCTTCGGTGCCTCGCTGTTCTTCGGCGACGGCGTCATCACCCCGGCGATCTCGGTGCTGGGCGCGGTCGAGGGCCTGCAGGTGGCCGCGCCGGCGCTGGGCCACTTCGTGGTGCCGATCACCCTGGTGGTGCTGGCGGCGGTGTTCGCCGCGCAGCGCTTCGGCACCGAGAAGGTGGGCAAGGTGTTCGGCCCGGTGATGATGCTGTGGTTCGTGTCGCTGGCGGCCATCGGCATCTGGAACGTGGTCGCCGCGCCGGAGGTGCTCAAGGCGTTCAACCCGTGGTGGGCGGTGCGCTTCTTCATCGAGCACGGCTGGCACGGCATCTTCATCTTCGGCGCGGTGGTGCTGGCGGTGACCGGCGGCGAGGCGCTGTACGCGGACATGGGCCACTTCGGCGCGCCGCCGATCCGCCACGCCTGGTACTTCTTCGTGCTGCCATGCCTGGTGCTGAACTACCTGGGGCAGGGCGCGCTGGTGCTGCGCCGGCCCGACGCGGTGGCCAACCCGTTCTTCGAGGCGGTGCCGGGCTGGGCGCTGGTGCCGATGATCGTGCTGGCGACGATGGCGGCGGTGATCGCCAGCCAGTCGGTCATCACCGGCGCGTTCTCGGTGTCGCGGCAGGCCATGCAGCTGGGCTACATCCCGCGCATGCGCATCAAGCACACCTCGCACGACACCATCGGCCAGATCTACATCCCCGGCATCAACTGGGGGCTGGCGGTAATGGTGTTCGGGCTGGTGCTGGCGTTCCGCAGCTCGTCCAACCTGGCCGTGGCCTACGGCATCTCGGTATCGGCGACGATGCTGATCGACACCCTGCTGCTGGCGCTGGTGGCACGCGTGCTGTGGCCGCGCGCGCGGCGCTGGATCCTCGCCCTGTGCGTGCCGTTCTTCTTCATCGACCTGGCCTTCGTCGTCGCCAACGGCGCCAAGCTGCTGCAGGGCGCGTGGTTCCCGGTGGTGCTGGGCATCGTGCTGTTCACGATGATGCGCACCTGGCGCCGCGGCCGCGAACTGCTGCGCGACGAGATCCGCAAGGACGGCATCCGCATCGACAGCTTCCTGCCGGGGCTGATGCTGGCCCCGCCGGTGCGGGTGCCGGGCACGGCGGTGTTCCTGACCGCCGACCCCACGGTGGTGCCGCACGCGCTGATGCACAACCTCAAGCACAACAAGGTGCTGCACGAGCGCAACGTGTTCCTGCACGTGGAAACCCTGCCGGTGCCCTACGCGGCGGCGGGGCAGCGGCTGAAGATCGAGCCGGTGGGCGACGAGTTCTACCGCATCCACGTCCGCTTCGGCTTCATGGAAACCCCGGACGTGCCGCTGGCGCTGATGCGCTCCTGCGACCGCGGCGGCATCTATTTCGACCCGATGGACACCACCTTCTTCGCCAGCCGCGAAACCATCGTCGCCAGCGCCAACCGCGGCATGCCGATCTGGCGCGACAAGCTGTTCGCGGTCATGCACCGCAACGCCGCTTCGGCCACCGGCTTCTTCCGCATCCCCGGTAACCGGCTGGTGGAGCTGGGTGCGCAGGTGGAGATATAGGTGATGGCGGTCGTTGGTCGGCGCTACCATCGGAAACGGTCGGTTTGCCGCATAATCACGACATGACCGAACCCCGCATCATCGGCGCCGACGCCACCCGCGAAGACGACGCCGCCGACGCCAGCATCCGCCCCAAGCGGCTTGCCGACTACCTCGGCCAGCAGCCGGTGCGCGAGCAGATGGACATCTACATCCAGGCCGCCAAATCGCGCGGCGAGGCGCTGGACCACGTGCTGATCTTCGGCCCGCCGGGGCTGGGCAAGACCACCTTGAGCCACGTCATCGCCAACGAGCTTGGCGTGGCGCTGCGGGTCACCTCAGGGCCGGTGATCGAGAAGGCCGGTGACCTGGCCGCGCTGCTGACCAACCTGCAACCGCACGACGTGCTGTTCGTCGATGAAATCCATCGCCTGTCGCCGGTGGTCGAGGAAGTGCTGTACCCGGCGATGGAGGACTTCCAGATCGACATCATGATCGGCGAGGGCCCGGCCGCGCGCTCGATCAAGCTCGACCTGCCGCCGTTCACCCTGATCGGCGCCACCACCCGCGCCGGGCTGCTGACCGCGCCGCTGCGCGACCGTTTCGGCATCGTGCAGCGGCTGGAGTTCTACTCGGCCGAGGAACTGACCCGCATCGTGCGCCGCTCGGCGGCGATCCTCGGCATCGATTGCAGCGCCGAAGGCGCCGGCGAGATCGCGCGGCGTTCGCGCGGCACCCCGCGCATCGCCAACCGCCTGCTGCGCCGCGTGCGCGACTACGCCCAGGTCAAGGCCGGCGGCCACATCGACCAGGACGTGGCGCAGGCGGCGATGCAGATGCTCAAGGTGGACCCGGAAGGCTTCGACGAACTCGACCGACGCCTGCTGCGCACGCTGGTGGAATATTTCGACGGCGGCCCGGTCGGCATCGAGTCGCTGGCCGCCGCCCTGTCCGAGGAACGCGGCACGCTGGAGGACGTGGTCGAGCCGTACCTGATCCAGCAGGGCTTCCTGGTGCGCACCGCGCGCGGGCGCATGGCCACCCACAAGGCCTACCGGCACATGGGCCTGAAGGCCCGGTCCGCGCCCGCCGACCTGTTCGTGGAGCCGCCCGATGTCGAGTGAGGTCCGGTTCAGTTGGCCGACACGCGTTTATTGGGAAGATACCGACGCTGGCGGCGTGGTCTACCACGCCCGCTACGTGGCGTTCATGGAACGCGCGCGCACCGAGTGGATGCGGGCGATGGGCCATGGACAGGAAACCATGCGCAATGGCGACGGGCAGGTGTTCGTGGTCCGCGCGATGGCGCTGGATTTCCTCAAGCCGGCCAGGCTGGACGACGCATTGCAGACCACGGTGGAACTGCTGCAATGCCGCCGCGCCAGCCTGGTGATGCGGCAGGCGGTGCTGCGCGACGGCCAGCCGCTGGTCACCGCGCAGGTGCGGCTGGCCGCGGTCGGTGCCCGCGACTTCCGCCCGCAGGCCATGCACGACACGCTGTACGCCACGCTCAAACGATTCGAAACCCAACACGCGCAAGATTGAGGAACAACGGATGATCGCTTTGCTTCTGGCCCTGCAGGCCACCGTGACCGAGGCACTGCCGGCGGACGTCAGCGCCGCGGCGGCGCAGACCGTGGCCGAGGCCGGTCATGGCGGCATCAACTACCTGGACCTGATGCTCAAGGCCAGCATCCCGGTCAAGCTGATCGTGCTGCTGCTGCTGGCCGGCTCGTTCATCAGCTGGGTGATCATTTTCCGCAAGGCGCGCGTGTTCAAGGCCGCCGACCGCGCCGCCGACGACTTCGAGAACCGTTTCTGGTCCGGCGCCGACCTCGGCAAGCTGTACGCTTCGGCCGCCGACCGCAACCGCTCCGTGGACGGTCTGGAAGCGATCTTCGAGTCCGGCTTCCGCGAATACAGCCGCTTGAACGGCCGCCGCGGGCTGGACAGCCGCACCCAGCTGGAAGGCACCCAGCGCGCCATGCGCACCACCTTCGCGCGCGAGGTCGACGGGCTGGAGCGCAACCTGGAGCTGCTGGCCAACATCGGCTCCAACGCCCCTTACGTGGGTCTGGTCGGCACCGTGTTCGGCATCATGGTGACCATGCACGACATGATCAGCAGCGGCGAGCAGGCCGGCATCGCCTCGGTCGCGCCGGGCATCTCCGAGGCGTTGTTCGCCACCGCCATCGGCCTGTTCGTGGCGATCCCCGCGACCTGGGCCTACAACCGCTTCACCACCCGCGTGGAACGGCTGTCGGTGCGCTACGAAACCTTTGCCGAGGAGTTCAGCTCGATCCTGCAGCGCCAGTCCGGCGGTGAAGAGTAAGCAGCCATGATTTCCGGCATTTCCCGGCGCAAGCGCCGCAAGCTCAAGTCCGAGATCAACGTCGTGCCGTACATCGACGTGATGTTGGTGCTGCTGATCATCTTCATGGTCACCGCGCCGCTGCTGACGCTCAGCTTCGAGGTCGACCTGCCCACCTCCAACGCCAAGGCGCTGGAGAGCCGGCAGGATCCGGTGATCGTCTCGGTGCGCCTGGACGGCCAGCTCAGCCTGAAGCTGCCCGAGGCGAAGGAACCGGCGCCGATGGACGCGGCCACGCTGCAGGCGCAGCTGGGCGCGTTGGCCTCGCAGGACAAGGGCCTGCGCGTGATCGTGGCCGCCGACAAGGCCGTGGCCTATGAAAAGGTCGTGGCGGCGATGGACGTGATCAAGGCGGCGAAGATCGAGAAGGTGGGTCTGGCGACCGATGCACACTGACGTCATGCCGCCACCGCGCGACCCCGGCGACGAATGGGGCATGCCCGTCGCCTTGGCGTTGCTGGTGCACGTGCTGGTCGCGCTGGTGTTCATCGTTGCATGGCTGTGGTCGCCCTCGCGCAGCACCGAGGCGGCCGCGGGCGACCCGGCGGTGGAGGCCAGCCTGCAGCTGTCGGCGGCCGAGGCCGCGGCCGCGCGCAGCGCGCTGCGCGCTTCCGAAAAGCTGCCGGTGCTGCCCGAGCCGGTGCAGGACGTGCAGCCCGAACCGGTGGTGGAGGACACCATCCCGCCGCCGCAGCCGCTTCCCGAACCCCGGCCGCAGGACGCGCCCACGCCGCAGCAGTACAACGCGCAGGAGCGCATCGCCCAGCCGGACAACGTGGACCAGGAGCGCGTCAGCGCGCTGGCCATCGCCGAGGAAAAGGCAAAGCAGGA
The DNA here is from genome assembly GCF_001431505.1 of Stenotrophomonas daejeonensis. Taxonomy (GTDB): domain Bacteria; phylum Pseudomonadota; class Gammaproteobacteria; order Xanthomonadales; family Xanthomonadaceae; genus Stenotrophomonas; species Stenotrophomonas daejeonensis. Next base: position 5,872 of record NZ_LDJP01000079.1, read on the forward strand.
GCAGGAAGCCAAGCGTCGCCAGGAGCAGATCGACCTGACCGAGCGCAAGCGCGTGGAGGAGGCCGAGCAGAAGCTGCGGCTGGCCAGGCAGCAGGAAGAGGCCGACAGGCAGAAGAAGCTGGCCGAGGAGCAGCGCCAGGCCAACGAGGCCAAGGCCGAGCAGGAGCGCCAGCAGAAGATCGCCGAGATCCGCCGCAAGCGCGAGCAGGCCGAGCGCGAGGCGAAGCTGGCCGAGCAGCGCCTGAACCAGGTGAAGGATGCGCAGTCGCGCGCGCAGGCGGCCTCGTCCAACGCAGCCGCCAGCAGCGGCACGCCGCAACCATCGCCGGGGCAGGGTGGCACCAGCGACGACCTGTTGGCTAAATATCAGGCGGCTATCAAGCAGGCTGTTCAGAGCCAATGGGTGCGGCCGGATTCGGTGCCATTGGGCCAGAAGTGCACGATCACCATTCGTCAATTGCCGGGAGGCGAGGTGCCACCCAACGGTGCAGTGCAGTTTGCAGCCAACTGCCCCTATGACGCCGCCGGCCGGCGCTCGGTTGAAGCAGCGGTACTGCGCGCGCAGCCCTTGCCATACCGTGGCTTCGAGTCGGTGTTCCAGCGCGCAATTACATTCCATTTCGAGGCGAAGGACCGTTGAATCCGGTTGCATCGGCATCGCTGCAAACCGGATTTCACGCGGCCTTCGTTCATGATTGCGAAAATGTTCATGCGCCTGCTGCTATCCCTTCCTCCCTGTTCATCCGCATCCGTTGAGCACCCCATGAAGAAACCACTTCGCTGGCTGGCCACCCTGACCGCCCTGCTGCTGCCCATCGTGGCGATGGCGCAACAGAAGGGGCTGGAGATCGACATCGTCGGCGGCAACGCCTCCGCCCTGCCGATCACCGTGGTGCCCATGCCCTACCAGGGCAGCGCCGGCGCGCCGGCCACGGACGTCGCGGCGCTGGTGCGCGCCGACCTGGATCGTTCCGGCCAGTTCCGCACCCTGCCCGAGGCGCAGGTCGTCGAGCGCCCGACCCGCGGCGCCGAGGTGCAATACCCCACCTGGCGTGCACTGAAGCAGGACTACCTCGTCGTCGGCCGCGTGCTCGACGCCGGCGCCGGCGCCTACCGCGTCGAGTACGAACTGTTCGACGTCGCCAAGGGCGAGCGCATGCTTGGCCTGGCGATGACCGCCCGCTCCAGCGCCATGCGCGACGTCGCCCACCAGATGGCCGACGCCATCTACGAGAAGATCACCGGCGTGCGCGGCGCGTTCTGGACCCGCATCGCCTATGTCACCGCCAGCGGCCGTGGCGACGCCATGCGCTACGCGCTGATGGTGGCCGACTCGGACGGCTACAACCCGCAGACCATCGTGCGCTCGGCCGAGCCGCTGCTGTCGCCGTCGTGGAGCCCGGACGGCAACCAGCTGGCCTACGTCAGCTTCGAGCGCGGCAACTCGGCCATCTATATCCAGAACATTTCCAGCGGCGCGCGCGAGCTGGTCGCCAGCTTCCGCGGCATCAACAGCGCCCCGGCCTTCTCCCCGGACGGCCGCCGCCTGGCGCTGACCTTGTCGCGCAGCGGCAACCCGGAGATCTACGTGATGGACCTGGGCAGCAAGCAGCTGACCCAGCTGACCAACCACTTCGCCATCGATACCGAGCCGACCTGGAGCGCCGACGGCGGTTCCATCTACTTCACCTCCGACCGTGGCGGCCGCCCGCAGATCTACCAGGTGGCGGCCAGCGGCGGCAGCGCATCGCGCGTGACCTTCCAGGGCAACTACAACGCCAAGGCCACCGTTTCCTTCGACGGCAAGAAGATCGCCGTCGCGCAGGGCGCCGGCAACACCTACAAGATCGCGTTGATGGACAGCAGCCTGGGCTCGCCGCGCTGGAGCACGCTGTCGCCCGGTTCGCTGGACGAATCCCCCAGTTTTGCCCCCAACGCGGGCATGGTGCTGTACGCCGCCCGCGAAGGCGGACGCGGTGTGTTGTACGCGGTATCGGCCGACGCCCGGGTGCGGCAGCGGCTGGTGCTGGCGGATGGTGACGTGAGGGAGCCCGCGTGGGGTCCCTACCGTACTACGCGTTGATTAAATGTTAATATCGCAAGTGCATTAACCCCATCAATCTGGCCTAGGAGCCTTTAGGTATCGCCATGAACAAGTCCACTCGTGTTCTGCTCGTTTCGCTGCTGTCCGTGGCCGTGCTGGCCGGCTGCTCGAAGAAGGTCAAGGAACAGCCGGCCGCTCCGGTCGAGCCCACCCCGGCCGAGCCGGCTCCGGTCCAGTCCTCCGGTCTGTACGGCCCGGGCGACCTGGATACCGACGCCTGCCTGCGCCAGCGCGTGGTCTATTTCGACTTCGATCAGGATTCCGTGAAGCCGGAGTTCCAGCAGATCATGGCCTGCCACGCCAAGTACCTGCGTGACCGTCCGTCCTCGCGCATCACCCTGCAGGGCCACACCGACGAGCGCGGCAGCCGTGCCTACAACCAGGCCCTGGGCGAGCGCCGCGGCAACGCCGTCAACTCGGCCCTGCAGGCCAACGGTGGTTCGGCCACGCAGCTGACCGTCGTGTCCTACGGCGAAGAGCGTCCGGTCTGCACCGACTCGAACGAGTCCTGCTGGTCGCAGAACCGTCGCGTCGAAATCGTCTACACCGCGCAGTAATCGATGCGTACCGGCATCAAGACGATGATGCTCGTGGTTGCGGCAGCCCTCGTGGCTGCCGCACCCGCGCAGGCGCAGCGGCAAAGCCTGGCCGACCGCGTCGGTGCGCTCGAAGCGCAGGCCAACAACAGCCAGGCCAACACCGACCTGCTCAACCAGTTGCAGCAGCTGCGCACCCAGGTGCAGGCCCTGCAAGGCAGCATCGAGCAGCTCCAGCATGAGAACGAGCAGCTCAAGCAGCGCAGCCGCGACCAGTACCTGGATCTGGACGGCCGCCTGAACCGTATCGAAGGCGGCGAGCAAGCCGCGCCCGACGCGCAGCCCGCAGCACCGGCCAAGCCCGCGGCGGCGGCCGTGGAAAAGGCCCCGACCGTGCGTGGCGATGCCGGCGCGGTGGCGGCGGCAGGCGACGAGCGCGCCGCCTACAATTTGGCGTTCGATGCGCTCAAGAACGGCAACTACGACGATTCGGCACGTTTGTTCCAGGGTTTCCTGGAGCAGTACCCGAATGGCGTCTACACGCCCAACGCACTGTACTGGCTGGGCGAGAGCTATTACGCCACCCGCAATTTCCAGATGGCCGAATCGCAGTTCCGCGATCTGGTCGCACGCTATCCCACGCACGACAAGGCCGCTGGCGGCCTGTTGAAGCTGGGCCTGTCGCAATACGGGCAGGGCGATGCCAGCCAGGCCGAGCAGACGCTCGAACAGGTGGCCACGAAGTTTCCCGGCAGCGACGCCGCACGGACCGCGCAGGACCGCCTGCAGTCGATCCGCTTCGGCCAGCAACTGCCTTGAGGCCCGCCGTGCCTGCGCGGCGCGGATGAATACCGATGAACCACCCCGCGGCCAGCGTGCCCAGTGAAATCGTGCAGTCGCCGTTGCCGCGGCTGAAGATCACCGAGATATTCCTTTCGCTGCAGGGCGAGGCGGACACCGCCGGCTGGCTGACGGTATTCGTGCGCCTGACCGGCTGCCCGCTGCGCTGCACCTATTGCGACACCGAGTACGCCTTCCACGGCGGCCAGTGGCGTGACATCGACGATATCGTCGCCGAAGTGCTGGGCCACGGCGTGCGCCATGTCTGCGTGACCGGCGGCGAGCCGCTGGCGCAGAAGCGCTGCCTGCTGCTGCTGCGCCAGTTGTGCGATGCCGGGCTGGACGTGTCGCTGGAAACCTCCGGCGCGCTGGACATCGGCGGCGTCGATCCGCGCGTATCGCGCGTGGTGGACCTGAAGACGCCGGGTTCGGGCGAAATGGCGCGCAACCGGCTGCAGAACCTGCCGTTGCTGACCGCGCGCGACCAGCTCAAGTTCGTGCTCTGCGGCCGCGGCGATTACGAATGGGCGCGGGACATGGTGGCCACGCATCGCCTGCACGAGCGCTGCATGGTGCTGTTCTCGCCGAGCAAGAGCGAGCTGACGCCGCGCGAGCTGGCCGACTGGATCGTCGCCGACCGCCTGCCGGTGCGTTTCCAGATGCAACTGCACAAGTTGCTGTGGAATGATGAGCCGGGGCGGTGAAGCGGGAACGGCTGCTGCTGCGTTCCCGGTCCTTGCCCCCGTATCCAGAGCCCCGGACCAACTGATCCATCCATGACGCATGCCGGGCAATGCGCCCGGCGATTTACCATTCCCGATTTCCCGTTCCCGGCTTTCCAACCATGAAAAAAGCAGTTGTCCTTCTCTCCGGCGGCATGGATTCGGCCGCGGTCGTGGCGATGGCGCGCGAGCAGGGTTTCGACGTGCATGCGCTGAGCGTGCGCTATGGTCAACGCCACACTTCCGAGCTCGACGCGGCCGCACGCGTGGCACGGGCGATGGGCGTGACCCGGCACAAGGTGGTGGACGTGGACCTGCGCAGCATCGGCGGCTCGGCGCTGACCGACGACATTGACGTGCCGGTGCGCACCGATGAAGAGCGCGGCGGCGACGACATCCCGGTCACCTACGTGCCGGCGCGCAACACCATCATGCTGTCGCTCGCGCTGGGCTGGGCCGAAGTGCTGGGCGCCAATGACATCTTCTGCGGCGTCAACGCGGTGGACTACTCCGGTTACCCGGATTGCCGCCCCGAATTCATCGCCGCGTTCCAGACGCTGGCCAACCTGGCGACCAGGGCCGGCGTGGAAGGCGCGGGCATCCGCATCCATGCGCCGCTGCAGCACCTGAGCAAGGCGCAGATCGCCAGCGAAGGCCACCGCCTGGGCGTGGATTTCGCACTTACCGTGTCCTGCTACCGCGCCGACGCGCAAGGCCGCGCCTGCGGCCATTGCGACGCCTGCCGCCTGCGCGCCGACGGCTTCGCCGCCGCCGGCCTGCCCGATCCGACGCACTACGCCTGAATTCCGGTTTCGGGCGTGTTGCGCTAGAATGCGCACCCCGGCGCCATGCCGGGTCTTTGTTTGGGCCGTTAGCTCAGTCGGTAGAGCAGAAGACTTTTAATCTTTTGGTCGAAGGTTCGAATCCTTCACGGCCCACCATGATCGCCAGAAGGCCCCGCATCGTCCGGGGCCTCCTCGCTTCAGGGGCCTATAGGCGGCATCGCGCCGCCGGGCCGGTTGGCAATCGGCAATGCCGGCCCTACCATCTGCAGCCGTTGCGACGCTTGAAGGTCGTGTTTTCCGGTAACGCCGGGGGGCGCTTGAATACCCAGATCACCCAACTCCTGCATCGCTGGCAGGATGGCGACCTGCAGGCCCGGGAAAGCCTGTTCGAGGCGCTGTACGCGGACCTCGTGCTGGTCGCCCGCAACCGCCTGCTCAACCAGGCCGGCGGTACCCTGCAGCCGGCAGCGCTGGTCAACGAATCGATGATGCGCCTGCTCGGTTCGGACGTGGACTACAAGGACCGGGCCCATTTCATCGCGGTGGCGGCGCTGAAGATGCGTTCGGTGCTGGTGGACCACCTGCGTGCCCGTTCGGCCGACAAGCGTGGCGGCAACCTCGTGCACCTCACCCTGTCCCATGCCGGTGAGGTCGCCGACGACGAGGACGGCGGCCACGACGTGATGGCCCTGCATCAGGCGCTGAACCGGCTGGCCGAGCTGGAACCGCGGGCGGCAAGCATGATCGAGCTGACCTATTTCGGTGGCATGAGCCGCGACGAGATCGCCGTGGTGCTCGGCGTGTCGGCGCCGACCGTGGACCGCGACCTGCGTTTCGCGCGGGCATGGCTCAACCGCCAGCTGGCCTGATGGCGGATACCGGGAAGGGTGCCGGCAAACTGCACTGGCGCCAGGCACGCGAGCTGTTCGATGCCCTCTGCGAGTTGCCGCGCGAGCAGTGGCAGCAGGCGTTGGACCAGCGCTGCAGCGATCCGGCGCTTGCCGAAGAGGTGCTGCAACTGCTGGACGCACAGACCGAGGGCCTGCGCCGGGTCAACGATCACCTGGGTATGGCCCTTGCGCTGGCGCTGACCCCGGAACTGGACGCGGGGCAACGGTTGGGGCCGTGGCGGCTGACCGAGCGCATCGCCCGAGGTGGCATGGGCACGGTATTCAAGGCCGAGCGCGACGATGGCCTCTACCAGCGCACGGTGGCAATCAAGCTGCTGCACGGCCTGCCGGGAGCGGGCGAGGTGGAGCAGTTGCAGGCCGAGCGGCAGGTGCTGGCCGGGCTGCGCCTGCCCGACGTCGCCCAGCTTTACGACGGCGGCACCACGCCCGACGGCTATCCGTACCTGGTCATGGAATACGTCGACGGGCTGCCGCTGGACCGTCATTGCGCCATCCATGCGCTGGGCCTGGAGCAGCGCCTGCGATTGTTCCTCGACGTCTGCGCCATCGTCCGCTCGGCGCACGAACACCTGGTCCTGCATTGCGACCTCAAGCCGAGCAACGTGCTGGTCCGTGGCGATGGCCGGCCGGTGCTGCTCGACTTCGGCCTGGCGCGGCTGCTCAACGATGCGCGCGACCGCCGGCAAGGCGGCTACTGCACGCCGGCCTATGCCAGCCCCGAACTGGTGCGGGGCGAACACGTGGGGGTGGCCGGCGACGTCTACAGCCTGGGCGTGATGCTGGTGGAACTGCTGTCCACGCGCGCCTGCGGGCGCGGTGTGCAGGACATCGACGTGCCGGTGGCGTCGCCCTCGGCCAATGCACCGGCCGGACTGCGCTGGCGCAAGGCGCTGGCCGGTGACCTGGATGCCATCGCGGGCAAGGCCTGCGCGCTGGACACGGCGCGGCGCTACCGCTCGGTGGAAGCGCTGATGGCCGACGTCTCGCGCTACCTGCAACGGCAGCCGGTGCTTGCGCGCGAAGGGGGCCGCGGCTATCGGTTGCTGCGCGGCATGCAGCGCAATTGGCGCGGTCTTGCCGCCGGCGTCGTCGCGCTTTCGCTGGCCGGGCTGTTCGTCGCCGGGTTGGTGCAGGCGCGGCGGCAGGCCGAGGAGGAAGCGGCGATCGCCGGGCAGGTGGGCGATTTCATGGTCGGCGTGTTCGAGATCGCCGACCCGTTCCTGCGTACCGAGCGCGGGCAGGAGGAGCTTTCCTCGCGGCAACTGCTGGACAAGGCGGCGCTGCGGGTTGCCCGCGACCTGGCCGATGCGCCGGCGCAGTTGGCGCGGATGCGGATGGTGCTGGGCACGGCCTACCGCAATTCCGGCGTCCCGCACCAGGCCGAGGTATTGCTGCAGCAGGCGCATGACGGCTTCATGGACCCGCGCGTGGACCGGCCGGTGGATGCGGCGGCGGCGCTGGCCGAATTGTCCGTGCAGAAGACCCGGGATGGCGATGGCGTGCAGGGGAATACATTGGCCGAACGGGGCCTGGCGCTGCTGCCGGGTACCGGTGCCGGCATGGTGCGGGCCCGGCTCCACCTCGCCCGGGGGCTGGCGCTGGTGAACCAGCAGCATTTCGACCGCGGTGAGGCCGCGTTCGACACCGCCATGATGCTGTATGGCAGGCAGCCCGAGGGCAGCGCCACGACCCAGGTGCTGGAGCTGGCCTACAACAAGGGGTTGATGTACCTGCGCTGGGGGCGGCTGGCACAGGCCGAGCGCGAGTTCCGCCGGGTGCTGGACGGCGTGCATGGGCGGCGCACGAGCATGGTGCTGGCCACGGAAATGCGCCTCGCGCAGGTGCTGCGCGAGCAGGGCAGGTTCGCGCAGGCGTTGCCGCTGCTGCAATCGGGCATGCGTCATGCGCGCGAACTGTATGGGCCGCAGAGCAGCTTCGTGCTGATGCAGCACGATGGACTCGCCGACCTGTACATGGATGCGGGCGACTACGCGGCCGCCGAGCGCGAATACCTGCAGCGCCACCGCCTGAGCGCGCTCATCGATGGCACTGGCTCGGTGGAATATTCGATGGGGCTGTTCAACTACGGCACGTTGCAGGAACTGCGCGGCGACGTTGCGCAGGCCGAACGGCTCTACCGGCAGGCATGGACGCTCCGCAAGGAGCGGCTGGGGGAGGATTCGCCGACCAGCCTGCGCGCCGAATCCGGGTTGGGCGCGTTGCTGGCGCGGCAGGGACGCATGGACGAGGCCGGGCAATTGTTGCTGCATGCCGACGCGGGGCTGGATGCGGCGTTGCCGGCGGATGCACCGGGGCGCATCGAGGCGCGCCTGAACCGCATCGGTTGGCACGTCCTGCGGGGTGAACTGGAGCAGGCGCGGGCATTGCTGGGAGCACTTGATGCGCGGATACCGGCAATCCTGCAACTGCGGTTGTTGCGCATCCGCGCGGATCTGGCCGAGCGGCAGGGCGAAGGCGCCGCCGCGCTGGCACTGCGCCGGACAGCGCTGGAGTTCGCGCGCGTACAACATGGGCAGGATGGGATCGAGATCGCGGTGTGCCGCACCGAGCTGGCCGAAACCCTGCTCAGGCTCGGCCACCGGCAACCGGCGCTGGATGCGTTGCGGCAGGCCGTGCCGGTGCTGGCGCGATTGCAGGTCGAAGCCGCGCCCGAGCGGCGCAAGGCCGAAGGACTGAAGCTGCTGGCGGGTGCGCAGCAGGGCTGACGATTGCTTCCGGCATCCGCGCACCCGCGCGCAAGGCACCGTGCCGTTTACCCCTGCTCGCGCACGATCTCCACCAGCCGCTGGCCGTAGCGGGCCAGCTTGCTGCCGCCGATGCCACCGACCCGGCCCAGCGCGTCGAGGCTGTCCGGGCGCTGTTCGGCGATGTTGCGCAGGGTGCTGTCGTGGAAGATCACGAACGCCGGCACGTTCTGTTCGCGCGCCAGCTCCGCGCGCAGGCCACGCAGGGCGTTGAACAGCGCCAGGTCCTCCGGCTGCACCGGCACGCCGGTGCGCGGGCTGCCGCTGCGCTCGCGCTCGCCGCGGCTGCGCGTGGTTGGCGCTTCGCGGCGCATCATCAGTTGGCGCCGGCCCTTGAGCACGTCGCGGCTGGCGTCGGTCAGGCGCAGGCCGCCGTGCGCCTCCGGGTCCACTTCCAACAGGCTGGCGGCCACCAGTTGCCGGAATACGCCGCGCCAGCCGCGTGCGTCCAGGTCCTTGCCGATGCCGAAGGTGCTGAGCTTGTCGTGGCCGAGCTGGCGGATGCGCTCGCCGTCGCTGCCGCGCAGGATGTCGATCAGGTGGCCGACGCCGAAGCGCTGGCCGCTGCGGTAGACGCAGCTCAGCGCTTTCTGCGCGGCGACGGTGGCGTCCCACGCCGCCGGTGGGGTCAGGCAGTTGTCGCAGTTGCCGCAGGGCTGGCCCAGTACGCCCTTGGGCGTGCCGACGGGCACGTAGGTTTCGCCGAAGCCGGCCAGCAGCACCTGGCGGCGGCACTGCATGGATTCGCAGTAGCCGAGCAGGTGGTCGAGCTTGGCGCGCTCCAGGTGCTTGCGTTCCGCGCCGGCCTCGCCCTGCTCGATCATCTGCTTGAGCAGTACCACGTCGCCCAGCCCGTAGCACAGCCACGCCTCGGCGGCCTCGCCGTCGCGGCCGGCGCGGCCGGTTTCCTGGTAGTAGCCTTCCATCGACTTGGGCAGGTCGACATGGGCGACGAAGCGCACGTCCGGCTTGTCGATGCCCATGCCGAAGGCGATCGTCGCGCACATCACGATGCCGTCCTCGCGCAGGAAGCGGCGCTGGTTTTCCGCGCGCACCTCGGCCGGCAGGCCGGCGTGGTAGGGCAGGGCGTCGAGCCCTTCACTACGCAGCATGTCTGCGGTTTCCTCGACCTTGCGCCGCGACATGCAGTAGACGATGCCGGCCTCACCCCGGTGGCCGCGCAGGAAATCCAGCAACTGGCGCTTGGCGTTGTCCTTCTGCACCACCGTGTAGCGGATGTTGGGACGGTCGAAGGAACTGATGAAGTGCTCGGCCTGCGCCAAGTCCAGACGCTCGGCGATCTCGCGCTGGGTGGGCGGGTCGGCGGTGGCGGTCAGGGCGATGCGCGGGATGTGCGGCCAGCGCTCGTGCAGCACGGTGAGCTGCCGGTACTCGGGGCGGAAGTCGTGGCCCCACTGCGATACGCAGTGCGCCTCGTCGATCGCGAACAGCGCCAGCGGCGCGCGTTCGAGCAGCGACAGGAAACGCCCGGTCAGCAGCCGCTCGGGGGCGACGTAGAGCAGCTTCAGCTCGCCGGCCAGCAGCTCGCGCTCGACCCGGCTGGCGGTTTCGGCATCGAGGGTGGAGTTGAGGAATTCGGCGCGCACGCCGAGCTGGCGCAGCGCCTCCACTTGGTCCTGCATCAGCGCGATCAACGGCGAAACGACGATGCCGCAGCCCTCGCGCAGCAGCGCCGGCACCTGGTAGCACAGCGATTTGCCGCCGCCGGTGGGCATCAGCACCAGCGCGTCGTTGCCGGCGGTGACGTGTTCGACGATGGCCTGCTGGTTGCCGCGGAAGGCGTCATGGCCGAAGACGCGCTTCAGCAGTTCATGGGCGGGGGATTGCATGCCGCATAGGATACCGCGCGGCTTGCGGTCGGCTTCCAGGGACGCGCCGTCGATGCGTGGGAAAAACCTCGCATGTGGCGTAGGTCGGGGCTATGCCCCCGACGTTTGATGCATGGCGTGTCGGGGGCATAGCCCCGACCTACCGGTCGAAGTGATGCGGCGATACGTCTGGAGAAAGCCCCCTTGAGTCAAGGGGGCGCGCCGAAGGCGGGGGATATGGCAGGCAGATGAAGCAGGGTCCAGGATTCCGCCTGCGGAATCCTGGAAAACCGGAGGGCGAATGCCCGCAGGTTTACTGCAACAGCGAACGCAGCATCCACGCGTACTTCTCGTGGGTCTGCAGGCGCTGGGTCAGCAGGTCCTCGCTGGGGGCGTCGCCGGCCTTTTCGGCCTGTTCCAGCACCTTGCGCGCGGTGCGGCACACCGCTTCGTTGCCGCTGACCAGCTGGCGCACCATCTCGCGCCAGTCGGCACTGTCGGTCAGGCCCGGTTCCTCGGCGATCGAGGTCAGGGTCACGAACTCGCGGTAGGAGCCCGGGGCGTTGAAGCCCAGTGCGCGGATGCGCTCGGCGATCTCGTCCAGCGCCGTCCACTGCTCGGTGTACTGCGCCTCGAACATGGTGTGCAGCGAGTTGAACATCGACCCGGTGACGTTCCAATGGAAGTTGTGGGTCTTCAGGTACAGGGTGTAGGCGTCGGCAAGGAAGTGCGACAGGCCGTCGGCGACCTTCTTGCGGTCGGCGTCCTTGATCCCGATGTCGATGCCCGGTGCCGACGGTGCGGCGGCGGCGAGTTTCTTCTTGGCGGTTGCCGGTTTGCTGCTCTTGGCCATGACGCTTTGCTCCTTGGCGGGTTGAATGGCTTCACAATACCGATATCGGGACCCTACCGGTATTTCAAGTTTCCACGTTGAACGATTGATGATTGCTATCGAAAAGGACACCGCCGCGCGCCTGCGCCATGCCCGTGGGGCGATAGACGGGGCGATGAGCCGTGACCGCGGGCGCCTGCTCGGGTTGTGGTCGCGCTGGCAGGGCAAGCCGGCCGACGCCACCGCCGAGGCGGCGTTCAACCAGTTGCTGGAACAGTCCCGCGCCCAGCGCCGGCAGCGCGCCGCGCGCCCGATCGCCGTCACTCTGGACGAGGCGCTGCCAATCGCGCGTGAAGCCGAGCGCATCACCGCGCTGATCCGCGCGCACCAGGTGGTGGTGATCGCCGGCGAAACCGGCTCGGGCAAGACCACGCAGCTGCCCAAGCTGTGCCTGGCCGCCGGTCGTGGCGAGGCCGGCATGATCGGCTGCACCCAGCCGCGCCGCATCGCCGCGCGCGCGGTGGCCACGCGCGTGGCCGAGGAACTGGGGGCCGAACTGGGCACGGTGGTCGGCTACCAGGTGCGCTTCACCGACAAGGTGGGCGAGGACAGCCGGGTCAAGTTCATGACCGACGGCATCCTGCTGGCCGAGATCGCCAGCGACCGCTGGCTGTCGCGCTATGACACGCTGATCATCGACGAGGCGCACGAGCGCAGCCTCAACATCGACTTCCTGCTCGGCTACCTCAAGCAGCTGCTGCGCAGGCGCCCGGACCTGAAGTTGATCGTTACCTCGGCGACCATCGACACCGAGCGCTTCTCGCGCCATTTCGACGATGCCCCGGTGGTCGGCGTCGAGGGCCGCACCTGGCCGGTGGAAGTGCGCTACCGGCCGCTGGAGGGCGGCAGCGGCGAGGACGGCGTGGAAGGCGGCGAGCGCAGCGTCAACGACGCCATCGTCGCGGCCATCGACGAAATAACCCGCAGCGACCCACGTGGCGACGTGCTGGTGTTCCTGCCCGGCGAGCGCGAGATCCGCGACGCGCACCAGTCGCTGGAGCGGCGCAAGTACCGCGAAACCGAGGTGCTGCCGCTGTACGCGCGCTTGTCGGCCAAGGACCAGGACCGGGTGTTCAACCCCGGCCCGAAGCGGCGCATCGTGCTGACCACCAACGTCGCCGAAACCTCGCTGACGGTGCCGCGCATCCGCTACGTGGTCGATCCCGGCTACGCGCGGGTCAAGCGCTACAGCCCGCGGCAGAAACTCGATCGGCTGCACATCGAACCGGTGTCGCAGGCCAGCGCCAACCAGCGCAAGGGCCGCTGCGGGCGCATCGCCGAGGGCGTGTGCTACCGCCTGTATGCCGAGGCCGATTTCCAGTCGCGCCCGGAATTCACCGATCCGGAGATCCGCCGCTCCTCGCTGGCCGGGGTGATCCTGCGCATGCTGCAGCTGGGCTTGGGGAAAATCGAGGATTTCCCGTTCCTCGAACCACCGGACGAACGTGCGGTGGCCGACGGCTGGCAGCAACTGGCCGAACTCGGCGCGATCGACGGCGAGCGCAAGCTCACCGCCATCGGCCGGCAGATGGCGCGTTTGCCGGTGGACGTGAAGCTGGCGCGGATGCTGGTGGCCGCGCAGAAGGGCGTCTGCCTGCACGAGATGCTGGTGATCGCTTCCTTCCTCGGCATCCAGGACCCGCGCGAACGGCCGCCGGAAGCGCGCGAGGCCGCCGACAACGCGCATGCGACCTTCGCCGACCCGCGCTCGGAATTCATCGGCATCCTGCGCCTGTGGGAGGGCTACCGCGCCGCCCACGAGGAACTGACCCAATCGAAGCTGCGCGACTGGTGCGGCCGCCATTTCCTCGGCTTCCTGCGCATGCGCGAATGGCGCGAACTGCACCGGCAGCTGCGGCTGCTGTGCGAGGAGCTGGGTTGGGACAGTGCCGGCGACGGCACGTTCGCCAAGGCATTGTTGTCGGCGCCCGCGGCATTGCCGGCCGGCGGCGATGGCGAAGCCAGGCGCAAGGCCACGCGCGGCGAACTGCACAAGGCGGCGCGACTGGCGCGAGAGGGAAAAACGGGGTCAGGTTCACTTTCCTCTCAAACATCCGGCCAGTCGGTGAAAAAACGTGGAGAAAGTGAACCTGACCCCGCTTTCTCCCCCAGCGTGCCGGAAAAAGCCCGCGCCGCCGCCTATCAGGCGCTGCACCGCGCGATCCTCGCCGGCCTGCCGACGCAGATCGGCCACCGCACCGAGAAAGGCGACTTCCAGGCGCCGAGGCAGCGCCGTTTCCACCTGTTCCCCGGCTCGGCGCTGGCGAAGAAGCCGCCGCCGTGGGTGCTCAGCGCGACCCTGCTCGACACCCAGCGGGTGTGGGGCCTGACCAATGCCGCGATCGAGCCGGACTGGGCGATCGCCGAACTGCCGCACCTTTTGGCGCGCAAGCACTTCGACCCGCACTGGTCGCGCGCGCAGGGGCAGGTGCTGGCGGCCGAGCAGATCAGCCTGTTCGGGCTGGTGCTGGCGCCGCGCAAGCCGGTGCACTACGGCCGCATCAACCCCGGCGAGGCGCACGACATCTTCGTGCGGCAGGCGCTGGTGACCGGCGAGATCAACACCCGCGCCGGCTTCGTCGCCGACAACCAGAAGGTGCTGGAACAGGCGCGCGAGGAGGAAGCCAAGCTGCGCCGCGCCGGCATCGTCGCCGACGAGGACTGGCAGGCGCGTTGGTACCTGGATCGGGTACCGGCCGATATCCACTCGGCCAGCCGGCTGGATGCGTGGTGGAAGGAACTGCCGGCCGACAAGCGCCGCACGCTGCACTGGTCGCTGGCCGACCTGCTGCCGGGCGAGGGCAGCGAGCAGGAGCGCTACCCGAAATACCTCGCGCTGGGCGACGCGCGGCTGGCGCTGCATTACCGCTTCGAGCCAGGCGCCGAGGACGACGGCGTGACCCTGGACGTGCCGCTGCACCTGCTGGGCGCGCTCGACCCGGCGCGGCTGTCGTGGCTGGCGCCGGGCTTCGTCGCCGACAAGGCCGCGGCGCTGATCCGCAGCCTGCCCAAGGCGATGCGCCGCAACTACGTGCCGGCGCCGGATTTCGGCCGCGCTTTCTTCGAGGCATTCCCGCAGCCCTCGGCCGACGATATCCGCGGCGAACTGGCGCGGTTTTTGAGCAAGGCCACCGGCGCGCAGGTGGCGGCCACCGATTTCGACGAGGCCGCGTTGGAGCCACACCTGCGCATGAATTTGCGGCTGCTGGAATTTTCCCCTTCCCGCGCAAAGCACCCCTCCCCAACCCTCCCCTTCGCCTCCGGCGAAAGGGAGGGGGCAGAAGCTCCTCCCCTTGGCCGCGCAGCGGACAGGGGGAGGTTGGGAGGGGGTGCTTTGCGCGATGAAGCGCCGAAGGTATTGGCCATCTCGCGCGACCTCGACGCCCTGCGCGCGCGCTTCGGCGAGCGCGCCGGCCACGCCTTCGCCGCGCGCGCGGGCAAGGCGCTGGCGGCCGAGGGCCTGCGCGAATTCCCGGCCAATGCCATTCCCGAACAGGTGCCGGGCGAAGCCGGCGTGCCGGCGTTCCCGGCGCTGGTGGATACCGGCGAGGCTGCCGCGCTGCGCATCTTTGCCGACCGCAACGAAGCATTGCTGGCGCACCCGCAAGGCGTGCGCCGCCTGCTGGAAATCGCGCTGGCCGACAAGGTCAGGCAGGCGCGCAAGCAACTGCCGGTATCGCCCAAGACCGGCCTGCTGTATGCGGCGATCGAGTCGCAGGAAAGACTGCGCGGCGATCTGGTCGATGCGGCCATGAACGCGGTGTTGGCCGAAGGCCTGGTCGACATCCGCACGCTGGAGGCCTTCGAGCAGCGCCGCGCCGACGCCGCCAAGCGTCTGTTCGGCGAAGCGATGGAACGGCTGAAGCTGGCCGAGAACATCCTCGGCCTGGTCGGTGAGTTGCGGCCGCTGCTGGAAGCGCCGCTGATGGGCTGGGCACGCGGCAACCTCGACGACATGGAGCGGCAGCTGGCCGGTCTGGTCCACGCCGGTTTCCTGAGGCAAACCCCGGCCGACGCACTGGCGCAGTTCCCACGCTACCTGAAGGCGATGATCCTGCGCAGCGAGCGCGCCAAGCGCGACCCGCAGCGCGACCAGGCGCGGATGCTGGAGCTGAAGCCCTTCGTCGATGCATTGGCTGAGGCACAGGTGCAGGGCAGGGCGGCGCGGCCGGAGTGGTCGGTGCTGCGCTGGGACATCGAGGAACTGCGGGTGTCGCTGTTCGCGCAGGAACTGGGTTTCCGCGCCGGCGTCTCGCCGAAGAAGCTGGCGCAGCGGGTGGCGGCACTGCGCGGTTGATCGTTGCCGAGCGCTGTGCTCCCCGTAGCTGCCGGGCTTGCCCGGCAGGGGGCTTCGCCGGGAAAGCCCGGCATGCGGGGCAAGCCCCGCATCTACGTCAAATGGCTTGGCAGGGGCTTCATTGGGAAAGCCCATGCGGGGCAAGCCCCGCATCTACGCCAAATGATGCGGTGGCGGGCTCGCCCCGTGCCTACGGTGTCGTGCGGTATTGCTCGATGCAGCGCCGCCGCGCCGCGTTGACCAGGGTGTTCGCGTTGGCGTGCTCGCGGGTGATGGCCTGCCGCAGCGTGGCCATGCGGGCGCGCAATGCCTGGCTGTGCTGCGCGTCGGCGCCTGCCAACTGCTCGTTGAGCATCGCCATCTGCTGCTGGTGCGCGGCCACGCGGTCGTTGGACGGGCCGTAAATGGAGGCGGTGGCATTGGCGACGCACTCGCGTTCGGCGCTGCGGTCGACCTCACCAGTGGTGGGGGCGGAGACATTGTTTTCCTGGGGCGCGGGCGTTCCGGTGCCGTCCGCCACCGTCGCCGCCGCGGCGGCGACGGGATCATCGCGCAGCTTCATCGGCTGCGCACTGGCGTCGCAGGGGAACTCCGAATACACGGTCTCCCCGGACTTGCCCTTGCACTTGTACACCTGTGCCGCAGCCAGGCCCGGCAGCAGCATCAGCATGGCGAACGCGAGGATCGGGAGGCGCCGGTTCATTTGCTGCGGCGGACCTTGGCGCGGGTATTGAGGCCCTCGACCTGCAGGTACCACACGCCCATCAGCCCCGGCGTGATCTTCACCTTCGGTGCCTGCCTGCGCACGCCGGCTACCCGCGCATCGTCGGTCTGTTCCCACAGCTGGCCGTTGTCCAGTGTGTACTGGCGGCCCTTGCCGAAGCCGGTGAACTCGCCGACCAGCGCCGCCTCGATCGGTTCGCTGGAACCAAAGTCGAAGAAGCCACGGTTCTTGACGATCACTTCCTGCCGGCCTTCCTCGCGCGCCTGTTCGACCGCGCTGGCGGTGGCCTGCTGCACCTTGCCCTGCAGCCAGGCGTTGAGCGCGGCCAGTTCCTCCGGGCTCAGCTTGTCCAGCCCGGCGGCCTTGAATTCCCCGGCGGTCATCTGCCGTTGCAGGTCGCCTTCCACCACGCGCTGCGCGTGGGCGTCGGAAACCAGGGCGAGCAGGAGCAGGGCGGCGAACGGAAACGACAGGCGTGCGGTCATCATGGACGATTGTTCCCGGTGAGGGTTGGGCGCTAGTGTAGGGGCAACCGCCCGCGATTGACTGCCGTGACACGCTCTTCCCTTTCCGGCCTGGATGCCCTGCTGCAACGTCCCTCCTGCGGCGCGTTGTCCGGGCCAGTGCGGCAGGCCCTGCTGGATGCCTGGCAACCGCCCGATGCCGCCGCGCCGCCGCGGCTGCCGTGGCCGGTGCTGGCCGACACCCTGGATTCGCTGGCGCTGCTGTCTGCCGACGAGGCGGTGGTGGTGGCCGCGCTGCTGTTCGACCTGCCGGGGTTGCGCGCGCGCCTGCCGGAGTTGCCGCTGGGCAACGCCGCCGCCGCGGTGCGCGGCCTGCTGGACGGGCAGGACGCCGCCGACCAGGTGTGGGCGCTGCACGCCGGGCGCGAGGCCGGGCGCAACAGCGAGGGCCTGCGCCGGCTGCTGCTGTCCATCGTCCACGACCTGCGGGTGGTGCCGATCCTGCTGGCGCGGCAGCTGGCCTGCATGCGCGCGGCCGACCGGCTGCCCGAGGAGCAGCGCCGCGCGCTGGCGCAGCTGACCCGCGACATCCATGCGCCGCTGGCCAACCGGCTGGGCATCTGGCAGTTGAAATGGGAGCTGGAGGACCTCGCGTTCCGCTTCCTCGACGCGGATACCTACCGCCACATCGCCCGCGAGGTGGACGAGACCCGCGTCGCCCGCGAGCGCTACGTCGAGGCGGTCAAGCGCAAGCTGTCGGCGGCGCTGGCTACGCACGGCATCCGCGCCGAGGTCAGCGGCCGGCCCAAGCACATCTACAGCATCTGGCGGAAGATGCAGAAAAAGCAGCTGGCCTTCGAGCAGCTCTACGACCTGCGCGCGGTGCGGGTGATGGTGGACGACGTCGCCGCCTGCTACGCCGCGCTGGGCATCGTGCACGCCCTGTGGACGCCGATCCCCAGCGAGTTCGACGACTACATCGCCCGGCCCAAGGCCAACGACTACCGCTCGCTGCACACCGCGGTGATCGGCCCGGAAGGGCGCACAGTGGAAGTGCAGATCCGCACCCACGAGATGCACGCGCAGGCCGAGCTGGGCGTGGCCGCGCACTGGAAATACAAGGAGGGCGGCAAGGGCGCGGAGAAGTCGTTCGACCGCAAGATCACCTGGATGCGGCAGCTGCTGGAGCAGGCGCAGGACGCGACCGGCCCCGAGGACCTGGCCGGCGCGCTGGATGCCGAGCTGATCGAGGACCGGGTCTACGCGCTCAGCCCCAAGGGCGAGGTGATGGACCTGCCGGCCGGTGCCACGCCGCTGGACTTCGCCTACCACGTGCACACGATGGTCGGGCACCGCTGCCGCGGGGCGAAGGTCAATGGCCGCATCGTGCCGCTGGCCTACCGCCTGCGCAGCGGCGACCGCGTGGAAATCCTCACCGCCAAGGAGGCCGACCCGCGCCGCGACTGGCTGCTGCCGGCCAACGGTTTCCTCGCCAGCAGCCGCTCGCGCGAGAAGGTGCGCACCTGGTTCCACAAGCTCGACCGCGCGCGCAACGTGCAGGCCGGGCGCGAACTGCTCGACCGCGAGCTCAAGCGGCTGGGCCTGCAGCAAGCCGACCTGATGGTGGCGGCCAGGCGCTTCCACGCCGACAGCGTCGACGACCTGTACATCCAGGTCGCGCTCGGCGACACCGGCCCCAGCCAGGTCAGCCGCGCGCTGCTGGAGGCGGAGAAGGAGAAGAACCAGCCGGCGCCGGCCACGCCGCCGCTGCCGCGCCCGACCGCGCGCCGCGACGGCATCGGCAAGTCCGATTTCACCGTGCAGGGCGTGGGCAACCTGCTGGTGCAGCTGGCGCGCTGCTGCCGGCCGGTGTCCGGCGAGCCGATCGCCGGCTACCTCACCCGCACCCGTGGCGTCACCGTGCACCGCAGCGATTGCGCCGCGCTGGCGCGGCTGTCGGCCGCCCATCCCGAGCGCGTGCTGCCGGTGGAGTGGGGCCGCGCCGGCTCCGGCTACGAGGTGGACGTGATGGTCCGCGCGGTGGACCGGCGCTGGCTGCTGAAGGACATCACCAACCTGATCGCGCAGGAGGACGCCTATGTGCTCAACATCAACAGCGACACCCTGCGCGACAGCGGCCGCGTGCAACTGCGCCTGCGGCTGAAGGTCAACGACTACGGCCAGCTCTCCACGCTGCTGGGCAAGATGGACGCCTTGCCCGGCGTGGACGAGGCCCGGCGCATGGGCTGACGGGCGCAGGCCGCCGGGACGGATGCGGGACGATGCAACGGACGCGGATGAAAAAGCTCGCCGAACGCCTGCGCCTGTATGCGCGCTGGTGGGTGGCGCGCGGCTGGAACAGCCCGCGCGCATGGCGGGCGATCGCCATCGGCGTGACCGGGCTGGCGCTGCTGCTGGCGTTGTTCCGGCAGCCGCTGGCCGAGCGTTTCTGGCCGGAGCCGCGTATCCAGCAACTGCTGGACGACGGCCGCCAGGCCCTGCGCGAAGGGCGCCTGAGCGCGGCCGACGGCAGCGGCGCGCGCGAGCGTTTCGAGGCCGCCGCCGCGCTCGACCCCGACCGCCGCGACGTGCGCGACGCGCTGGTCGCCACCGGCCATGCGGCGCTGGCGCAGGCACGCCGGCAGCTGGCGGCAGGCGAGGCCGAGGCGGCACGCGAAGCACTGGCGCTGGCGCGCGACCTGCAGATGCCGCGCACCGACATCGACGCCATCGCCGCGCAGTTGCAGGCCGGCGTGCAGGGCCGTGGCGGCTTCCTGCAGTTGCTGCAGCGCGCGGACCAGGCGCAGGCGCAGGGCCATCTGGACGACGGGCCGGACAGCGCCCTGCCGCTGTACCAGCAGGTGCTGGCGCTGCAGCCGGACCAGATGCGCGCGCTGGAAGGGCGCGACGCCGCGTTGTCCGAACTGCTGGCCGCGGCCACCGACGATGCCGCGCGTGGCCGCCTGCAACAGGCCGCGCGGCGCCTGCAACAGGTGGAGCATTACGACGCCGGCCATTCCGAACTGCCGGCCGCGCGTTCGGCGTTGAATGCCGCGCTGGAGCAGCGCCGCCGCCGGGCCGAGCGCGACCTTGCGCAGGGGCAGCTGGACAAGGCGGCCGAAGGCTTCGGGCAACTGCTGGCGGTGGGCGAGGACCCCGCCGCACGGCAGGGCCTGCAACGGGTCGCGCAGGCACAGGCGCGCGAGGCGGGCCGGCTGGCCGGCGATTTCCATTTCGACGCGGCCGAACGGGCGTTGGCGCGGGCACGCGAACTGGCGCCGGAGTGTCCCGAAGTCGTCGCGGCCGGGCTGGCCCTGCAGCGCGCGCGCACGGCGGCGCGGGCGATGGACCCGGCGCTGTCCCCGGCCGAGCGCGAACGCCGGGTCAAGGCCCTGCTGGCGCGGATGGCGGCGGCCGAAGCACGGGGACAATGGCTGCTGCCGCCCGGCGCCAGCGCCTACGACCATTTCAAGGCGGCGCAGGCGCTGGCGCCGGACGACGCGCGGATCAGGCAGGCCGGCGCCCGGCTGCTGCCGGCCGCGCGCGGGTGCCTGGACGAGAACCTGCGCGGCAACCGCCTGCAGGCCGCACGTGCCTGCCTGGATGCGTGGCAGGCCCTGGCCGCGGGGGACGACGGCCTGCCCGCCGCGCGCCGCCGCCTTGCCCAGCGCTGGCTTGCGGTCGGCAGCGAGCGGCTGGGGGCGGGCGATGTCGGGTTCGCGGCAAGGGCGCTGGAACAGGCGCGCGGACTGGACCCGGCGACGCCGGAGCTGCCGGCCTTCGCCGAACGCCTGCGCAGCGCGGGGCGCTAGTTCAGGAACACCCGCGCCACGGTGTCGCGCGCGGCCTCCATCGAGAAGTGCCGGGCGATGTTGCGCAGGCCGTTGCCGGACAGCTGCCGCCACAAGGCTTCGTCGTCATGCAGCCGCACCACCGCATCGGCGAACGCCTCGGCGTCGCCGGCGACCAGCACGTCCTGCCCGTCGTGCAGGTACATGCCCTCCACCGCGCAGGCGGTGGCCACCACCGGCTGGCCATGGGCCATGCTCAGGTTGATCTTGCCCTTCACCCCCGCGCCGAAGCGCAGCGGTGCCACCGCGATGCGGCAGCCCTCCATCCACGGCACCACGTCCGGCACGTAGCCGTGCACCTGCACGCCCGGTCGGGTGGCCGCCAGTGCCTGCAACCCGTCGGGTACGTCGGCGCCGATGCAGTGGAAGCGGATGTCCGGCAGCCGTGCGCGGACCAGCGGGAACACCTCGCCGATGAACCATTGCATCGCATCGAGGTTCGGCGGGTGGCGGAAGCCGCCGACGAACACCAGGTCGTGCCGCTGCGCCCAGTCGCGGCCGTGGCCGGCCACTTCGTGCAGGTTGGACAGCAGCTCCACCTCGACCCGTGGCGCATCGACCGCAAGCTGCTCCTTCTCCGCGGCACTGACCAGCAGGGTGACGTCGGTGGCCGCCATCACCGCCAGTTCGCTGGTGCGGGTGCGCTCGGCGGCGCGCAGCAGACGCGGGTCGCCAGCCAGTTCGGCGCCACGACGTTCGCGCAGGTAATGCAGGTCCACCGTGTCGAACACGATGCGCGCCTGCGGCACATGCCGGCGCAGCAGCGGCAGGCATTCGCGGGCGACGTGGTGGCGCACCAGCATCGCTACGTGGAAACGGTGGCCGTGCGTGCGCAGCCAACGGCCCACGCCGCCGAGGAACGGCGCATGCCATACCTCCACGCCCAGCGCCTGCAGGGCCTCGGTGGCCGCGCCGCCATGCAGGCCGCGGGTGGGCAGGAACACCACGTGCGCGCCGCCGGCCAGCAGCATGCGGATCAGGTTGAACTGGCGCAGCGAGGCCGAATCGCGGTCGGGCTGCGGCACCACTTCGTCGACGATCAGGACCTGCCGCTGGCCGCGATGCAGCCGCGCGGGCGAGGGCACGCTGCCTACCGGCAGTTGCCGCGCCAGCGCGTCATGCCACTTGTCGGCGAACACCTGCCGGTTGCGGACCTGCCAGGCCTTGACGCCGCTGTTGGTGTCGGTGCCGTTGCTGGTGCCCTCGTCGTGCACCACGCGGCTGGCCGGCTGCACCAGCACCCGGCGGCCGCTGGCACGAACCTGGAACGCCAGGTCGGTGTCCTCGTAATAGGCCGGCGCGTAGCGCGTGTCGAAGCCGCCCAGTCCGGCGAACAGCGCGCGCGGGATCGCCAGCGCCGCGCCGGAACAGTAGTCGGCGTCGCGCAGGCTGGCGTAGCGCGGGTCCTCGGCCGATTCGAAGCGGCCGTAGCTCCAGCAGCTGCCGTCGGCGAACACCACGCCGCCCGATTCCTGCAGGCGCCCGTCCGGGTACAGCAGCTGCGCGCCGACCAGCCCGGCGTCGGGCACGCTTGCGAAGGTGTCCAGCAGCGCGTCCAGCCAGCCCGGCTGCGGCACCGTGTCGTTGTTCAGCAGCACCACGTAGTCGCCGCGTGCCAGTTGCAGGCCGTCGTTGCAGGCGGCGATGAAGCCGCCGTTGCGCTCCCGCACGTGGTAGCGCAGGCCCTCGACCTGCGGCAGCCATTGCGCGGTCTGGTCGCTGCTGCCGTCGTCGATCACGAGGACCTCGCAGGCCGCCGCCGGCGGGTAGGCCGCCAGCGCGCGCAGGCAGGCCAGCGTGTGCCGGCACTGGTTGTAGACCGGGATGACGATGCTGGCCTGCGGCCGCTCGCTGGCAGGCACGGCAAAAGGCGCGAACGGGGTGGCGGCCGGGACGAACAGCGGTTCACGGCGCGGCGGCGGCTGCCGTCGCAGGTGCACGCCGATCCGGTGCAGGGTGGCGCGCCAGCCGCGGGTGTGCAGGCTGGACAGGCTGCGGCGGATCAGGCCGGTGACGCGGTCGAGGTGGTAGCGCGCGTCGGCCAGCGACATCGACATTCCGGTGGAACTCCAGCTTAAGCGGGGGAGGGCGTGCGGCCCTGCCGGGGCGCGGGGCTGCGTTAGACTCGCCTGAACCTACATTCTCGCATCCCCGTGCCGCGACGCTACGATTCCGACGAACTGGACGACGATACCAGCGACCGCCGCGCGCTCTGGCGCAACCGGTCGATCACCTGGGGCATGGCCGCCGTTGCCCTCGGGCTGGGCTTCCTGATCCCCTATACCGTCTACCTGAACTCGCAGGTGACCCAGCGCTTCGGGCAACTGCGCTGGCAGATCCCCACCCGCGTCTATGCACGGCCGCTGGTGCTGGCCCCGGGCGTGGCGATGGACGTGGACACGCTGAAGACCGAGCTGGCCGCTTCCGGCTACCGCGACGACGGCACCGGCAGGAGTCCCGGCACCTACCTGGCGCAGGGGGGGCGCTTCACCATCTCCAGCCGCGGCTACGTCGATGTCGATGGCCGCGTGGCGCCGCGGCAGGTGGAAGTGGCGGTGTCCGGCGGGCGGGTGGCCTCGCTGCGCGACGGCGCCGAGCGCAAGCCGCTGAAGACGGCGCGGCTGGACCCGGCGCGCATCGCCACCCTGTACGGGCAGAAGCAGGAGGAGCGCCGGCTGGTGCGCATCGCCGAGGTGCCCGAGCTGCTGGTCACCGGCCTGCAGGCGGTGGAGGACAAGGATTTCAACCGCCACCACGGCATCGACCTGAGCGGCATCGCGCGTGCGGTGTGGGTGACGCTGCGCTCCGGCGGCAAGGTCCGCCAAGGTGCGAGCACGCTGACCCAGCAGCTGGCGCGGAGCGGCCTGCTTGGCATCGGCAAGGAGCAGACCGTCACCCGCAAGTTCAACGAGGTGCTGTACGCGCTGATCATGGAGGCGCGCTACGACAAGCCGGTGATCCTGGAGGCCTACCTCAACCAGGTGTACCTCGGGCAGCGCGGCAGCCAGGCGATCCACGGCGTGGCCTCCGGCGCCGAGTTCTGGTTCGGGCGCGACCTGGATTCGCTGACCACCGAGCAGGTGGCGTTGCTGATCGGGCTGGTGAAGGGCCCCTCGTACTACGACCCGCGCCGCAACCCCGAGCGCGCGCTGGACCGGCGCAACTTCGTGCTGGGCAAGCTGCACGAGAACGGGCTGGTCGACGATGCCGAATACCAGCGTGCGTTGAAGGCGCCGCTGGGCGTGCCGAAGGTGCCGGGGCTGGTGGCTGCCAACCGTTTCCCTGCCTACATCGACCTGGTGCGCCGCCAGCTCGGCCACGACTACCCGGAAAGCGCGCTGCAGGGCGCCGGCCTGAACGTGTTCACCGGCATGTCGCCGTCGGCGCAGGCCTATGCCGAGGGCGCGGTGGCCAGCACCATCAAGTCGCTGGAGAACAAGCGCCGGCCCGAGCTGCAGGCCGGGCTGGTGGTGACCGACGTGCACAACGGCGACGTGCTGGCCGTGGTCGGCAGCCGCGACGTCGCCGAGCCTGGCTTCAACCGCGCCATCGAGGCGCAGCGCCCGGTGGGCTCGCTGCTCAAGCCGTTCGTCTACCTGCTGGCGCTGGCGCAGCCGGACCGCTGGTCGCTGGCGTCATGGGTCGAGGACACCCCGGTCACGGTGAAGCTCGGCCGCGGCCGCAACTGGTCGCCGGGCAATGCCGACAACCGCAGCCACGGCACGGTGCGGCTGGTCGATGCGCTGGCCCGTTCCTACAATCAGGCCACGGTGCGGGTGGGCATGCAGGTCGGGCCCGAGCGGCTGACCCAGCTGATCCACGTGCTGGCCGGGCTCAAGGCCGAGGCCAATCCGGCGGTGATCCTCGGCTCGACCGACCAGAGTCCCTACGGCATGGCACAGCTGTACCAGTTCCTTGCCTCCGGCGGCGAAATCCAGCCATTGCACGCGGTGCGCGGCGTGGTCGACGCGCAGGGCAAGCTGCTCAAGCGCTACGACAAGGACCCGGCGCCGGCGCAGGAGGGCGACTCGATCGCCGCCAACCTGATCAGCGTGGCGCTGCAGCAGGTGGTGTCCAGCGGTACCGCGGCGGGGCTCAATGCCGATGGCCTGGGCCGGTTGCAGCCGGCTGGCAAGACCGGCACCACCAACGACGGCCGCGACAGCTGGTACGCCGGTTATACCGGCGACCACCTGGCGGTGATCTGGATGGGCAACGACCAGAACGAGCAGGCCGGCCTGTACGGCGCCACCGCCGCGATGCGGGTGTGGGCGGGCATCTTCCGCAGCCTGCCGAGTGCGCCGCTGCGGGTGAACAACAAGGGGCTGGACTGGCAGTACGTGGCCGCCGAAGGCGTGGGCAGCACCGACGCGGACTGTCCCGGCGCGCGCCGCTTCCCATTCGTGGCCGGTTTCGCCCCGGCCTACGTGCCATGCGCGCCGCCGGCCGCGCCGGAGGAGGAAGCACGGCAGAGCGGTGGCTGGCGCAGTTGGTTCGGGCTGGACCGCAAGCAACCGGAACCGGCGTCCACCCCGCCTTCAGACGCGCCCACGCGATAATGCCCGCATGAACGCCTTTTCCCCGATCCGCTTCGCCCTGGCCGCCATGGCCGTCTCCCTGTTGTTCAGCGCCTGCACCAGCGCACCGCCAGCCTCGCGGGCGGCAGTGGACGCCACCCCGCCCGCGCAGCGGCTGGCCGCGGTACAGGCTGCGGCCGGCGCCGACGACAAGGAATTGTCGGTGCAGCCGCTGCGCGACCCGCAGGTGGACGACCTGCGCGAAACCGCCAATGCCCACCGCGAGGCCGGCGATCTGGTCGGTGCCGCCGACGCGCTGAACCAGGCATTGCTGCTGGTGGATGGCGACCCGGCGGTGCTGCAGGAACGCGCAGAAATCGCGCTGCTGCAGGGTGACTGGCCGCGCGCGGAAACACTGGCGCGCAAGGCGGTGGCGCTGGGCTCGCGCACCGGCCCGCTGTGCCGCCGCCATTGGGCCACCATCGAGCAGGCGCACCTGGCGCGTGCGGAGAAGGAAAACGCGGCATCGGCGCATGCGCAGATCGAAGGCTGCACCGTGCCGGGGATCATCCGGTATTGATCGAAGGCGGGGAATGGGGAACAGGGAACGGGGAATGGAAGCGATCGCTCGCCTCGTGGCCCTGCGGTCGCCGATGATCGTTCCTTCCCGTTTCCCCGAGTCCCCGTTCCCGGTTTTCCCATGCAACTAGCCGCCGCCAGCCGTGAAGCCCTGAGCGAAGGCGGCGCGCTCGCCGCGCAGCTCGATGCCTTCACCCCGCGCCCGGCGCAGTTGCGGCTGGCCGAGGCGATCGCCGACGCCCTGCAGCAGCGCGACGTGCTGCTGGCCGAGGCCGGCACCGGCACCGGCAAGACCTTCGCCTACCTGGTGCCGGCGCTGCTGTCCGGGCTGAAGACCATCGTCAGCACCGGCACCCGCGCGTTGCAGGACCAGCTCTACCACCGCGACCTGCCGCGGGTGCGCGCCGCGCTCGGCGTCGGTCTGCGCAGCGCCCTGCTGAAGGGGCGGGCCAACTACCTATGCCGCTACCGGCTGGACCAGGCGCGCGGCGAACCGCGCTTCCATTCCCCCGAGCAGGCCGCGCAGTTCCAGCGCATCGTCGCCTGGAGCGGGCGCACCCGCTATGGCGACATCGCCGAACTGGACGGACTGGCCGACGACTCGCCGCTGCTGCCGATGGTCACGTCGACCGTGGACAACTGCCTCGGCAGCGATTGCCCGTTCTGGAGCGACTGCTTCGTGGTGCAGGCGCGGCAGCGCGCGCAGGAGGCCGACCTCGTCGTGGTCAACCACCACCTGCTGCTGGCCGACCTGGCGCTCAAGCAGGAGGGCTTCGGCGAGATATTGCCTGGTGCGCAGGCGTTCGTCATCGACGAGGCGCACCAGTTGCCGGAATTGGCCGCCAACTTTTTCGGCGAAGGTTTCGGCATGCGCCCGTGGCAGGAGCTGGCGCGCGATTGCCTGGGCGAATGCCGCAGCGTGGCCGGCGCGCAGGCGGCGTTGCAGCAGCCGGCGGCGACGCTGGAACTGGCCCTGCGCGAGCTGCGCGCGGCGATGGAGCAATTGCCGCCGCGCGGCACGCAATGGCGCGCACTGGCGCTGCCGGCGGTGGCCGATGGCTTCGACGCGCTGTCGGCGGCGCTGATGCAGTTGCGCGACGCGCTGGCCGGCGTGCGCGAGGCCTCGCCGGGGCTGGATGCCTGCCATGCGCGGGCGCGCGAAGGCGCGTCGCGGCTGGCGCGCTGGCTGGATGAAGGGCAGGGAACGGGGAACGGGGAACAGGGAGTGGAGGAAACGGAGTGGTTGTTGTCCACGGATGCTTCATTCCCCGTGCCCGGTTCCCCGTTCCCTGAAGTCCTCTGGTACGAACTGACCCCGCGCGGCTTCCGCTGCCAGCGCACGCCGCTGGACGTGTCAGGCCCGCTGCGCGAACACCGCCAGCGCTCGCAGGCGGCGTGGGTGTTCACCTCGGCCACGCTCACCGTCGATGGCGGTTTCGGGCATCTGGCCGCGCGGCTGGGGCTGGACGACCCGGACACGCTGGTGCAGCCCAGCCCATTCGACTGGCAGCGGCAGGCATTGTGCTACCTGCCGCAGAACCTGCCGGACCCGGCGTCGCGCGGCTTTGGCGCGGCGTTGATCGCCACCCTGCGCCCGGTGCTGGAGGCCTCGCAGGGCCGCGCCTTCCTGCTGTTCGCCTCGCACCGCGCGCTGCGCGAGGCGGCCGAGGCCCTGCGTGGTGGCCCGTGGCCGCTGTTCGTGCAGGGCGAAGCGCCGCGCGCCAGCCTGCTGCAGCGCTTCCGCGAATCGGGCAATGGCGTGCTGCTCGGTTCGGCCAGCTTCCGCGAAGGCGTGGACGTGGCCGGCGACGCGCTGAGCGTGGTGGTGATCGACAAGCTGCCGTTCGCCGCGCCGGACGACCCGGTATACGAGGCGCGGCTGGATGCCATCCGCCGCGCCGGCGGCAATCCGTTCCGCGACGAACAACTGCCGCAGGCGGTGATCGCGTTGAAGCAGGGCGTGGGCCGGCTGATCCGCAGCGAGAGCGACCGCGGCGTGCTGGTACTGTGCGATCCGCGCCTGCTCAGCCGCGGCTACGGCCGCGTGTTCCTCGATTCGCTGCCGCCGTTCCGGCGCACCCGCGAGTTGGCCGATGTGCGCGAGTTCTTCCATGCCCCTCTCCCTGCGGGAGAGGGGTGAGGGTGTCGGCGTAGGCCGGGGCTGCGTCCCCGACGCCGATTGTCCGCACCGTCGGGGACGTAGCCCCGACCTACCCCTGTTCCCGCAAGGGAGGAGTGCAAGCAGGGTGCTACCCTTGCGCCCTGTTTTTCCTGCATTGCGCCCCATGAACCTGCTCGCCCTCGAAACCGCCACCGAAGCCTGCTCCGTCGCCCTGTACGTCGATGGGCAGGTGCTGGAACGCTTCGAGGTGGCGCCGCGAAGGCATGCCGAACTGATGCTGCCGTGGGCCGAAGCGTTGCTGGCCGAGGCCGGCATCGCCCGCGCGCAGCTGGATGCCATCGCCCTCGGCCGCGGCCCCGGCGCGTTCACCGGCGTGCGCCTGGCCATCGCCATCGCCCAAGGCATCGCCTTGGCGCTGGACCGCCCGCTGCTGCCGGTATCCACCCTGCGGACGCTGGCGATGCAGGCGCCGGAGGATGCAACGCAGGTACTGGCCTGCATCGACGCGCGCATGGGCGAGGTCTATGCCGCGCGCTGCCTGCGCGACGCCGACGGCCTGATGCAGGTGCAGGGCGGCGAGGTGGTGATCGCCCCGGAGGCGCTGCACCTGCCCGACGACGGCGGCCGCTGGGCCGGCGTGGGTACCGGCTTCGCCGCCGCCGAGGGCCTGCTTGCCACTCGCCTGCAATCACGCCTCTCGTCCCTCGACGTGCAGGCGCTGCCGCGCGCTGCGGACGTTCTGAAGATCGCGGTGCCGGCTTTCATGCGCGGCGAAGGCATCGCCCCGGAACTGGTGCAGCCGGCCTACCTGCGCGACAACGTGGCGCTGACGCTGGTGGAGCAGCAGGCGCTGCGCGCCTCGCGCTGATCCCGTAGGTGCCGGGCTTGCCCGGCACGGGCTTTCCCGGGAATGCCCCATGCGGGGCGAGCCCCGCATCTACCCGACGCTATTTGCCGCTGGAATCCAGCATCGAATTGAATTGTCCGAGCATCGTGCCGTCGTAGTGGATGCCCTGCGGCGTATCCGGTCGTGGTGCCGCCGCATCGGCCTCGCGCAATTCGGCGTGCAGCCCGCTGCTCGTCGTGTAGATCGGCGCGGCAACGTCAAAGCCCTGCGCGGGAATCACACCGAACAGCGTGCGATGCAGCTGGATGGCATCCAGCAGGGTCAGCGCCGGGCCGGGGTGCATGCCATCGGCGTGGTACCACGCAAGCGCCGGTGCTTCGCCGGAAAGCCGGCGCAGGCTCTCGGAAATCTCGACGTAGGCAATGCCGGCCTGTTCCGCTGCGGCGGCTTCCTTCTCGACCAGTTCGGCCGAGGCGCGTGGATGCGCCTGATAGCTGCCCAGCAGCACCACCCTGGCGCCGGCAGTGCGGCCGGCTTGGGCGAGGGCCTGTATCGCTTGGGCCGACTGGAAGCAGGCCTCTTCCATAGGCATGCACAGCAGGTCGCCGCCGCGTTCCTGCAGCACGAGCACCGCCGGCTTGTAGTCGGCCAGCGCCCGTTGCACGGAGCCATCGGCGACGCGCTGGTCGAGCGTCGCCCCCCCTTCGACGATCATCGCGGCGTGGACGGCATGCCCGTTGGCATTGGCCATCGCGGCGAACGTGGCCGGCAGGTTGCCGACATAGGTCAGGCTGTTGCCGACGAACAGGATGCGCTGCGGCGGCGCTGGTCCGGGTGGTGCGGCGAAGGCGGGCGTGCAGAACAGGAGCAGCAACAGGAACCAGCGGTGCATGGAATTCCTTGCGGGACAGTGCGGAGTCCCGTTGTGACCGGCCTACCAGTCGATGGTTCCGCGAATCACCGTCTGCACCTGCCCGCCGGACCACACTTCGCCCTGTTCGTCGATGTGCAGTTCCAGCAGCGCATCGTGGCCGACCTCGCGGCCCTGGCTGGCGGTGTAGCGCTTGCCGCTGCCGGGCAGGGCGTTGCGTTCGTCCAGCCATGCGGCCAGCACGGCGTTGGCCGCGCCTGAAGCCGCGTCCTCGAAGCGGCGACCGTTGCCGACGAAGGCGCGCACGGCCAGATCGTAAGGCTGGCCGCTGGCGCGGGCATGGGCGAACACGCCCATCGCACCGGAGGCCTCGGCCAGCGTGGCGATGGCGTCCCAGTCCGGGGCCAGCGCGCGCAGCGCGGCCTCGTCGGCCAGTTCCACCAGCCACCAGCGGCGGCCGCCGTCCATCAGCACCGGCGGCAGCGGACCCAGCGGCCAGCCGGCGATGGCCGGGTGCAGGCGCGCGTCGCCGGCTTCCACGATTTCCGCCACCGCCGCGCGCGGGGTGCGGATGGCGATGCTGCGCACGCCATCGCGTTCATCCACGCGCAACGGCAGTTGCCCGGCGATGCCGTCCTGCACCAGCAGGCCATCGACCGGCGCGGCCTGCCCGCATTCGAGCACCGCGTGGGCGCTGCCGACGCTGGGGTGGCCGGCGAACGGCACTTCCTTCTGCGGCGCGAACATGCGGATGCGGTAGCTGCTGCCCGGCGCGGTGGGGGCGAAGACGAAGGTGGTTTCCGGCAGGCGGGTCCAGCGGGCGATGGCCTGCATGGCGGCATCGTCCAAGCCTTCGGCGTCGAGCACCACGGCCAGTGGATTGCCGGTGCCGGGGCGCGGGGCGAAGACGTCCAGTTGCAGGAAGCGGCGGGTGGTCATGGGATTTTCCGTTGCGTGCGGGGAGGGGGGAGATAAAAGCCCCTCTCCCGTCGGGAGAGGGGTTGGGGTGAGGGTACGGGACGAAGCCCTCGCAATGTTCAACTGCACGAGGCTTTGCCCGTACCCTCATCCGCCCCT